>CAZIPZ010000124.1:0-11713 GCA_964541075.1 uncultured Solibacteraceae bacterium | reverse complement strand
GCAGATTCTCAGCGGCGATATCCGTAAGGTCCACCATAGCCGCTGCGCTTACGCCCATCGTAATGGCGATGGTCTCGCTTAACTCTTCTTTGGTAGCGCCATATTTGAGCGCCTTTTTAATATGGCCTTCAAGGCAACCTTTGCAATGGCTCGCCAGAGACGCGGCGATTGCAATGAGTTCCTTTGTTTTTCGATCGATTTGAGATGTCCGGTATGTTTCCTGGTAAAACTGAAAATAGATCTTCCGCATTCGCGGATCGACCATGGTGTATGAGGGCCAATTTCCTTTATTGTCGGTATCTTCCGCCATCAACCCACCCCGCAGCAAGGTTCAATGCCACGGAATGGTACGTGCTATACCGCAACCCCGTCAAGCACGTCTCTGACTGTGGACGCGAGTTTGGCGAGTTCAAAAGGTTTTTGCACGAACCCTTCAATGCCGATTCTTTCAAGCATGGGGGCCTTCTCGGGCGATGTATAGCCGCTCGAGATGAGCACTTTTACGTCTGGATTCTTTTGACGAATTCCTCGCAACGCAGTGATGCCGTCCATCACCGGCATGATCATGTCGAGAATGATGAGATGGATGTCCTCGGACGCACTTTCGATCGCTTCCATTCCGTTGCGAGCCGTTCGGATCGTGTAGCCGAGCTCCTTGAGAGCCGTTTGGAGCAGGCTGATCATTTCAGGTTCGTCATCGACGATGAGAATCGTTTCCTTGCCGCCTCTTACGTGCTGATGCTGCGCTGAGCTGTTCCTGCCTGCATCACGGGAATGTGGAAATTTCATGATGAACTCGGTTCCAACTCCAGGAGCGCTCTCAACCTCAATGGTTCCTCCGGCCTGCTTCACGATTCCATATACAACGCTGAGGCCTAATCCTGTGCCCTTTGACTTGTCCTTGGTCGTAAAGAATGGGTCGAAAATCTTTGAGATGATCTTCCGGTCAATTCCTGTTCCAGTGTCGGAAACTCTCGCTTCGATGCTGTCCCCAAGATTTTTGGTGCTGAATTTGAGAGTGCCGCCTTCTGGCATGGCATCGCGTGCATTGATGGCAAGGTTCAGGAGCACCTGGCCGATCTGGGTTTCATCGGCTTTGATGGTGGTTGGCTCCGTCGCCAGGTCGAGCTCCATCTGAATTCGCCGCTCGAGGGTTTCTTCCAGAAGCTTGGAAGTCGTTCGAATGGAATCATTGAGACTGACCACCCGGACGCTAAGCGGATTCTTGCGAGACAGCGACAACAATTGCTTTGTGATTTGAGCGGCCCTCGTTGAGGCGTTAATGATCACATCCGCGAATTTCAGCGCCGGAGATCCGGCTCCCAAGCGCAGTTTGATCAGCTCTGCGTTGGGTAGAATGATTCCGAGAATATTGTTGAAATCATGAGCGACGCCGCTGGCCAGAGTGCCGATGGATTCCATCTTTTGCGCTTGCGTCACCTGTTCAAGCAGACGCGTGCGCTCCGTCATGTCCTTGATCACGCCATGGCAACGCTCGCCGTCCATCACGCCGCTTATCAGTGTGACGACCCTCTTGTTCTCCGTGCCGCGAAGTTCGGTTTCGAAATTCTGAACGAAGCGGGCGCGGCGAACGTCTTCCATGAATCTGCCGGCGCTTTCGGAATCCGCGAAGAGCTCCGGGAGGCTTTTTCCGACTATTTCCCCAAAAAGCCCTTCGGCTGCGGGATTGGCTTCAATGATCTGCCATTGCTTATCGCATATATAGACCGCATCCTGCATGCCCTCGACGAGCGACCGATACTTCATCTCGGAAGCGCGCAGATGGTCGTACAGCCCGATATTGGCGAATGCACTTGCGATCTGGGGTACGACGACCATCAAGGTCCGCAACGTTTTCTCATCAAAGGCCCCCGGCGTATCGTCAGCCAGGCACAGAACGCCCCGAATATCGTTTCGCGTGAGCAGCGGGACGCACAACCAGGCCGACAACGAGCGGGGAAACGGCCAGTCATAGCACCAATCGGGACAACCGGTAAGATCCGAAATCTCGATCGGACTGTGGGTTTGTTCAAGCCAGCGGATCATTCGGGCGCGACGAAGAGTTTTCGGAAACTGCTCGCTTGAGGAGAACAAGCTCGAAACCGCCTGTAATTCCAGCATTCCGGCGTCAACCCCCGAATAAATCAGGGCGAACTTGCAATTGACGGTTTCGGCAATCGCATTCACGAGCTCGGATGATAACGCCCACGGCGAGGTGTGGTGGCTGATGGCGTCCCCGACGCGTCGCACCAGGGACAATTCATCGATCTTGATCCTGATGTTCGCGTTGGCTTGATCGAGCGCCGAAGCGAGAAATTCGATCTGGCGCTCAGGACTATCTTTGTGAATATCCGGTGACTTATTTGAAGAGTTCATTGATTTTCGAGTTTCCGCTCCGAAGTTCGATGACTATTTTGCGCATGTCCGTTTCCGTCATTCCGATGGCAGCGAGAACATTGGGATGTATTTCTTCAGTTGTTTCCTTATCTGCCAGGGCAAGTTTTGAGCACACGTTGGCGGCATGGGTGCACGCAACAACAGGTTCGGTAAGAAGTTCAATGTCCGTGGCGTGATGAAGCGCGATGGCATTAATCAACTGTTGCGGCAATTGCCAGCGTTCGGCCATCCATGCGCCAACCTCTGTGTGATCCAAGTCCGTCTCGTCCGGAAAATAAGTTTCGATGATCAGCTTTCCGACGTCGTGAAGAAGTCCTGCCATAAAACAGACGTCGTTGTCGCGAATTCCAACATGCTTGCCCAGCATTGCTCCGGCAGTCCCCGCCCAGAAGGAGTGTTTCCAAAAATCGGCTCGAGCCTTTCCGCCACGACCAAACGATCCGGTCACCAGCACACTCAGAGACAACTGCTTCATCATGTTCAAGCCGATGAGCGCAACTGCACGCCGAATCGTACTGACCTTGCCGCGATAGCCGTAATATGCCGAATTTGCGAGCCTTAGGACCTTGACGCTGAGGGATTGGTCAGTCGCTATGATTGTGGACAGTTTTTCGGGGCCTTCGTCTTCATCATTCGCTACGGCCAGCACACGTTGAGCGATGACCGGCAGAGTCGGTAAGTCCTGAATGGCATGGATCTTTCGCTTGTAGTCCAGCACGGCGTTCATGGTTTCATCCGAAACTCGTATCGGATGGCCGCGACAAAAACTGTAGCGAGGCACGGATATAAGAAATGAACTCACGAGTTGCGTAACCCGTTCGTTTCATTGGGGCGGGCCTAGCAGGGCAATGGGCTGTGCTAGGATAGAAAACGATCGATGCTGCAAACCATACTGCCAGACCATTTCACGACATTGACAGAGGATCAGACCGAGCAGCGAATCCTCCAGATTCGCAAGGAACTGGGCCGCCGGCTTGTGATTCTCGGACACCACTATCAGAGGGACGAGGTAATCAAATTCGCCGACGTTCGGGGCGACTCATTCAGGCTTTCCCAGTGGGCGGCGAGCCGGAAAGAAGCGGAATACATTGTCTTTTGCGGCGTTCACTTCATGGCTGAAAGCGCCGACATTCTGAGCGGAAATCACCAAAAAGTCGTTCTACCGGATTTGAGCGCGGGATGCTCCATGGCGGATATGGCCGCTTCGGATCAGGTTGAGACTTGCTGGGATGATCTGGCGCGAATCAGTTCTGAGAGAATCGTCCCAATCACATACATCAACTCCGCAGCCACGATCAAAGCATTCTGTGGTCGGAATGGGGGCGCGGTTTGCACCTCTTCAAACGCGTCTGCTGTGATTCGCTGGGCGCTGGAACGGGGAGACAAGATTCTCTTTATGCCGGATCAGCATCTGGGGCGGAATACAGCCTATTCCTTAGGATTTCAGCTTGAAGAGATGGCGTTGTGGGATCCCTTTGAAGAGCTCGGCGGCAACACGGAGCAGGCGTTAAGGGATACACGCTTCATTCTGTGGAAAGGACACTGCTCCGTCCATCAACGGTTTCTGCCCCATCATGTCGCCCAAGTGCGCGAGCGATACCCAGGCATCCGCGTTATTACGCATCCCGAGTGCCGTTTCGACGTGGTCCAGTTGTCGGATGATGTGGGTTCAACTGAACATATCATCAAGCGCCTAACGCAAGCGCCGCCAGGCTCGCAGTGGGCTGTTGGCACGGAGATTCATCTCGTCAACCGGCTGAAGAAGGAAAACCCTGATCGCCTGATTATTCCCCTGGACGATTGTGGTTGCCTGTGTTCGACGATGTTTCGCATCGATGCGCCGCATCTTCTGTGGTCGATTGAAAACTTACACGAAGGCCGCGTCGTCAACCAGATTTCTGTACCTACTGACATCGCTCGCGATGCCCGCGTTGCACTCAACCGCATGCTTGAAATCGCAAACTAAGGAGGGGAGATGAAAAATGAAAATTATTCAGTAGCCAAATTTTCATTTTTTTCAATTCCCCCTCCCCGAATTTCCCCCCGGCTCCCTCTTTAGTTAAAATCCCAGTGCGATGCCAATTCACCTCCGACAGTTCTACCTTGGTTGTCTGGCGCATGCTTCATACCTGATCGGGTCTGGAGGCGAAGCTGCGGTGATTGATCCGCAGCGTGACGCTGACATCTACCTCGAAGAAGCCCGGCAGCATGGTTTCACGATAAAACATGTGATTGAAACGCACTGCCATGCCGATTTCATTTCAGGGCATCGGGAGCTGGCCGCTCTCACCCATGCCCGGATCTACTTTGGCGCCAAGGCATCTCCGAAGTTTGACCACGTACCCGTTCGTGAAGGTGATGAAGTTGCTTTTGGCAGTGTTGTTCTTCGCTTTCTTGAAACGCCAGGGCACACACCGGAGTCCATCAGCATTCTGATATTCGATAAAGAAAAATCCACTGTTGTTCCGGAAGGCGTGATGACCGGCGACACCTTATTCATCGGCGATGTTGGGCGGCCAGACCTGCTGGGATCACGCATGGCGCCCACGGATCTGGCGGGCATGCTGTACGACTCCCTTCATAACAAGCTGATGCGTTTGCCGGACCAGGTGAAGGTTTTTCCGGCGCACGGCGCCGGTTCCATGTGCGGCCGCAACATCTCGAGTGAAACCACATCGACGATTGGCGAGCAGCGCCAATTCAATTACGCTTTGAGGCCCATGCGGCGCGAGGACTTCATCAGTATGATGACGACCGATTTGCCGGAGGCCCCTTCCTATTTTGGGATGGATGCAAAAATAAATCTTGAAGGTCCTCACCTCCTTCAAGATCTGCCGTCCCCCGTTGCGCTGACGTCCTTCGAGGTTCAGAGACAGCAGTCAGACGGCGTTCTGGTGGTCGACACGCGCACCGCATCCGAGTATGGGGCCGGACATGTGCCCGGTTCGTTGCATATCAGCTTGTGCGGACAGTTCGCCTCGTGGGCAGGAACAATGTTGAAGTCCGAGACGCCATTGATCCTGATAGCGGAGGAAGAGGATCGAGTTAGCGAAGCGCGGACCCGTTTGGCGCGCGTCGGTCTGGAGAACGTTCGAGGATATCTGGAGCTTGGCATCTTGTCATGGCATCAGGCCGGATTAGCCCTATCGACAACCGAGCAGGTCAGCGTTGAGGAACTACAGCACCGCATTGATGCGAAGATTATGGATGCGGTCGTTGACGTTCGGCGCCCGGCGGAATGGAACGTCGGACACATTGAGGGGGCCGACAATCATCCGCTGAACCATCTGGCGGAAACTGCTGTTCCCCTGAATCGCCATGCGAAAATCGCCCTGGTTTGCGCGGGAGGATTCCGTTCTTCAATCGGGGCGAGCGTGCTTGAGCGTATGGGCTTCACTTCTGTGTCCAACGTTGTTGGAGGCATGACGGCGTGGAAGAACGCCAAACTTCCGGTCACCGCTTGAACATGGGGATGGTTAAACACTTTCTCGTGCGAGGGCGGGTTCAGGGAGTAGGATACCGGTACTTCACACTGGAGGCTGCTCATAGATGGAAGGTATATGGTTATGCCCGCAACCTTCCGACGGGTGAAGTCGAGGTTTATGCCGAAGCGGATGAAAGCTCGCTAATGCAGTTTAGGCGGGACCTCGAACGCGGACCATTGGGGGCGCGAGTAAGTGAAGTGATCGAGGAGGATTTGCCAGGCTCCGCTACGCACACATCATTTGTAATCAGAGGTTGAAATGGACGATTTGAAAAAGCTCATAAGGGAAGTTCCGGAATTTCCGAAGCCGGGCATTCTTTTTTATGACATCACGACGCTTTTAAAGGACCAGACAGGCTTTCGCAAAGTGATCGACGCCATGACGGACCAGGCCAAGACTGTTAAGCCCGATGTGGTCCTTGGCATCGAAGCTAGAGGGTTTATTTTCGCGCCCGCCGTCGCATATAACGCTAACGCAGGTTTTGCTCCCGTTCGAAAACCCAACAAGCTTCCCGCGGAGACCGAGCGCATCAGCTATGAACTCGAGTACGGCATGGACACCCTGGAGATTCACAAGGACGCGATTAAACCTGGCGCACGTGTGTTTATTGCGGACGATCTGTTGGCGACTGGAGGTACGAGTCTGGCCACTGTGAGGCTCGTTGAAAAGCTTGGAGGAAAGGTCGTCGGCGTCAGTTTTGTTATCGAACTCGATTTTCTTCGGGGACGTGAACGGCTCAGCGATTATGAAGTGTTTTCGCTCATAAAATACTAACGTTCGCATCTGGTTGATCAGTAATTTTTCTGGTTTCTACTCGTCATCTGCTGTCTACTGTCACGAGATTGCCGACTCACAGAATCAAGCATGTCCGAAATAACTCGCCTTCACGAAATCAATCTTCGCAGCGGCCCGATATCGAGCGTCCATTGGTCGCCCGACGGCAAATGGATCGCGGCTTCCACAATGTCTGGTTCGGCAGTCATTGTGGAAATGGAAACACAAAGGATCGTCCGTAAACTTGAGGATCGCGGCAAGGCGATGACCGCTGCGGCGTGGCATCAGTCCAGTGAATATCTAATGACTGGTTCAGCCGACGGGTCAGGAGTCGTGTGGGACGTAACAACAGCCGAAAAGTCCGAATTCACTTTGGAAGGGCACCATTCGGCGGTCCACACGATCCAAATGACGAAGGAAGGCGCTTATATCGTCACCTGTTCTCAAGACCGGTTTCGCGCACTGGACGGTCAATGCCTGCTGCCCGGATGGACGGAAGAGATGGAGGCGCATTTCAATGAGCAGACGGGCTTCGCAGCGGCAGCGTGTTCAAACAATATGACGTTTCTAGCTGCAATCGCGGGACAAGAAGGAAGTATGTTGCTCTTGGCAAGTCTCCTGTCCGCCGAAGTTGTGGGAAGCGCCAGAATGGCGGCGCCTGTCCGTTCCCTGGCATGGTCTCCGTCCGAAGAATTGCTTGCGGTCGGCGTCGATCACAGCGTCCAGTTGGTCCGAGCGAATCAGGAAGGGTTCGAAGGAGAGGCCGTTGAACTAACCTCCGATGCTTCCGGCACGCAGACCCTCGTATTTTCGCCCGATGGGACGATGTTGTCTTTCCGCGACAATCGCGGCCTCCATTTTTGGCGCGTTGATGCGAGAAAGTGGATAGCCATGTATCCGGAACAGTTTCCAAACCCGGAAAAGCGAGAGTTTGTTCGGGGGTTGGACTTTCATCCGGCAAATCCCCTCCTTGCGACCGTCGGATCGGAAGGAACTGAGATCAATATACTCGATCTAAGCAAACTGACCTGACCCGACAACATCTCCAATTCTGAATCATGAAATTTTCGAGTCTCACCGCGACCATGCTCCTCCTCATTTGCGTATCAAGCTCGAGAACAGCCGGTGAGGTCATCGACAGGAGTGGAATGTTCGAGGGCTTTCGCGTCGACTATAAGGTCGTTCTTCCTTTGAACTACGATTCCAGCCGGCCTTATCCAGGAGTTCTTGCATTTGCGGGAGGGTCTCAGTCTCTCGGTGGAGTCGCCGGCATGATTGAGAGAAACTGGAGGGCGGAAGCCGAAAGGCGCGGTTACATTGTTGTGAGTCCCGCGGCGCCCGCGGGACAGTTGTTCTTTGAGCGCGGAGATTTGATTTTCCCTGCCTTCTTGAACCAGATCATGCGGGACTACAGGATTGAAGGCGGGAAGTTCCACGTTGCAGGTCCTTCCTACGGCGGTATTAGTGCTTTTCACATGGCGGGACTTCTTCCACACCTCTTTCGTTCCGTCACTGGGTTTCCCGGTTACTTGCTCGAAGCTCCCTGGATCAGGAATTTGAAGTCCATGTGCATTTATATGCACGTCGGGGAGCATGATCAGGAGTGGGCTTCACTCATGCGGCCGCAGGTGGAGATCTTTCGTCAAAATGGTCTGCGTGTGGAGTTCACGATCGAAAAAGATCAGCCCCACGGTATTGCAACGCTGGCGGGCGAAGGAGCAAGACGTCTGTTCGACGAATTTGAAGAAGCAAGAAAGATCTGCAATTAACCGGAACCGAGCTGCATCGTTTCGATCACGATCGAGCGTCCAAAGAACTGCGTTCCCAGCCGTTGGATCCGACTTGAATATTCCGTGCTGAAAAATAATGCCTGGGCGGATCGATCCAGGCGTTCATCAATCTCCGGATGCCTTTTCAAGTAATCCGCCAGTTTATTTGCGACGATCGCACCCTGCGAAATCACTTCGACGTGTGGCGGAACGTACTTCCGAATCACATCCTCAATCAAAGCATAATGGGTGCATCCCAGGAGCACGGTGTCGATGCGATTGTCCTGTTTAAGAAGGTTTTCAACATAGGTTCTCGCGGCTTCCTCCGCCACCTCCAGATCCCCTGATTCTATGAGCGGGACCAACATCGGGCAGGCTTCCTGACGAACTTCAACCTCAGCATCAATTTTGTGAATTTCCTGGGGATAAGCCTTTGATGCCACAGTCGCCTGCGTAGCTAAAATTCCGATGACCTTTGAACTGCTCGCGCGTGATATTTCCTCGGCGGTCGGAATGACAATTCCGAGGACGCGCTTTCCGGGCTGATGTGCGGGCAGATACTCCTGCTGAATTCGGCGCAGTGCGACGCTCGACGAAGTGTTGCACGCTAGGATAATCAATTCAGCCCCCCGCCTGAAGAGCTCAGCTACACCTTCGAGTGTGAAGCGGTAAATGACGTCAAGGGACCGGGAGCCATAGGGTGTACGCGCGTTATCTCCCAGATAAATTGTTGAATAGCGAGGAAGGGTCTTGCGGATTTCACTGACGATGGTCAGGCCGCCAAAACCAGAATCGAAAAACCCAATCACAGGTCCATACAATAACAGCTAATTGCGGATATCGAAGGAGGATCGCATTTTTAATGATCCTCGCATCCGCTTTGAGTATTCTGGCGTCCAGCCATGATCCATCATTTTGCCTTTATCCTTTTGATCCTCGTGGGGAGAATCCAGACTGGTCTTGATGCAGACCTGTTGGCCGCAGCCGAAAGAGGAGATACCGCACAAGTTCGAACTCTTCTCGGCCGGGGAGCAAGCATTGATGCGAAGGACGCCAACGGCGAAACCGCTCTCGGAAGAGCCGCTTTTGGCGGCCATGCGGAGACCGTTGAAGTTTTGCTCAAGGCGGGGGCCCAAGTGGACGCCGCGCACAAGGATGGCTGGACGCCGATTATCCGGGCAGCCTGGAGGGGGCATATTGATGTCGTGAAAGACCTCATTGCTGCGGGAGCAAACGTCAATGCGAAGCTGCGGGATGGTCGTACTGCGCTGCTTATGGCTTCCGTTTACGGAAACGCCGTGAAGCTGTTGCTTGATGCCGGTGCGGACGTCCACGCCCGTCGTGTTGATGGATCGACGGCTCTGCTGGAAGCTGCTTTTCGCGGCAACACGGAAGCCGTGCGCAGTTTGCTCGATGCGGGCGCGGACGTTAACGAGGCGAATGCCGACGGTGCGCAGCCCCTGATGCTCGCTGCATTCAACGGCCAGAACGACACCGTAAAGCTGCTTCTCGAGAGAAAGGCAATCGCCAACGCCCAGGACAGTCAGGGCCGAACAGCTGTATTTGCGGCCGCCTGGAAAGGACGCATTGAGGTACTCCGCGCCTTACTCAGCGCCGGCGCGGATCCTAAGGTGCCGAGCCGCACAACGGAGAGTCCCCTCCATGTGGCGGCGGCGGAAGGTTATGTTGAGATCATTCGCCTGCTTATCGCATCAGGCATGCCTGTCGATGCGCTGACTTCCAAGAATGAGACCCCGCTAATGGCGGCCGCCGCAGCGGGACAAGACGAAGCCGTGAAAGCCCTCGTGGCCGCCGGCGCCGAGCTCGAAGCGGAAGACTCGCGCGGCATGACGGCCTGGCTCCGAGCGAAAGTCGCCAACCGTTCATCCACGATGGCTGTCCTCAAGGAAGCCGGCGCCCGCGAGATCACCTTTCATTGAGCCGCAGCTGCCGACGCCGCGGAACCTACAAAGTCTTTCGAATGGATTGATGTTGGAACTCGTTCGAGATGCTCAAGAACACCTGTGATATGCGCAGCGGTTCTGCATCAACGAACTCTCTTCCCATTCGCCACAGCTTCGCATCGGCGCGCAACCGAAGATAGATAGCACGGGCGACGCTGAGCGTACGACTTGGGGACAAATCCCACTGGATCTCGCAGAATCCCGGAACTCTCTGACGTTCAAGATCGGCATGCCGTGGCGAGTTGGGAAGGCAGGCGATCGCGATCGCTCTTTCTCATACGCGTGGTAACAAACCCATGGCGGCTGCCTGTTTGGGATCGCGACCCGACGGCGACAATTCGACGCATACTCTTGTTGATTTTTTGTAGGTTGTGAAAAACTTGCGTGACTCTAACATTGCGGATTTTTCGTATCGATTGATAAAGATGGTTTTGTCGGAGCACGTGCTGTGTCCGGTGGCTGCAGCAAATGAAATGTCCGGTCAGAAGGGCAGCATCGGGTTAACGTCGCGCCGTCGGGCCCGTGGTGGCTTCGGATCTGCAGTCATCAATGAATAGCAGATTCACCTCGTTGGCCACCTCACCGAAGGGAGAGCAACACACGCAATACGCGGCGACCGATGCGAGGTCTTTTGGTATTCTTGCTGCATGGCTAACCGGAAAGAGTTTGACTGGACGAGCGTAGAAGCGGAAATCAACGAATTGAAGGCGCATATAAAGGACCTGCTTTCGAGGCTGGAAACTGCAGCAGGAAAAGAAGCTGAAGCATTGGGACCAAAACTGAGAGTTGCTCAGGAAAGACTCGAGGAACTTAAGGCGGCAAGCGCCGAAGCTTGGCAAGACCTGAAGCCTGGATTGCAAAAGGCCTGGGAAGAGCTATACAAGTCCCTGAACCTGGCCGCATCAAGATTCAAAGCGAAGGCCAACCAGTAGACTGGTCTGCAGAGACGCCCGAGCGTCGAGGGATTGCCCGCTTCATGCCGCAACTGCGTTCTTGCGCCGCCCGAATCAAGCCGCCCTTGGTGTAGTAGAAGTCATCATCCTTTACGGCATTCGGCGACTGAACGTAGAACAGTTCCTTCTCGTCGCGCCACCAGCGGGGCAGAGCCGCCGTTGATCGAAATCTGCCATCATAGTCTGGGACTCGGAATAGTGGCGTAGAGAATGCGGAGTAATGGGTTTCGAAATCCGGCAAAGCTGACGGGCTTCTTGAAAACTGCATCACCGTGAATGCGGATTTCACGTACTGGCGCGAAAGCAACGAAGCTCACCTATTCCGCGAGACGTTTCAGCCAGCCATTATCCAAATGGAAGAACTCCGCTAA
>CAZIPZ010000123.1:0-11775 GCA_964541075.1 uncultured Solibacteraceae bacterium | reverse complement strand
CGAACTCCAACGTGTTTAGCATACCGGAAACCTTTTCCCATTGGAGTTTCCTGCCGTCGGGAAGTTTCCAGTCTGCTTCCACCTTTCTAAGAGAATATTGGTCGGCGGCTCGAATTATTTCAATCTCTTCCACACGATCCCTTTGCAGCGTTGTTATGCTCTTGTCTCGCCATTCGAACATCGGACGGCGCACTTTATCGGAAATGTCTTTATCGATAATGAGAATGGCAGACCGCGACGCGTCGCGGGTATAGAACTTGCCGGGTGACGGCGAGTTTCCGATCAACAAAATGCGATCGGAGTTGGTTTTCGAATCGTGAAGCGTGATTTTTATCTGGGGGGAGTCCAAGCCAGCGGTTTTGGAATCTATAGATTGCTCAGGGAATGAGCCCCGGGCAAATTGAAGGCTTGTAGCGAAGGTGCTTACCTCGCCGTTGTCGGCTTTTGCGTCAATCGGCTTTTTCAGCTGCCAATCCTGGCCGTTTTTTCGGATTTCAAGTTCTTTTGCGCCATCTTGAATTGTGATCGCGTCGATATTGTCCGCTTCGACTTCCAGGATCTTCTTGTTGCGGAGCACTTCCAGGTTCTTAGCGAAGAGGCGGGAAGAAGACATAGAGGTGAGGAATACTTCGTCCGTGCCGCCAAGTTTCGCGTAGCTGTTCGTTCCCTTCGGATTGTCGGATCCAAATTGAACTTCTACCGTCTCGCCATTCTTCAGCCTTGCAATCACTTTCACTTTCGGAGGACTTAGCCCGTAGGGAGCCAATTCCGTCGGACTTGCGGTTAGGGTGTCGCCGCGTTCAATTGCTGTGAGGCCGAATGCAAGTTGATTCCATTCCTCCGAGTCCGCCTCGAAAGCAGCGGGTGAAGTGATCTCCCAGCGGTCCTCACCGATTCTCACTCCTGTGATCGTGCGCTCCGGAGAGACAAGGCTGATCTCGACAACTTGTTTATCATCGACCTGAACAGCCTTCTTCTTGTCCTCCTCCGCCTGGCGTTTGGCGTCAAGGCCCCTATATTCGGAGAAATATACGTACGCGCCCAACAGCAAGAAGATAAGAGCTAGCGCAGATGTTCCCTTAAATCTCATTTTCTTCGCTTTATCCAAACGGAAACACCCGCTATCAGGATGCCCATCGGAAGCAACAGAATGGAAAAATACGATAGCAAACGTCCTTGAGCTTCTGTCATGGTGAGCCGCCGGTCATCGGGATTCTTGGGACGGATGGAGATGAAGCCCTCGTCCTGGGCAAGCCATGTAACGGTGTTCATGAAAAGATTACCGTTGCCTTGTAAGTTGAAAAAACCGTTCGTCGGAAAATCGGAGTCTCCAAAAACGATAAGCCGGCTCTTTTTATTCTCGCCAAGATCCTTGGTCACCACAACGGCCAAAGGCACTGGTCCCTTAAGGTCTTTGCTTTCATCGAGGGTGGCCTCAGCAGACTTCATGTCCGTCTCGCCCCAACTTCTATCGGCCGATGAGATCAAAGTCTCTACATTCAGTCCATCGACGGGAGGCACGACAGGGCTAACAGACCGTACCAGTGGAAAGAACGTCATGACGTTGAAACGCTCTGTAATCTTGTGACTGCCGTAGTTCGTGACGAGCGGCACCGTTGGACCGGCGCCGAACAGTCTGCCTACGCCTGTTGCATCGACAATAAAGTTGTCGCCCACATCGACAGACCACTTCTTTAAGAAATCCGACACGGAGGCGCTTGGAGCGGGATCCAACATGATCAGCACGCTTCCGCCTTTTTTGAGATATCCATCAAGTAGTTCGAGTTCATTCGGAAACGGCTCGGTCGCTGGACCTATCATTCCCACAACGGCGGCATCGTCAGGAACCTTGCCTTCAGACGCTAAGTTGAGCGGCTTAACGATGTAGTTTTCCGTTTCCAACGCCATTCGAGTGCTGTTGAAGCCGTTGCGTTCGGTGCTATCCAGATTGTGTTCACCGTGTCCCTGAATGAAGTACAAGGTCTTCCTTTCACCTTTAACGATCTTCATCAGCGCGTTGGTTACATCCTCTTCCCGCACAGCTTCTGATTGCTTCTCTATTCGTTGCGTCTTGTCTCCCATCTCAAGAACAAGCGTTCCGTAACGGAATGATTGCCCAGTCATCGGGTTATTGAAATCTCCATATGCTGTAACACGATACTGCTGTGCAACCTGAGGCTGCTTGTCGGGATCGATGAATTCGAACGTTATTTTCTTGTTCCTGTCTGAATAGAGCCGCAGGAGATCGCGCGTGGGAACATAATCACCGCCAGGATAAAATGCCTTGATGTGCAGATCCTGATTAACCTGCTGAGCAACATTGAGAGATTGCTCGGTCAAGCTGTAGACCTGTTGGCTGGTTAGGTCGACCCGCTTTTGATGCTGGGCGCCCAGATAATTGACCATCGCGAGAACGGCTATCAAGAGCGCTATGGACGTCGCTGAATTGACGCCAAACCGGGCAGACCGCCGTCCAAGACCGCGCTGAATATCTTGAAACTTTGCAGCTATCGAAAGCAGAACAAGTACACCTCCCGCGATAACCGCCGCGGTCTGATAAACATTCCAAATGGATCGGACCGAATACGCAATCAGCGCGGCCGTAATTATTGCGAGGCCAAATATGTCAGCTTTTTTCAGATGTTCTTTCATATTGATCGCTTGTACGTAATGGAAACGGCTTCACCATCCATCCAGGCAGCCCTCTAATCAGCCTCTCCAGCGGAGTGAATCAATTGAACGATATGTCAGAAAAAGAGCGACGAACGTTAGCGACAAATAGAAGATGACATGTGATGTCGCCAGGACCCCTTTCATAAAGTCCTCGAGATGGCTAAGCACGGACAGATAGGTAAGAACGCTCTTCATGGTCGCTTGCGCGTTGTTGGCGACAGCGTCAACCAACCAAAGCATCATGATGACGCCAAAACTGAGCATCCCGGCGACGATTTGGTTCTCCGTTAATGTAGACAGAAAGAGCCCGATCGATATAAGCGACAGGCCGTAGAGGAGCAATCCGAAATAACCGGTGAGAATAGGACCTGACGCAGGCGAGCTATAAAAATACAACGCGGACATGGGGGCCCAAGTCGTGAGAAGCAATATGACAAAAAAAGAGCCGGCAGCCAGGAATTTACCCAACACGACTTGAGTATCGGTGAGGGGCGCCGTGAGCAACAACTCGATCGTTCCACGCTTCTTCTCTTCCGAAAACAATCCCATGGTGATCATTGGAATAATGAAAAGCAGAATGACGCTAGTTGTGCTCAAGAATCCTTGGCTGATCATGCCCGGCATGTCGATCGGCTGCGCCTGGCCCATCTGCTGGGTCTGCATTGAAGCCATCGTCGCGTATTGCATCACCTGATTGAGTATCGTTCTAAAGAATATTCCGGACAAAAAGACGAAGATCGTCAAGACCACATAGGCGACGGGAGAAATGAAATACGCCCTCAATTCTCGTTCAACGATAGTCAGAATGTTTCGCATGGTGATTACTCGCCGGGTTGCGAAGAGCCGGCATCCTCCGTAGTCAGTTTGATGAAAATATCCTCCAAACTCATTGTTGCGGATTGAAGCTCCAATAAATCCCAACCGTTCTGTACGACTACCCGCGCCAGAGCGGCGCGAATATCCCTTCGCAACTCCCCTTCGACCTGGTATCTGTTGCGGCCCTCGGATGCCGTAAGCCTACGAACTTCGATGACTCCTGGCATAGTCCTCAGTTTCTCCGCAACCTCGTCTGCCGGGCCCTCAATCTCCATGGAAATTCGTTCGGCGCCCTGCAATTGAAATCTTAGGTTTTGTGGTGTGTCGACCGCCACAATCTTACCGCGGTCAATGATGATCACTCGATTGCAGGTTTGTTCAACCTCAGGAAGGATATGAGTGGACAACACAACAGTGTGACTGCCCGCGAGTTCCTTTATGAGCTCCCGAACCTCATGGATCTGTTTAGGATCCAGACCGATCGTCGGCTCATCCAATATCAGCACAGGGGGATCATTAAGTAGAGCTTGCGCCAAACCGACACGCTGCTTATACCCTTTCGACAATTTTGCGATGATGCGATCTTTGACGTCGGTGATGTTGACCTTCTCCATCACACGGAAGAGTTCACTTGTCAGCCGGTCATTGGGAACGCCCTTGATCTTTGCGACAAAACGCAAATAGCCAACGACGGTCATCTCGGCATAGAGCGGAGGATTTTCAGGAAGGTAACCGATTCGTTTGCGAACGTCGATCGGGTTCTCAAAAACCTCAAAACCGTCAACGCGGACTGTTCCATCGGTAGCCGGCATGAAGCCGGTGATGATCCGCATCGTCGTTGTTTTACCGGCGCCGTTGGGGCCGAGGAATCCAAGGATCTCGCCCCTTTCGACGTTGAACGACATGCCTTCGATCGCGGTCTTGGTCGCGTAACGCTTTGTCAGGTTCTCAACGTTGATCAAAACCTAAGGCCGCCTCCATTGCCAGTATCTTTTCAGCTATTCTAAACAAGTGAGAACACGAAATTATAGCACGCTGATATTTGATGCTTTTGACACGGTGGTGCATATCGATCCCGCTCGATTACCGGCCTGCCAGATTGATGGAAAACTTATACATACGACGGCGCCTGCGGTGCATGCCGCCCTATCTGGCCACTTCGGCGAGGTGGACTTTGCAACCTTCTGCAACGCCTTTTTCGAAAGTCACAAAGAGGTTACGAGGCTCCGCGCCACCGAGCTACGTGAAATTCAAAGTCAGGAACGGTTCCGACTCATGCTCAAGAAGCTCGGAATGAAATCCGACAGGGTTGATTTCGCAGTTCTCGACTCACTAACACGTACGCATATGACCGAATTGCAGCGTGCATTCGAGGTTCGACCCGAAACCATGAAGTTCCTCGAGTGGGCCAGGCCGCGATTCCGAATAGCCATGATTTCAAACCTCGACTATGCTCCGGTGCTTTATGAAACGTTGGACCGATTCGGAATTCGAACTTTGTTTGAAACGATAACAGTCTCGGCCGAAATCGGATGGCGAAAGCCTCATCCCTTACTTTTCGAGCGGACGCTCGCCAACTTGAAGATAGACGCTAAGGACGCCCTTTTCGTCGGCGACCAGCTCTATATTGACGTGCAGGGGGCGCTAAATTCAGGTATGGATGTGGTCTGGCTCAAAACTGAAGTCCGCGAAGGGATATCGGACAACAAGACGCTTACTCCAACCTATACGGTGGAGTCGATAACTGAAATCATAAACCTCTTGGAACAAACCTCATGAATTACACCAATCCCCACCTGCTGTGGTCCGTGGACGAACTTAAGTCGCGCCTGGATGACTCCCTGGTTCTACTGGACATGAGACCGCCTGAGGCTTACTCCAACGGCCATATTCCGCGGGCGCGAAGCTTTGACATCTTCGGCATCAGCCTGATCGATACCAGGCCGGAACCGCTAAAAGCTTTTCTTTGGATTATCGAACACCTGATTCAATCGAAGGGAATCAATCAGGACAGCACGGTTGTCGTATATGACGATATCGCAGGCATGCGGTCGGCTCGGCTATTTTGGTTCCTCGAGTTTTTTGGCCACACGGACGTGCATATGCTGAATGGGGGATTGGCCGCGTGGCAAGCGGCCGGATTTGGGGTGACACGGGATGCAACTGTTCCCAAGGCTGGCAATTTCAAAATGAGCCCGCGGCGTGAATTATTGGCAACGGTGGAGGACGTTCAGGCAAATCTCGAAAATCCATGTTCAGTCATCATAGATACTCGAAGTGAAAGCGAATATACCGGGGCTCTTGTGCGGGCGGCCCGGCCTGGAGCCATCCCCGGAGCAATCCATCTTGAGTGGACTAACAACCTCGATCCAAAGGGCTTTTTTAAAGCGGCCGACGATCTGAGGAAAATGTATGCAGATCACGGCATCGGTCCGGAAAAAGAGGTGATTCCGCACTGTCATGGAGGCTATCGCTCAGCCCATACTTATCTCGCACTGCGCCTGATCGGATATGAAAAAGTTCGCAATTATCTCGGTTCTTGGGGTGAGTGGGGCAACCGCCTCGATCTTCCGGTGGAACAACCGCGAACACATACTTAGGAGCTCCTGCCCCGTGCAAGTGGAATAATCCTTGTGATGGGTGCGATTCTCCCCTCGCCTCTTTACGCCGGAACTCACAATCTCTTCATGGACAGATCACAAATACCTCGAAGCGATCTTCCGCAGATATCTAAAGCGCGGTGAAACAAGTGTTGAGGCAGCAATCGTTGTGGCGCACATCAAGACAATCACTATCCACCATCCAGCTCCTTGGAAGGCAACGGCAATGGACTTGGCATTCGTCATTCAATGCCTCCTTCCCATGGCTTTCGTCGTCTTACGGTGTTGAGCTACATCGGCCGAGTTAAGGCTGAACCCGTGAGCTGCACGCATTGAGTCTGTCTCAATGCGTGATCTTAAAGTTTCATAGCAAATGCCGGCTCCTTCTTGAATTGCGATTCGATCCAACCCTCGGAATAGATCAGCTGACGCTTCAATCGTGATCAGCTTTGTCTCCTCGCCGATGGTTGCCACAGAAAAGTCGAATCCGCGGCCTCCATCAGCCAGCGCTCTGTATCCGAGATAACGAACGGTCGCTTTTTCTTTCATGCGGTCTCCTGGCTTCGACTCGCAGCCGTTTTAAGATGGCCCGAGTGTTTTGGAACGCTTCATAAGAGAGGACATGACTTCCTTAAGATTTCCCGGCGCCCAAAGGTGGGAGGCCCCTGTACCGAGTACGGCCGGTCGAAACCGTGACGGCTACAGAGGTGATTCCCCGACAGTATCGGTCCAGAATCAAATAGGCCGCATTGCTTGCGCCAGAATCTAAATGAGACTGAAAGGATAGGGTGAGTGTATGCCTGTTTTTGGAATTCACGTACGACAATTAACTGCGCGCAGTGCTTCCCGCCGGCGCCGCTCAGTTACGCGAGGTGAAACTTGGAAAATGGGCTTGCTGGAATGAGCGGCAATTGCGCCGGACATTTCAACATTCAAAAGCCCTGTACTAGCCGGTCTCGATTGAACCCTAATCTTCACCGATAGGTTGGATCACAGCGCAGAAGTGCACCAGCCGGCAGCTGGAAGCTGCTGCTAACTTGCGCGGGACAGGAGTGTCGACACCGGACGGACTACAGCACAGCCACGATCGCACGCTTTCAGAAATCAATAGGTGCGAAATGAAAAGAGCTCTGAAAATCGACGAACACAGGTAGCGACGGAGGAAGAGGGATTCGAACCCCCGGTACGGTTCCCCGTACAGTGGTTTTCAAGACCACCGCCTTCAACCACTCGGCCATTCCTCCGGAAGGAAGAATACTACTCAAGGCGCTGGAAATTCCAGGTACTGAATTGTCAGATCGTCTTTGCGGTTCGGTTTCCGCGTACTGAGCTTCATCTCAGGTGAAATCGGATCGGGGTGCCTGACCGTGATCATGCCGATATTGCTGCCGCCCTTTAGAGTCACAAAATCTCGACGATCGCTTTGCACCTCCATCGTCTGACCATTTTTCAGCGTGACCTTCATCGACAGCGGCTTGCCTTTCTTATACTTCTCAAAATCAATGCGAGCGACGGACCGCGTGGAGATTTCCCCATGTAAGTTCGCCTGTCGATAAAGCAAGAACGGCTCACCTTCCGCACGGGTCTCAATGAAGCCTCCGAATACGGGGTTGGCGATCGACAACTGTTGTCCATCCGTTAAACCGACGACGACTTCAGAGCTCACGTTCTGCATCCAGAAAATCAAAACTACGTCCATCAATAGAGGCATCAGATTCTCTCGATTCCAAGTGCGATACCCATCCCCCCACTGATACAAACGGTGGCGAGACCATATCGCGCCTTGCGCTTGTGCATCTCGTGCACTAAGGTGGTGACAATGCGTGTTCCAGTGCAACCGATCGGATGACCGAGCGCTATTGCCCCGCCGTTGACATTTACGCGGTTAGGATCGATTGGCAGTTCCCTGAAGAAAGCAAGAACTTGCGCCGCGAAAGCTTCATTCAATTCAATTAACTCAAAATCTTCAAGCTTGAGGCCGCTTTTCGAAAGGAGCTTTTGAACCGCTGGAACGGGCCCGATTCCCATCATCTTGGGATCAACGCCCGCAACAGCGTGACCAACAATTCGGGCTAGCGGTTTGACGTTTCGCCGGTTGGCTTCTTCTTCAGACAGCATGACTACAGCGGAGGCGCCATCGGTGATTCCTGAGGAATTGCCTGCAGTTACTGTACCGTCCTTAGAAAATATTGGCGGCAGCTTCTGCATTTCCGCGATCGAAGCATCCATTCGAATGTGCTCATCAATACTGATCAACTCAGGCTCGCTTCTTTCGCCTTCGCTCTGTACTGCAACAAGTTCCTCAATAAACCGTTTGGATCGCGTCGCCGAAACCGCCAACCGCTGGCTGCGAAATGCGTACTCATCCTGTTCCCACCGTTGAATTCCGTAGGCTCTTGCAAGATTCTCAGCCGTCTCGCCCATCAGCATCTGGGACAATGGGCAAAAAAAGCCGTCGCGATGCATACCGTCGATGATTGGCTGATCGCCCATCCGCAATCCCCATCGAGCGTTTGGCACCAGATAGGGAACGTTGCTCATCGATTCGGCGCCCCCCGCTACAATAACGTCTGCGTTCCCTAACAAAATTTCCTGATATCCCAAAATGATGGATTTCAGTCCTGATCCACATGCTTTGTTTACAGTAAAGGCTGGGACCTCGAGCGGTACACCAGATCTGTAACTGATCTGACGGGCCAAATTAGGGCCGTTCCCCGCCTGGCGAGCATGACCAATGATGACCTCGTCGACGTCCCTTCCTTCAATGCCTGATCGCTGCAGGGCTTCCTTTACCGCAACAACACCTAGGTCAGCAGCCGAGAATGAGGACAGACAGCCTCCGAATTTTCCAATCGGAGTTCGAACAGCTGAGGCAACCATTACTGAAGGCATATGGGAATCGAGAGTTGCGCGGCGTCATCGACTACAATCAACTTTGACTATAATTCACCGGTGCAAACCGAAGAGCTAAAAATTCTTCTGGCTCTGGAGCCTTCCTGGAACATTTCAATTAACGGTATCGAATTTCTCAGGCTGCCGTCATCAGAAATATCCATCAATGGTCCATTGATCCGGTTCAAACGATGGTCTCGACAAATTGTAAGGATCGATTGGCTCAAATCCAATACCGTTCGTATTGAGGCACGCCACAGGTTTAGGTCGAAATCCGATGTGATGTTGTTCAGTGCGGGTGAAGGGTTCCCCGTCGGCATCGAGCTACGACGCCGGCGGCGGCTGTTTCAGAAACAAATAGCGCCAGCGCTCTGCGCTTATTTCGGTGCTCGCTCCATTGAGCGAGAAATGCTCTATGCAGATCGACGATTTAGCATCGGAGGAGCATATCCAAGATTTGTACTAACCCGAAAAGCGATCATCACAGTGGATCCCGACGAATCACCGTCCATTGTGAATGGATTAATGCGAGCCGCAATCTTATGGGCGCCATTTGCGAAGCGTCCACTCGCAGCGGTGATACCTGCTGGAAGGCGTTACACTCTGATCGAACGTCTTCGAATCATGCCTCAGCTGCGCGATCGTATTGAGTGGCTTCTGTGGAATGGGAAATCCGTAACGCCGCTGATCGATGAAGCGTCCCCAAATGAAACGTACGTTCAAGAATTCGTCCGCCCGAACGTTGAGACCGAGGTCAACAGACTATTGAGGATAGCGCCGTCGTTGCTGCAGGCAGTGCCGGATATCGCCGGCAACGCTATCTCCATTCGGCTACGCGGAATCGAAATAGCCCGAGCGACCGAAGATGGAACGAGTTTTCCTTTGGGCGAACCGATCGAAGACGTTATTGAGTACGTAGAAAAAAACCGGCGTTGTGGAAGCAAGCATCCGATCGCTCGCGTTCACCAGGAGCGTTGGCTGGAGGCAAATCTGGTCTGCGAGATCCGGAATATTTTACCTTCAATTGACGTCTCCCATGTATATCCCCAAGTGCCAAGTTTCGTGGGCCGTGACCGCAATATCATCGACCTCTTGGCAGTCACCGAAAAAGGACGGCTAGTGGTCATTGAAATCAAGGCTTCTGCCGATCCAGACCTTCCCTTTCAGGCTCTCGACTACTGGATCGCGGTCGAACGACACAGGAGGGCCGATGACTTTCGCTCAAAAGGGTATTTTGAGGGTAAAACACTTCTGAATCAGCCTGCCCTGTTGATTTTGGTGGCTCCATTGCTGGCCTTCCATAAAACGATGGATCCTATTGTTTCCACATTCTCAGAACATGTGCCGCTAATCGAGATAGGTATTAACCAAACATGGAAGCGACAGATCAAGATCTTGCGCCGTCGAGGTTTAGTCGGTTAGTCTGAAAGCGGAGAAAACACCATGACAGCAAAACGGTTGGTCGTAATCTTGGCAGCTGCGGCCCTGATCACAAGCATTGCTCTGGCTCAGGGCCCGAAGAAGGATATTGGGATTTCGGTCCCGCTGCCACCGATGCCGAAAGAAGACAAGGCGGCTCCTCCTACGCAGGAGGGTCTATCGATTGATGTAGACCTTGTAACGTTTGATGTCGTGGTTACAGACAACGGCGGCAATCCGGTTTCTGGGTTGCAGAGGGATCAGTTTAAGGTCTTCGATGATAACGTTGAGCAGGTCGTTACCAACTTCAGCCCGTCTGATGCACCTCTCACAGTAGTCGTTTTGGTGGAGTTCAGTAATACGATTGGCTACTACTACGATGACGTGGTGGGTCCTGCCGCAGGTTTCATAAACTCGTTAAGGCCGGAAGACTGGGCCGCGCTGGTTGCCTTTGACATGAGACCGGAGATACTTACCGACTTCACAAAGGATAAAGACCAGCTGTTTGAGGGCTTACGCCGTCTTCAAATCCCTGCCTATCGTGAAACGGCCTTATATGACGCGGTCTACTTCACGCTGGAGCGCCTCGACAACGTCGACGGAAAGAAAGCTGTGTTCTTGCTCAGTAGCGGTCTGGACACTATCAGTAAGCACAATTTTCCAGAAACCCTTCGTAAAGCCGAAGCTTCTGACACTGTTATTTACTCCGTGGGCATGGGTCAATTGGCGAGAATGTACATGGAGCGTTATTTTGGGCCGGAAGACAGCATCACCTTCATTCAGGCCGACAACATCATGCGGTCCTTGGCCGAAGCGACAGGAGGCGCCGGATTTTTTCCGCGCTTCCCTGCCGAGTACAAAAGCATCTATGAAATCGTCAGTCACCAACTACGAAACCAATACAGTTTGGGCTTCATTCCGAAGATTCGAAAGAACGATGGCAAGCTTCACAAGCTTCGCGTCGAAGTACCAACTCTCGATGTCAACAGGGACGGCAAACCTGACAAGCTGAAGGTGCGGCACAAGAAAGGCTACTACGCACCAAAATCCTAAGACCTCAAGAGAAGGCGTTGGTTAATACCCGAGCTTCTTGTCCACTTGGTTGATCAGCGGCCGACCGTCCACGAATCGGTGAATATTCTCTATCCAAATATCCATAATGCGCCTCCACAGAACCGGCGAGACGCCCGAGGTATGTGGCGTCACGATGATGTTCTTTGTGGCAAATAGAGGGTGTCCGCTGGGTAGAGGATCAGGCACAAAGACGTCGAGTCCTGCCCCAGCGATCCGGCCGCTGTTGAGCGCCTCAACCAAAGCATCTTGATCAATGATTTCGCCGCGCGCAACATTCACTATGAACGCTGATGGCTTCATG
>CAZIPZ010000122.1:0-11792 GCA_964541075.1 uncultured Solibacteraceae bacterium | reverse complement strand
GGGCTGACTGATCCAGACGACCGCATAATTGAAGTCACTGAAAACGAATGGCATGACCCTCAATAAGATCAGCGATCGAGCGCAGGGCATTTATCAGCGCGTTGTATCCAAAGCGTTGTATAGAGGCCCGGTCAGAATGCAGAATACGGCGCCTTTGATCTCCTTCACTTTCGACGACTTTCCGCGCACGGCTCTATGTGCGGGCGGCGCAATTTTAAGAAAGTATGGATTTCACGGAACATACTACGCCGCGCTTGGCCTCATGGGTAAACAGGCCCCCGTCGGCGAGATCTTCAGGTCCGAAGACCTGGGACAGCTTCTCGCGGACGGCCACGAATTAGGTTCCCACACCTTCGGACATTGCCACTCGTGGAATACTGCACCTGGTGATTTCGAACGGTCGATCGTAGAAAACAACCGTCGCCTCCAGGAACTCGCGCCGGGCGGTTCATTCCGTACTCTCTCCTATCCGATAACGGACCCGAGGCCGCTTACAAAGCGCCTAGTCGCGAAGCATTTCACCTGCTGCAGAGCAGGAGGCCAGACGTTCAATTCCGGTGTGAGCGATCGATATCTCTTGCGTGCGTACTTCCTGGAAAAAAGCAAACACGATCCGGAATCCGTAAAGAAAATAATTGATTTGAATGTGCAGCAGGGCGGTTGGCTCATTTTTGCCACCCATGATGTCAGTGATGCGCCAACACGGTTTGGATGCACGCCGGCCTTTTTTGATGACATCGTGCGTCACGCCTCGCGTTCGGGCGCGCAAGTGTCGCCGGTCGGAGAAGCCTGGGAGATTGTGTGCGGATTGCAGAGTCAATTGCGGTGATTCCGGCTGTCCGAAGACTGCTGTTACGATTAGCAAAGGCATCAAATGACAAACAATAGTGAACCGATTTCAGTCAATGGCATAAAAGTCCTCACCTTCGGGCGGTTCCCAAGAATCGGGAGACTGGCCAGCGAATACTACGTCGCCCTCAATGATCCCCTGGCATTTCTAGATGCAGTTAAAGCATCCGGAGTAAAGGCAGACGTTTTCACCTTCGTACAACCGCTACACGACACAACGCCGCGGTTCGCCTACTGTCGCGAGACCGATGCGGTTGCGGTTATGCCCGTCTCGACATACGACCATTGGTTCACTAAACAACTGAACAACAAATCAAGGAACATGGTGCGGAAAGCGCTGAAAGTAGGCGTCGAAGCGCGGGTCGTGGAATTTAACGATGAATTCGTTCATGCGATTAAAGCGGTGTATGACGAAAGCCCGACGCGTCAAGGAAAGCCAAACATACATTACAAGAAGGATTTCGAGACGCTGAAACGGGAGCACAGCACTTTTCTCGATCGCAGCCAGTTCATCGGCGTATTTCACGGAGATCAAATGATCGGCTTCGCTAAGCTGACCTATACGGATACGTATGCTGTGGTGATGAACATTCTCTCGATGATTTGCCATCGGGACAAGGCTCCGACGAACCTATTGGTGGCGAAGGCGGTCGAAGTTTGCGCCTCCAAGAATTTGGGCCTTCTAAAATACGGCGTTTGGGGCGGGCAGGGTCTCACCGATTTTAAAGTCGCCAACGGTTTCGAACGTTGCGAAGTTCCGCGCTATTATGTGCCCCTCAACTGGAGAGGCAGGCTGGCGCTCAATCTCGGTCTTCATCGCTCGCTGGCTGACATTCTACCGAAGCGCTTCGTTCGGCTTCTTGCCGAAGGCAAGAGAAAGCTCACAGCTCCTAAGTCGCCGAGGCGAGTTGCCGAACAAAATTAGCTTGGCTGCTCTAGAGATGCCCCTAAGGGAAACCGATTTTTCGAGTCGGGCGACTACAATGGCATTGATCTGTTTCGCCGTCCGGGAGGTTAAAGGCTTTTGACACGCAGAGAAACCCACACCGTAGTATTAGGCGCCGGTCCCTCCGGGTTGACGGCAGCATATTTCCTTGCGAAAGCAGGCCTCAAACCAACGATTCTTGAGCGCGACAAAGTGCCAGGCGGACTCATGCGAAGCATTACACACAAGGACTTCGCCGTGGATGTCGGGCGCAAGCAAATGTATAGCCGCCTCACCAAGGTGGACAAATTCTGGAGAGAGTTGCTCGGATCGGACTACAGACCTTACCAGCATCGCGGCGGATTCTTGTATGAAGGCCGCATTCTGGAAATGTTTCCGACTTTCAGAGGCTTCCGCCGCGGAATGACGTGGGGGCTGTTTCTCGCCTGCGTTAGGGATTTTGCGTGGAGCCGAATTAATGTCTTCGCTCCCAGACCAAGAAACGTTGAGGAATACTTCTATCGCAGCCGCGGTCGCATGCTCACGCGCGTGGCATCGCAGGGCTTTCAAGAAAAACTAACGGGCAAACGTTGGGCTGACGTTCCTTTGCCTGAAAATTTCAATGATGGCGGCCGGACTGGTTTTTTAACAACCGTCCATCAAGCCTTCCTCCGAGCATTCTTTGCGAGGGAAGAAAAGGAACATACCAAGGAAGGCGTCTGGTATCACCCGGCCAAAGGCACCGGACAAGTTATGGATATGCTTGCCCAAAAAGCCGCCGAGGCCGGCGCCATATTCCACTATGGAGCAAAAGTCCTCAACGTGAAGGCCAGCGAACATAAGGTAGAGTCCGTGACGGCTGAAGTAGATGGCGAGACGATTAGTTTCGAGTGCAAAAACCTGGTTTCGAGCATTCCGCTCGACATTCTGGTTCGCCTTCTTGGGCTGCCAATACCCGAAGCTTATGCAAAGGCGGCTACACCTACAAGTCGTCGCACAGTGATCCTTGTTTACCTTTTTCTTAATCGTCCCCCGAAATTTCCGCATCCATATCTCATCGTCACATGCCCAAAAACGAGGATTGGCAGAATTACAAACTATTCCGGTTTTAATGGGGACATGGTTCCGCCCGGAAAAGGATGTCTTTGCTGTGAATACTACTGCTTTGGCGATGACCCCTTATTGGATGTCGAGCCTAAGGAGCTAGTGCGACAAACGGTCGAGTACTGTGCGTCGAGTGGACTGATCAGCCGCGACTCGTTCGTCGAGGAAAAATATTTCAAGTTTCCGGGAGCCGATGCGTCTCAGAACAGCCGCAATTGGATTAATTCGATGCGACTTGGTCTTCTCGACGCAGTTCAACCTTTTCAGAACCTTTATCAAGTGGCCCGAACCGATCTCGATATCGCAACGCTTGCTGGAATTGAATCCATAGAAGCAGTCCTTTCCGGCGATCGGTCAGAATTCGATTCTCACTTCGACCCCGCCAACCTCGGAATCGGAGCCACCTCGAAGAAACCGTTTGGATTCAAGATGCCGCCAGGCGTTGAGGTTTGAAAACGCAGGCGTCGGAACTTGGCCCCGGGAGAGATCATCCGGAGCGAACGGACCGAAGCCATCTTCTCGCCATCTCGGCCTGTTTGTGAAGGCGGGGTGCTCGTGCCTGCAATTCATCCCGAAACTCGGATAGGTACCTTCTTGCCGCGATCTTCATTCGGCTTTGAAAACCCCTTTCGTACATGGCGTCGCCATACACGTCCTTATAGTGGACCTGGATCAAGGTTGTTTCCCCAGGTTCGAGCGCCGCTTCAAAACGAATAAATCCCTTTTCCGAAAGCCACTCGATCCGCTTATTGCCCGACTGGATGCGATCAACTCCGGTTGCGTCATGCTCGGCCTTTTCCACACGAACACGTTCACGGATAGAATCCGTGTTAACCACGACGATCTCATTCCCATACATCCTGAGATGCTGGATCCCATCGGCTACTCGATGCTCGTATGCCCGATGGATCACGCCGCCTAACGTTCGCCATTTCAGATTGATTTTCAAGGCGTTTAATCGGTCTATGAAATCGAGTAGGTCATAGCCGCCGCCCCTGAAATCCGTGTGATGCGTGGCAATAAGGCAAGGCTTTCCCAGCAAGGCGTCGAAAGCAAAGTTGTGCAGGCCGTGGAATGGATAACGCCTTGTATATATGGGAAAGTCCCCGTATTTGAGAATAGCCATCTTCCAGAAATCCGCTATTTGCGTCTCAGAGGGGTAGCCCGTGGGCGCCACTTCTGTATTCACGGCTGCGACGAAACCATTGTGCTTAAGAACCTTGAGAGAAACCGGTGAGAAAGCACCCTGTGGGAACACCATCAAGGCGTCATGCACCAGGCCGGTGCGGCCTTGGTGCGTCATCATTCGTTTGTTTGCGACTTTCGTCTGAGTATTGAAAACGCGTTCATCACCCTTGGCGAATTCCAATGCAGTGTGGTCACAACCGTGAACACACACTGAGAGTCGATCTTGGTTCTTCTTAAATAGTTCCACGACACCAGGCTGGGACCTGTTCCAATTCCAAGGAATCAATGCAATGTCGCACGTGAAATCATGCTCTGAGGTGCTGTTGGCGAGTTCCTGAAAGTTCACGAAGCCGTATTGCTGTCTTAGCACCGGATCGTCCACTATCAAGCAGGCGCCAAGCTCCACCGGATTCCACATGGCTGCGGTAAATGAGTGGCGCAAGTACATGACGCAGGGAACGGCTGAAAAGAAGTGCTCCGCGATATCAAAGAATCCGGTTTCAATCCTGGACTCGATATCAATGATTGACGGACTTGACGCCAGGTAACATCGAACGCCGTGGAAGTCCACCGCTCCAAAGACGCATCCCGCCGGGGTTGAAAGAAAACAGGTGAATGACTTCTCGGTCGAAGGCGCCTCGATTGCGATTTGAGGGTCACTCACAGTGACCTGAATCTGGAGACCATTTAGCGGGCCGCAAATGACCTTGTCCCACACATTGCAGGTCGTCTGTCCCTTTTCTAAAGTTACTGGCTGCGATGGGTTCAGGCCCAACAACCGCAACAATCCATTGGCTTCAGTGGATGGCTCGGCGCCAAAAAAGAAAACAGACTCCGCTCGGGTCACTAATTCAGGCAAACCTTCATTGAGATTCCTATGGGCGAGCGCCTGAGCCGCAAGCAGCATTGGACAGATAACGCAATACGGTTGATCCAAGCTCTCTGGAAAGCGATCGAAAGCAGCAGAACTGACTGGCTGCCAAGGGATCTCGAAAAGATCCAGCATCTTTGAAAGATTTCGAACGGGTCCCGTTAATTCGTCACAAACAAGTACTGCCGATTGACCCATAATGCGTTTCAATATACTGAACGGTCATTTTGTTTCGAGCGTAGGTAATAAAAAGCAATAGAGTAGCGAATAATAACAGAAGTGTCCGATGCGTCCGGGTAGGCATCAAGCGAATCATTAGATGGCCATTCTGAAAGATTTATCGTGAACTCCAAAAGCGTCGGTTTCCAGGTTATTCAGAGATTACTTCAGTTGCTGGCTAGGTTTCTGCCGGGTGCGACATCCCTGCGGCCGTTCCTACACAAACTTCGGGGAGTCAAGATCACTGGAAAGGTATGGATCGGCGATGACGTGTATCTCGAGAATACTTATCCCGGATGCATTGAACTTCAGGATGAATGCGGCGTCAACCTTCGATGCGTTCTATTGGCTCACTGGCGAGGGAACGGCAGAATCATTGTCGAAAAGAAAGCCAGAGTCGGAGCGTGCTGCGTTATTACCGCCTCTCCCGGCGAAACTATAGTGATTGGCGAAGGCGCTATGGTTGCTGCCGGATCCGTTGTGACTAAAAGCGTTCCGCCGTACACTCTTGTCGCAGGGGTGCCCGCCAAGCCAATTGCCACTCTTAAGCATCCCCCAACTCTCGATGTTCCTTATGATGTCTTCAAATCCGGCATCGTTCGGCTCGACTCCAAGAAGCAGTAAATGGAAAGCCTGACCTCGCTTCGAGGAAAAATCTTACTGTACGCGAGCTCACTGCTTGTTGTGCTGGTTATCGCCATGCTGGCATACATTAACTTTGAGGCTCGACGCTTCGTCAGCCAGACCATTGAAAACGAAATCGAACGCGGACGTGAAAGCCTTTCTGCTGCCGAGACAGATAGGGTCCAGGACCTCAAGCTGACTGCGAGTCTTGTTGCATCCTTTCCTGAGATGAGGGCTTTGCTGACTGAAACCGACAGCGCGACGATTGGTGACTTTCTGCTGCAGTATGAACAAGCAAGCGGCCGTTCGGAGTTGCTCATTGTATTGGACCCTCAAGGCCGCGTTATTGCGCGAACAGACCGATCCGAAGGCTCACCATCTGAGGAGTTTCTCCGCGACCGCGATGGGGTGTTCATCGAAAACGGCGCTGCATATCACTTCGCGACGGCGCCGGCGGAAGCGGCCGGCATTGTTTATGGTTTTATAGTCGCCGCTGCGGCCATCAACGACGACTTTGCGAGGTCTCTCGGCGCCATCGCCAACGGCGATATAGTCATCGTGGCTGAGAAAGTCGTGGGTTCCACGTTACCGGAGGCGGATGTGCCGTTTAAGGACCAGCCCGAGTGGAGTTCCGCCATTCCCCCCGACGGGGGGCAAAAGGTGATCGATGTTCAGGGAGAGGAATACTCGACGCTGTCTACTCTGATGGGCAGTCCGGCCGGGTTTCGCCCAATGGCGATCATTATGCGGTCCCGCGATCGCGCTTTAGCGCCCTATCGCCAGATTCAAGTCGGTCTGGTCGTTTTGGGATTGGTCGCAACCATCGCAGGCGTCGCCGGAAGTGCTTTTTTTGCTAGATCGGTCACCGCGCCAGTCGCCCAACTGGTGAAGGGAACCCAGGAAGTGGCTTCGGGAAACTTCGATTATCGAATTGATGTTCGCACAAGAGATGAAATCGGCAATCTAGCCCAATCGTTCAATCACATGATCCAGGGATTGCGCGAAAGGGCGAACATGCAGAAGTTTGTTTCGCAGTCGACCGTCGAGATGATCCAGACCTCCTCTCAAAAGAAGACGTCCGCCGGCGAGAAAGTGACTCTCACCATACTGTTTTCCGATATGCGGGGCTTCACAACCCTCGCTGAGCGATCTCGGCCGGAAGACACCGTGCGGCTGCTGAATGAATGCCTCAGCCTTCAGGCCGATAAGGTGAAGAAGTTTCATGGGGACATCGACAAGTATGTCGGGGACTGCGTTGTCGCGTTATTCACCAATGACGACATGGAACTGAACGCGATCCGATGCGCTCTGGAAATTCATAAAGCCCTCGAAAGTCGGAATGCAGAACGTCCTACCGAAGAACCACTTCAAGTCGGCATCGGCATCGCCACTGGAGAAGTCATTCTTGGAAGTATTGGGAGCGAAGACCGCCTGGATTTCACAGTCATCGGATCCCATGTCAATCTCTGCGCCCGATTGTGTTCGCTGGCTCGTCCCGGAGAAACGTTGATCTCGGAGGCCACGTACTTGAAAGTAGAAGGGCTTGTTGCGGCTGAACGCCTTCAACCTGTAAATGTCAAAGGCTTTACCGCGCCGGTTCCCATATACCGGAGTTTGAGGCGAGCCGCCATCGTCTAATTGTCTTCAGCATTCCGTCCGATTCGTCCTTCGGCCTACCGCGTTGGGTCGTATGCAGATTTTGGATAGTCCTGGCCGAACTTGTTTTTGTGACCCGTTTCAACAAAACGGGATTCGTCCAAGGCCAAATCCGGCGCAACATCAGGTGCGGCTCCAACTTCGATTTCCACAGACGATGGTTGGGATCTCTCTGACCAGGCGGTGATCCGATAACGGCCTGCGGGTAAATCCAAACGATACCCGGAGGCGCCATCGGTCTCTGTGATGTAGGGAGTCGGAAGGACCAGGATGACTCCAGTCATCTGCGGATGAATATTGCAAAACACGCGATAGATGGACTGCTTCGTAAACGTTTTCGTCTTAGTGGAACCTTCCCGATAAAGACCCAAATCAAACGGTTCCGGTCTCGAGAGGGAGAATACGTTGTGAAAAATGGGATCGTCATTAGGAAAGATCATGGTTGAGCCCACCGGCACCGCCAGCACTCGAGGCGTAAATGACTTTTTCCGCTGCGACATGGTGTAACGTCCTGCCGCAATCGCTGGCTTTCCGTCCAAGGGTTCTGCGTACACGATCGTTGGTACGTTCGACCCCGGCGTTCGTCCTGTAACCCGAACGCTTCCGGTGATTGGTGCGGCGTAGGCAAGGCCGGTAAAGGTAAGGATGAAATAGAGGACTGCGCCCAAAGCGATGTTTCTCATGAATTAAAAACTGTACATGAACGTTAGATTGAAATGATCATTCGCCCGTTTGGCCGATGCAGCCGTTGTGTTCTGCCGACGATGCTCGAACGATCCAGCGAACTCCGGAGTAAATCGGTAGATGGCGTTCCAAAATGTTCCGGCGTTCTTTCGAAGAGGAAACCCAGCGCGAATACTTCTATAGAGTTGATCAACACCGTAACCGATATTGAAGTCCAGTTTTCGCATAGCTGCAACTCTCCCTTCAATAAAGCCGCCACGAGATTTCGCGTTTTGCGCGATGGCGCCGCCGAAAGCATCCATGTTCCGGCCTGCGAACACCTCTCCACCAACGCCAAAGCGCCCTCCAGTAACATCGAAGTCGACAGCGGATCCCCAACTTGGAATGGTGTCTGCGCCGAATCGCTCCCGTCCATAATGGCCTGATGCTCCAAATTCCCACCGGGGTTTTTCATAAGGTCCTTCGGGCCGCGCGCGCAACGAAAGTCTGGCTTGGGTCGCGGGCGTCCTGGAGCGCTCCCCTGAGAGGTTCGCGGGCACAAACTGAAAAGAAGGGGACGCCAGATCGCCGGCGATAGGCGCCAGAACGCCGCCGGTAGCGCGAAACTCGATGCCGGAACCCGATGCCACCAATCTTTCCGCTCGAATCTGCGGCGCTCGAAGGTACAGATTTCCCGATCGATAAAGACTGGGGAAAGACATTGCCGCCAACGAGGTTGGGTTTTTAGGGGCCATAATCATGTGATCCTGCCCAATCTGCAGACTGGTGTCATTTCCGTCCAGTCGAAAGTACGCGTATAGAAGTCGCGGCACGCCCATAGCGGCGGCCGTGGGAAAATTGGGAATTCCACCGAAGAAGTCCATGGCCAGAAAACCACTGGTCTTGGTAGGGCCAATGTCTGGGCCCTGAAGAATCACCCCAATTCGGGTCTGCCGCATTGTCGAACTGAATGAACCGGGCGGGGAGACTTGCGGGTCCGCCGCGATATTCGGTATGTCGAGCCAATCCGCGCTCCTCGTGTTGACGAATGTGTTGGACGCGATACTTCCAAAGACTTTCATAGGGAACTTGGAATTTGTTTCGACTTTAGTGACCGCGTGCTCCTCAACCTGAGCTTGGATCAAGGGAAGGGTGTCCGCAAGGTCACTGGGTTGCGCTCTCATTTCGCGCCTTAGCTCTTCGAGCTCCTGACGGAGCGCCTGTATTTCCGAGCGCATTGTTCGCACCTGCTCCTCAAGCGTTTGTGCTGGCAGAGCGGGCGTCGTGATGAACAGAAGGACGAGAACTAGAAAGACGCTCACCATCTTCTGGAACTCCTTTCGGGGAAAACTAGGTTGTATGGTAGCGAAAACTCAGACCGTTCACAGCTTTGTTAAGGGCCGCAAGCGCTGTCGGGAATGCGGAAAGACCGTCGGAAATCCTTACAATCGGGCGAGTTTCAAAGTGGTTGCCGATAAGTCGCTGATAACAGGTAAGCATGTTATCTTCGTCCACCGCGAGCGGTCATTCGGAGAAGGAGCAGCGTCTAAAACGCTTACATTTGGCCTCGTGGCGGCTGTGTGAAGCGCTACAATCCAAAACGAATAACTCTTTTTCAGGGAATAGCTTAACGGGAAAATGGAATTTAAAGACCAACGGCGCCGCGATTGCTCATGCGAGGGGGTCCAAGAAGGAGGAAGAATGGGTTGCCAGTTGATTAGAAAGATTCTGCGGTTTCCAAATGTGCCTGCGAAGTCGATCGCCATCCTCTTGGCATTGGCGGCGCTCATCGGCTTTTCCACCCCGTCTTATGCCGATCCGATAGTGTTCAACTTCACGACGTCGACGCCGAGTATCGGGAGCATCGGTAACTCGCTGAGCTTTACCGTCGACGGCGTCACGGTCACGGCAACGGCGTGGGGTAATACGTTCACCACACCGCCAAACACGGATAACCGTCTGGCGGCCGCCGCGTTGGGGCAGTATGGTTCCGGTCTGGGTGTGTGCGACTCCACCGAGCTGCCTGGTTGCGGTAACAGTCCCTATAACGACAACGTTGGTGTGAACAACTGGATACTGTTTACCTTCAGTGAGCAGGTTGATCCGTTGGCCATCAGTCTGTACGTTGGGGCGAACCCGGATTGGGACGTTGCATACCGAGTGGGAAACGTCCCCAGCAGTTACAGTCTGAACGGACTTAGCTATTGGAATCCCGATGACTTGGCTGGGAATTTCGACCAGTGGTATACGTGGACCAATACGCCATATCCTTATATTGTCCCGATCAGTGGGCTTGCCTCGGTGAATGCTTTACTCGTCGGCGCCAGGCCGAACGATGTTCCTCCGCCGATCGGACCCCCGGGCGATGAGGATGACGGTTTCAAAATCCAAACAATGAGGATCAATGCCGTTCCAGAGCCAATGAGTCTTGTGCTGCTGGGAGCTGGCTTGACGGTTCTTTCTGGTGTCTCCGCTTATCAGAGACGTCGCAAGTAAGCAGTAAGATCCGCTAGAAGGTAATAATCAAGGACGCTCTGTACTCTCTTCGGGGTGAAACAGAGCGTCCTTTGCTTTTTGTGGTTCCAAAAAGAACGCGTAACCGGCGCGATCCAATCACTCTCCCCCCCCATCTGACGGCTTCGAACTGCCGCATCTTTTCTCAATAGATCTCTGACTTCTTACAGATTCCCAGCTTGGCGACTCGAGACGCTTGCGACCGGGATGTCATGGCCGGGTCCTTTGCCCAAGGTTCCGGAATGCTCAAAGGAGTTAGGTTTTGATTTACAAGGACTTTTCGTTACAATACGCCCCCGACTCCGAAATGTGCTCGTTGAGCGCAAATCTTCGGTTGGCCAAACTTGTTGGACTCAATCGGTGATCCTGAAACCTAACTCGTACAGGTGTTTTATGAAGCGACTCGTATTTTTGTTCGCGGCCTTACTAATCCCCTCAATAAGTGCACCAGCAGCGGATTATTACGTAGACCGGGACCATCCTTCCTCCAACGACAGCCCCAACCTTGGGACGAATCCGGCGGCGCCATGGAAAACCATTTCTAAGTGCGCCAGCACGATAGGGCCAGGTGACACGTGCAATGTCGCCGGGAGCGGACTTTATAACGAGCTCGTAACGGAATCGACCGACGGAACGTCGGGCGCGCGTATTGTTTACCGGGCGACGGGAACCCCGGCAGCCAAGGTGAAGCGCTTCGTTATTTCAGGCGCCGACTACGTCACCGTTGAAGGTTTCGAAATTACGCATACAGGTATGACGGCCGCCGGGAACGAACGCGGCCTCGAAATCACCGGTGCGAACACGGGCGTTCTAATTTTAAATAACAATATCCATGACATCAGCGGACAGTGCCTTAGATTCGGATCCTCGTCGTTTCTCACTATCCGCGGCAACACGATCGCCCGCTGCGGAATGAATAATGGCGGAACGCTCTATTCGGCAGGAATCGGGTCGGCCACCGGAGCATCGACCGACGTACTGATTGAGAATAATTCTCTGTCTTTTGTGTCCGATTATCTTAGCAATATCCTCGGTTCGAGGTGGGTATACCGCAACAACACCCTTGGTCCGTCGCCAACACTTACCATACACCACATTGACGGTTGGCAGAACGGCGGGCTGCTGGAGTACATGCTGGACGAGGGAAACGTCTCAATATCGAACTATAACTGCACTACG
>CAZIPZ010000121.1:0-11800 GCA_964541075.1 uncultured Solibacteraceae bacterium | reverse complement strand
GGAATTCACTCCCACACGGCCGCCGATAAGTTCCATTGCCTTCCGGACGGAAGGCAATCCCAAACCGATTCCGGGAAAGTTTTCTTCGGAATAGACCCGCACGAACGGCATGAAGATCCGTTGCTGGTCTTCCTTCGAGATTCCGATGCCATTGTCGCCGACCTCGATCCTGCAGAGATCCTCTTTCACCGAAGTGGATACTGTTATTTCCGGCTGAACACCTTCGGGAACGAATTTGATCGCGTTCGACAGCAGATTGGTCAGCGCAATTTTCAATAGAGTCGGATCCGTCTGAATGGTTTTTGGTCTTCCTTTTATTCGAACCTGGGCGTTTCGCTGCCGGATCTCATGCTGAAGATTCCGCATGCAAATATCGATATAGGACTTCAGGTTGATCGGCTCATACCGAACTTCCCCTCGTCCCAAGCGCGAAAAGTTCAGAAGCGAATCGATTAACTCACGCATTTCCTGAGCAGCTTGCCGAATACGCTCAAGGTCGCGCTTTCCCTGCTCGCTGAGGCGATCGTTATCGGATTCATTGATCGCCTCGGCGAACATCGCCGCGGCGCGTATGGACGCGCGCAGATCATGCGACATGGCTTGAATGAATGCTTCGAGATCTTCGTTGCGCAACCTCAGATCCAACGAAGTACGCCGGGCCCGGAGAAGGATCTCGACCCGCGACTGCAATTCCAACTTCGATATCGGCGTTTCGATTGAATCGTCGATAAGCTGCCACAGTTCAGTACGTGCGGACCACACATCCGGCCTGCCAGCTACGAGAAGAACAGGAAGGATTCCTGGCTGCTCAGATTCCCTGCGCGTGGTTATGTCCTCTTTCAACCGATCAAGGTTCGGGCCATCGATTATGCAGAGGTCGAAGACCTCCTCCAGGGGCTCGCCCGCACTGTGGGCGCCGACGGAATGGTAGGAACCCAGAAATTCCGACAGAAGCCGCCTGTTTTCCCGATTATCAACACTCAAAATAATGCGGGCGATTTTCGACCTCCTAAATCACGCCGCGTTGGGCAGAACCTCCATACCTGAGCCTGTGAGGCGCATGGCATGAATTCCCGCCAAAAAATCCGATCCCCGCATCTTCCCGACTCGTAATGTCCGCGCGCCGCCTTCAAATTCGAGATGAATCACTCCATCAACGACCGGTTGCAGATCTGCCTCATGAGAAGCGACCATCACCGTGGCGCCCCGCTGCGCCGTAAATCTGAAGAACGACTGGACCAGTCGGTGATGATGGAAGGAATCCGGCGCGAGGTGACGCAGTTGACCGAAGCCATCGACGAAAATACGTTTGGCCTCGGCTTTCTCTATAGCTTCTGCTATTTTCCGCGTGAGGGGTTCGCGTTCAACTTCGCCTGGAGAAAAAATATCATAGGGTCCGGCCTCGGTGAACGTTTCAGGCGCCGGAGTGAGATCGACTATAGAGACTTCGTCGATGTTCAGGCCCACGCCTGCGGCGTCGGCACGGATATTTTCTTCCGGTTCGGCCAGGCTGAGCATGAGGGTTCGCTCGTGTGTTCCTTTCGCGGCTGAGAGAAAGTGGAGCCCGGTGGTCGTCTTCCCGGTTCCAGATTCCCCGCACACGAGATAAGCGCGAGATGGCAGCAATCCGCCACGCAAAACCCTATCCAGACCTACGATACCCGTTGAAACACGCATTGGAACCAGCCATTCAAAATTGAACTCCCTTTTCGGCGCGCGCAGCGGCAGATATCCGACAATGTCTTTCTCGCAGTATTGTCACTCTTCATTGTCGCTTAGGCGGTTGAGTTCCTCTCCAATCTGACGTCGAACTTGATACAGCTTGTCTGGGTCTCGTTCATAGGAATACGCGTTAGTGACCAATTGATTGACGAATCGTGACACCGCGTCGGAACCGGATCGTTTCATCAGCAAGGTCAAATACTCATAATCCTCGAGGCCTTCCCGAACCAACTTAAGACGTATGCTTTCAATAGGTATATCCGTTTTACCGCCTATATTCCTGGGACGACCTGGATAAAACATGGTCCCGTCGCCGTTCCCACCAAATAGAGTCACGTCCGTCCATGCGTCGTCTTTTTTGCTGAATGCTTCGTCGAGATTGAAATACAACTCACCACCGACATCGTACTTCCACGCCATCCACTGCATAATGCGGTTCGAAACACCGCCGTAATCGATCATATAACTCGGCCAACCCCGGAAGTACTCACCGCCGACAATGTCGCATCCATGACTGGCGCAGGATTGATACCACCAAAGACGCCGGCCGTTCGCCAGGTCCGTGTTGTACGACGATCTTTCCGCCATAGGATTGCAAAACGGATCAAATCCCTTTTTGTATTCGAAACAATTGATCAGGGGAGTCCAAACATCGATGACTCCAATCCATTCCGGACGGATAGGCGCTGTGACGAGATTTTTGATAGCGCCGTCCGCCTGATGGACCAACCGTCCCAATCGGAGCAATTCGTTGTAGTTTCTAGGGGCAGGTTCGTCCCAGAGATAGTTGAAAAGGCGGCCGCCCCATCCATTTTCTCGAAAGTGTTTCGCATACTCCTGCCAGTACAGCATCTTGGTGCGGTCGGTATCGAGGCCGTTGCTGTTGCGCAATTCGGCGCTGGTCGACTTGGCGCCAAATAGCGGCTCGTCTTCCTCGAAAACTTTTCCATCAAGGAAAGGACCAACTTCGGCATCGTAGGAACTCCAATCCATGGTCATCCTTCCGCCATCCAGCTGAAATCGAGGCGGAGCCATGGACCCTCCATGAATACTGATCCGATGCCAGAGAGCCGCCTTCGCATAGATGTGGGTCAGGCGATAAACATCGTCGTCGTTCGTGTAGCGGCCAAAATGCTGGTGAACGGCGGATATGCCGTTAAAACCGAAACTGTTGGGCAGAGTTGAGGTTGATGGAAGACTGAAGTTCCAGACATGGAGACTGACCGGCACCGTCGCGTGACGAACCTTATCCGCCCAGATGGTAATGCTTCCTTCGTAGGCTCCAGGCGGAGCATCCGGCGGCACAAAGATTTCGAACCATATGGGCTGGCTGCGCCCAGCTCTCAATTTGAACGGAAATGCATTCCGCTGTTCGCCTGCATATCGATCCGTCCGCGGAATCAGCGGATCCGGCCATTCCCCGGCTCGGCCTTCGATTGAAGAGGGCCGTTCGAGATCTATAAACCTTTCAAAGTAAATCGCAACGTTCTGTTTCGGGATGATTGCCCCATGAGGCCCCGTGAGGTCGGCCGCATCAATATCAATGCTCGAAATGTCCTTCGTATCGCCTCGGAAAACGACTTGAAATGGTTCGAATTCATTCCGTGCAGCATAAACTTCAACCGATTGTTTGGCGGCGGCCGGCGCGGTATCAAAAGGTCTGACCTTTTCAAGCGCACTCGTTGTCCACCAAACAAGCGACGGGGCGGCTGGTTCAAGTGTGGCAAGAAAAAGTGGAATGGAGGCGGCTGTAAGCATGAACCATCGAAGCACTGATACACCTCGACTCTTGTTATTCGAATGTGCGACAGCAAGAGCCCAAAATCCAGGGATCACCGTTGAGTCATCCGGCCCAGGGGCGGGAGAACGGCTGCTTAACCGCAATACAGAACTCCTGGACCAGGCTCAAGTCCCCTGTGGAAGGAATCACCATACTGCCGCGGCGCAGAGTAAAGGCTCCAGTCGCAAGCGAACGAAGAACAGACTCTCGATCCAGACGATCCGCCTGCGAGTCGACGTATACGGGTTTTCGCAATTGTCCTATTTTGTGAAGATCAAGGCCGCAGTATGCAGACGCTTTGCCATTTACAGAACGGATCCGGCGCAACAGCTGAAACGACTCCGCTCGCGGAGAATGAGCTCCGTCATAGCGCTCATTCCATACTTCAATTCCGTCGAGCTTACTCCTGATGGAGCCAATAATGTTGATGCTGCCCGATGGTGGATGGGCCAACACTGCAAGGCCTCCGTCCTGATGTATGGAATCCACTAGCTGTTCCATATTGGCGAAACGGATTCGCCGGGTGACGCCATATCCCAGGATGTGGATATGGCCGCCCGGCAGAGCGAATTCAAGACCCGGCATCACCAAGAATCCTTCATCAGACAAGGATTCGCAGAGCTCGACATATTGTTCCATTCGAAGCTCATCGAAGACTTCCGCGTGATCGCTGACTGCGACAAAGTCCATGCCCTCCTGCTTCAGTAATTGAACCAATCTCTCGAGCTGCTCTTCGCCGTCAGAAAAAGTGCTGTGAACGTGAAGTACACCCTTCATCTCGCAATCTTGAACATCTCTTTGACTTCAACAGGCACATCCGCGTCTTTCGGTTCCTTATTGATAACAACCTTCAAGCCGACGAAGGCCAGATAGATAATGGCAACCGTTGCTAATGATGAGGTGAAAATCACCCAGGCCATTCCGATCGTTTCAAATATTGTCATGTAACCCTCCGTTTTATGACTTGACGACGAAATAGCCTTGCAACTGGCTCTCCACCGGCCTGTCCAGTGAATCGATAAACTTGCGGTGCCAGTGCTCAAAAACCATCAGCGACCACACTTCTTGATAACCGTCGGAGCCGCCGGTTTCATGCCGTCGAACTATCTTTTCTATAGCTTTAGGTTCGAAATAACGTCTGACTGCGGAATCGCTGGAGAGGAGGGCGTCACGCACCGAATCGCGCAATTCGAACCGGAGCCACGATGTCAGCGGGACAGGAAAGCCTTTCTTTGTGCGGTGGAGTATGGATGGTGGTAAAACATTGCCCATAGCCTCTCTCAATATCCATTTCCCTTTACCGTCTCGAATTTTGATGGACTGGGGCAACGTGGCACTGAACTCCACCAGCTTGTGATCCAAAAAAGGCACCCGAAGTTCAATTGAGGTCGCCATCGTGATTTTGTCGGCCTTGAGGAGAAGATTCTCAGGTAGCCAAATTTTCGCGTCGACGTAAAGCATGCGGTCCAGCGTTGACACATTACGAACGCTGTTGAAGTAGGCTCCGAAAATGTCGTCGAGTCGCCGCTCACTGCTCCAAAATCTGTCCCTGCCTGTCAACTGCAATCGGGCTTCGGGTGAAACCCCTTTAACGACGCCTCGATAATGCGACTCGAGCGGCGTCCCGGCGCGGCGCAAATAGTTGCGCGGCCGATCGCCAACGGGCAGCATGGCGAGCGCAGGAGCAATTGCCGCGATCGGTCCCAAACGTCTCCTGAGTCCTTCCAAGTAGATTATCTTGCGATAGAGACTGTAACCTCCAAATAACTCGTCCGCACCCTCGCCAGAGAGGACGACGGTGATGTGTTCACGAGCCAGCCGAGATATGAAATACAGAGGGATGCAACTGGGATCGGCCAAAGGCTCATCGAGATGCTCAACCATGGTGGGAATAGCAGCGTCAAACTCTGTGGCATTGACCTGGTATTCATAGTGTTCAGCGCCAAAATGGGCCGCGCCTTCGCGGGCATACTCAAGTTCGTTTGCCTCGCTCGCTTCCTTGACGGATTCTCCAGATGTTTCATAGCCGACGCTGAATGTTTTGATGCGCTGACGCCCTGTAATCCTTCTCATAAGGGCAAGCGTTGCGCTCGAATCGAGACCTCCGCTTAAAAACACACCAAGGGGAACGTCCGCGATCAATCGAAGCCTCATGCTTTCTTCAATCAGGTTTCGGAACCGGTCGATATAGTCGGAGTCGGACAAATCAGCCGTTGCTGGCCGATCGGCGCTGACCCATGGGATATCCCAGTATTTCCTGATGTGAACACGGCCGTTTTCCACCGTCAGCATGTGTCCCGGTTGCAGTTTGAAAATATTCTTGAACATGGTCTTTGGACCAGGAACGTATCGCAGGGCGAGGTAGAGATCGACAGATTCAGGATCGATCTCTCGTGGAACTCGGGGGTCTTCGAAGAGGGCTTTGATCTCCGAAGCGAACGCCAGAAAGTCTTTTCCGGCAAAGTAGTAGACGGGCTTAATGCCCATACGATCTCGAACCAGAAGCAGCCGCTTTCGCCTGCGATCCCAAATGGCGAAGGCAAACATGCCTCGGAAACCGTGCACGCACTCGTCGCCGTATTCCTCATAGGAGTGGACGATTGCTTCAGTGTCGGAGCGGGTCTTGAAAATGTGGCCGCGTGCGGCGAGATCCGCGCTAAGGTCAGCGAAGTTGTACACCTCTCCGTTGAACACGACCACCACGGAGCCGTCTTCGTTGAACATCGGCTGTTTACCCCCGCTCAGATCGATAATGCTGAGCCGTCGATGTCCCAAACCGACCGAACCCTCGACAAAGTATCCGTAATCGTCCGGTCCGCGGTGCAACTGCGTTTGCGCCATCCTTTCGACAAGATATTGGTCGACTGGTTCAGTGACCTTGAAATTGACGATCCCGGAGATCCCGCACATAAATTTTCCCTTCGTGTTCACCGCGTTCTATAACCATCCCGTTTTCCCAGAAGTAAGCGAAGACGTAGGGGATGGCTTTGTCGTCTTCAAAGACGACCTCGGCGCCAAAATGAAATGAGTTTGCATTGATGGCCAGGAGTTGCATCGGCGCGCCGTTCCGCATTCGAATCCAGAAGAATTCACCGTGCATGGTGCAGTCCATCAAGCGGAGTGGCGCGTCCTCCAGCGAATGAATGACGACATCGTCATACTCCCGTTCGCGAAGAACAGCCGCGGTGGCGCGCGCCCCTTCGGGGGCAAGCCGTCTGGAACTTACGGTGTCGCAGCCAGGAACAAGGAATGTCATCATCGCGGCTGGCGCCTGTTCTCGCATTTGCACCTTGAGGACGGGACTCGGCCGCCGCTCGCCGTAGCGATGCGACATCCATCCCTGAATAGGGTGGATTTGACCGCAAATGGCTTGAGCCTGCACTGGACCGGACGCGTACATGAGCATCTGCAACCCGGATTCAAGAAGGCGTGCAGAGCAGTCGACTTCACCTTTTCGCTCGTCGCCATAGACCATCAATTCAGTGTTCGAGGCGAAATGATGGAGGAACTCGTATTCGTGTTCGCCGGAACCACGGAGTTCGTCGAGGACGATCCAGTAGTTTGGAATGACGTGAACAAGCCGTCGTCGATGCGTGATGCCGTTCTGCAAACGCCTGTAACCCGTGTGTTCGCCGTCGACGTATTCAATCGCTGGCAGTGCGACGTGGCTAAGCACGCAGGAAGACGCTTTCGACCCCCACGAAAACGTGTCCCTCACTTCTGATTGATCGGCGCCATCAACGAGGACGGTGTTGTGCGCACGTGTGGAACGAAAGAACCTTCGCCACTCCGGAGCGCAGTTGTAGGCGTAGGCGCCTGGATCGATCAAAAGCTCGCGTCCGGCGCTAAACAGGGTTATCGACAAGGCGTCGGCGTGGCCATGCCCGCCGGTAAGCATTCCAAGGCCGCCGCAGTCAAATGTCACGTACGTATCAGCTTGCCCCCAGCCGGAGCGTTGGAAAAAGCAGCCCTCAGCGGGATAAGAGCGATAGTTGTTCGAGGGCGGCTGGGCCGACAGCGAATCGAAGACAGCCCACGCATCTGGCCCAAGCAGCCAAAGGGTTTCTTCGGCCAGATCACGCGCCTGATATTTGAAATCCGGCCTGCCGAGCAGGACGGCCCCAGAAGACAATCCATCCCGGAATGTCCTGTAGTCCTGCGTCTGCAACGCGAGAACGCGACCGCCGTCATCATCCCCTAACAAGGGAATCGACCCGTCTGGACGCGTCATATGCATGACGAACTCCAGCATGCTGGCGAGGCGCTTCCACATCCATTCTGGAAGAGGAAAACGATTCAGCCTGGCCAGGACCATCGCCTGAAGGAAAAAATCCGTTGCGTAGCAGTGATAGTAGGAGGATGCCTCGGCATAAACGCCGTCGACAGACACCTGCCGCTCCATTTCGCGAATCAATAGAGCTGCGCCAAGGCTCCGCCATTTTTCGGAACGCGGCAGTTCGGGAAACAATAGTCCGGCAGCAAACACTGCGACCGCTTCGCCTATCAGATGCGTATTCGGGCTGCTGTAAACAGAGGGATATCTGTAGACATGATCGATTTGGGAGAAGAACGATTTCGCAATGCGCCGTGCGGCGCGCTCATCCAGAGCCTCTGAGGGCAAGAGCATGAAGATCGTCCATAACCAGGAGAGTGAACGAAGACCGATTTCCAGGCTGGACTGCCAATTGATGCTGCCCCACCTCGGGTTCTGATCAATCCAGTCTTCAATCTGGCTGACAGCTTCTTGCGCGAACCTTTCGTCACCCGTCAAAGCAAACGCCTTCGCCAGACGTGGCAAATGTTGATGTCGATTTAGTTCATGAATGACTTTCGGATCGCCACACCGGCTGTTAAGGACATCGTAATCGGCCCAATAAGACGGCTCCCACCGATTGTCGGAAATTGGATCTCGGTTCCAGTCAATATCCGTCCCGAGATTGACTCCTGAATACCCGAGAATGTCGACGCGGTGATTAAGCAGTTTCACGCCTTCTGCTATCGCCCGATCAACCCATCCGGGCGTTCCATTCAACAAGTCCGTAATGCGGCCTTTGCTTCCACGGTGCACGCCTGAGTAGAATCGGCCGGCAGGCCCATGCATGAAGTAACTCTTGATCGAAGTTTGCTGGCGGACCAACTCCTTGAACTCTCGGTCTTCCGGACCGCCAATCCTTAAATAGAAACGCCCTCGGTCCGTCTCGATGCGCGCCCGCTCGCGCAACCGATAGACAATTTCGTCTTTCGGCATTTCGAGGAGCCTTCCCAGCCTACGCTTCGCCCGTTTCATCATGAGATTGCTATTTCACCTCGGGGTTTCACGACGTTCTGAACCTGTTGAACCAGGCCATCGACATCGCCTGGATTGAATAGAAATACTCCATCCGGCCGAGTCCCGACATTGCTTGCCACCACTGGAACGCCAAGGCCGACCGCCTCGCGAACGGATACTGAGTCGCCGTCCCGATATGTTGGACGCACAAACACGTTCGAGCGCGACATTATTTCTATGCACAAATCATGCTCGGTGTCGCCGGCCAACCACAGCAGATCCTTCATCGTCGCGATATTCGGCGGATTCTCTGCTCCGCCCATGACGATGCACCCGATGTTTGGGTGGCTTTGGCGAAGCTTGAGGAGCGCTGAGACGAGAAGGTCATATCCGTACTCAGGTCTGAAAAACATCGTTGTGGAGACCAAGGGAGAGCGCGCTCTGGCCCACGCTTCCAAGTCGGGCGGCAATGAAGCCTTCAGCGCTATCGCCGGAAGGTATGCCTCTTTAATTTCGAGCTGGTCGCCAGGTAAGCCTAGTTCAGCAACGGCGTCGCGAATGTCGCAATTCACACAAATGATTCGATCGTAGAACCTACAAGCTGCGCGAGCGAGGGCTCGTATAAATACATTACCTTCACTAAGGTACTTGGGCGCCAATCCGGAATGTAGGGTTAGATGGCCGCCAGCACCCAGCCGTGCAGCGATTCCACATACGAAAGCAACCAACCAACTTTTGGGATTGTGTCCGTTGGTGTGAACATGAATCGCCCAGCCATCGCGCACGTGCGCAGAAAGGATTCGGACAAAGCTGCACACTCCATCGATCTTGAGGTACTGATCGCTTTTGGCGGCTCGTGGGTCGGTATTCAGGACTTTGCACTCAATGCCCGACCGGAGCGTCCGTTCCTGGAGCATTCGAACATGCACTGAGATACCGCCATGCGGCGGCGGATAAGGACCCACTAAGAGCAACTTCACGCCGCGACACCCTCTAACATTTCGTTGTACAGGACCTGCGTCTGTTGGATTGTTTGTTCGACCGAGAAATGCTTGGCGATTCGATCTTTCCCGGCGGCGCCCATCTGTCGCGCGAGAACCGGATTGGCAAGGAGCTTTGAAATGGCTTCCGCGAGCGCCGCCGGATCCTGAGCCGGCGTCAGGAGCCCCGTATGGCCGTCGACGACGATTTCCGGATTGCCGCCTACACGGGTAGCGACGACGGGCACACCCGCCGCCATCGATTCGAGAAGAGTGTTCGACATTCCTTCAGTAAGCGACGGAAGGACAGATACTGAAAGCTGTGGCAGGACTTCTGACGTATCTGTGCGAAATCCAGTGAAAACAATCTTGCTCTCAAGGCCGAGCCGTTGGACCTGCGCTCGCAATGTTTCCTTTTCCTGGCCGTCGCCGATGATCAGAAACCGGGCATCGACGTGGCGCGACGCCAGCGCAGCCGCAGCGTCAATGAAGTAATTCAGGCCTTTGACAGGACTCAGCCGGCACATGACGCCTACCAAAGCAGCGTCGCTTGGAAGACCACATTGTTGTCGCAAGGTGGGCGCGCCCTCAGCTGGCCGCGAAACGATGCCGTTGGGTATGACGCGGATTTTGTTTTCGGCGTATCCCTGTCCTACGAGCCATTGCTTCACTGCGGCGGCGTTCACAAGGATGCAATTGGCCATCCCGCATGCAATACGTTGAAGAGTCTTGTGCGTCGAACTTAGGTGCGCCCCGGTGTCACGAATCGCCGCGATTCTCACGGGGACGCCAGCCATTCTTGCCGCAGGTATTCCGAACAAATTTGGATAGAAGCCGTACGTATGCACAACCTGAATGCGCTGAGCTCGAAGATATGAAGCAAATCGCAATTGCTCCCGGAAAGTGCGGCGCCCGAACAGCCGGTTGATGGAGTATTCCGTTAACGGATGCCCACACGCCTCGATCTCGGAAAGAAACTCCCCGTACTTTCGAAAACAAGACAAATGGATATCGAACAACTCGGGATCGAGCCGCTGAACGACATTGACGAACTGCCTTTCAGTTCCGCCAATGGCAAAAAGGTTTATGAATTTCAGCAGCCTTATCCTGTCGCCACGCATAAGTCAGCGCCGCCGCGAATGTCTGCATGAAGTGCTCGCGTGTCCATGAATCTTCTGCACCAGAGCTCAAACGTGATGAGCGTCCACAGTTGCAGGTCCATGTCGCGACCCCGTTCGTTCATGGCAATCAATTTTTCGATGTATTTTTCATTGAAAATCTTCCGCCTGCGACTCGTTGGACTGAACAGCAGTTCGCGCACAAAGCTCCCCAGCTGACCTCTGAACCAGCGGCTTAGCGGGATCGCGAAGCCGCGTTTCGGTCTCTGCAAGATATCGGCAGGAACGATGCCTTCAAGAGCGCGCTTAAAGATGTATTTCGTCGTAGCGCCCCGCAGCTTGAATTCAGGAGGAATCGTTGCGGAAAACTCGACAAGCTTGTGATCAAGCAGTGGCTCTCTCGCTTCAATCGAGTGGGCCATGCTCATGCGGTCCACTTTCGTCAGAATGTCATTCGGCAGATATGATTTAATGTCGGCGTATTGAAGCGCTGACAACCAGTGTTTGTTTTTGTCCGAGAGCACGCTTTGCGATGAGGCATGCGGATTGTGTCCTGCCAAAGCCCGGTAGACATCGGGCTGAAAGAGATGAATTTTGTCACTCTGGCGAATCAGAACATTTGCATCAATGTAGCGCTCTGGTCCTTCAGTGGCGATGTGACGAAGGAAGTTTTTCCCTTTCATTCCTTCAGGCATGGCGCTACCAGCCAGACCCGCAGCCTTCCTCAGTATTGAAGGAATCCCTTCATACCGCCGTTCGCGAGACTCGACAATGTAACGGTCGTAACCGCCAAACAGCTCGTCGCCGCCATCGCCGGACAAAACGACTTTTACGCTTTCCGCTGCGAGCTTCGAAACCATGAAAGTTGGAATGGCCGAGGAATCTCCGAACGGCTCATCCAACCACCAGGCAAAGTCGTCGATGATGTCCA
>CAZIPZ010000120.1:2368-11964 GCA_964541075.1 uncultured Solibacteraceae bacterium | reverse complement strand
CTCGTCGATCTGGAAATCGACCAGCCGGCGCAATGCTTTCTCATCGATGGCGCCATCTGCCTGAAACGGCGTCACAAGGGCTGTACCGGTTCCCTGAAACTGCTTCTTCATCGATCCTCCTAGAACTCCACATCATCCATCGTGTAAACGCCCGTCCGGCCGTGCAGCCAGCGCGCCGCAGTCAGCGCCCCCAGGGCGAATCCACGGCGACTCTTGGCAGTGTGACGAAGCTCGATCAGATCCGCGTCCGAATCAAATCCCACGGTGTGGATGCCGGCGATCGCGCCGGCGCGCGTTGATGATACATGCAACTGGTGCGGTGATATCTTTCCATCGGGCGGACTCCCTAACAACTCCGTTTTCCGATCGATCCTTTCCATAAGGATGCCGGCGATTCGGAGTGCGGTGCCGCTTGGAGAATCCGTTTTCTCACTATGATGCATCTCGTGAACGAACGGATCGTAGTCGGGCGCGTCACGGACCAATTCAGCCGCGCGTGCGACTATTCGAAAAAAAATATTCATCCCCAGTGAAAAGTTCGCCGAATACAACAATCCTGAGTGCCGGACCATTTCCCTGACTTCGGGAAGTCTTCCATGCCACCCCGTTGTGCCGACGACAATGTCTGTTTTGGCATCAACTGCAGCGCGGATGTTGTCCATTACGGCATCAGGTGTAGAAAAATCGATGCACACATCCACGCCGGAAAGATCACGCGCCGTAACCGGATTTCCAATATCGAAAACCTTCGACACGACTTCACCTTGCTGGCGGGCGATGGACTCGATTTCGCGACCCATCTTGCCGAAGCCTATTATGGCGATCTTCATAACTTGTGGACATCACTCCATAGCCGCGAGTATGCGGACCAGTCGCTCGTATAACGCCGCCCCTTCCATCAATTCTCGTTTGCTGATTTTTTCCCCAACCGTGTGAGCGTCGAGTATCGATCCGGGACCGATCAGCAGAGGCTTGCCCAGATTTCCAAGATAAGGAGCATCGCTGCCGAACGAGACGACAGTGGTTGAAAATCCTTCGACGACATGCATCAGAAGCGGATCCGCCCCCGCCACAACCTCCATGGTAGCTCGGTTCGCCAGTATCGTCCGCATCTTCTCTTCAACAACACGGCGCGGTTCGGTGGTGCGGATCATAATGGCGGCGTTCGCACGCGCCGGGACGATATTCGCGCGTTCGCCACCCTGAAAAACACCGACGTTGAAACTGCCTTTACCCAGAATCGGGTCATTTCCCCAGCTTTCAGCCTTGCAATCCGTGAGCACCCTCCAAAGATTTTCGATCGCCGAGACTCCTGCTTCGGGATAGCCGGAATGAGCCGCTCGCCCTTCGACCGAAAGGTTCGCCATGAACGTTCCTTTCTGAGCGCGCGCAAGCTGGTTTTGGGTCGGTTCACCCACAACAACAAATTTTGATTTCCAGGAAAGTGTGTTTGCAGCCTTTGCACCTGCGCCGTCAGTTTCTTCTCCAACTAAAAATAGATAGCCAAAGTTTGTGACTCCGCCGGTTCGCAACCGGCTGCCGGCTTCGAGCATCGCGGCGATAATTCCCTTCGTGTCGCAGGCGCCCCTTCCATAGAGGAAGTTTTCATCCTCACGAACAGGAAGAACCGGTGGAACGGTATCGATGTGGGTGCAAAGGATGACTCGAGGATCAGGGTTCAGCGCTGCGAGCACGTTAAACCGGTCTTCGCTAACGGATTGTCGCTCGACTTGAAATCCCAGTGCCGACAAATGCGACGAGACAAACTCGCCCATTTCCCGTTCGCTTCCGGTGACAGATGCAATCGACATCATGGTTTTTGTCAGTTCAAACGGCGTCATTGAAATGCCCGATCTAAAGCAGCAGTGACCCGTTCACGCGAAAACTCGCGCTCAGTGCACAAGAAATTGAGAACGGCGTCCACATCCGGCTCTTCAAATTGAATCGCGTATTCATTGGTGACGGCAGGATTGAGAAACAAGTCGCGAATTTCGGATACGGGGCCCACACCATTGCGAATCTCAATCGGCATGTTCTCAATAGATCCGAATTCACACACAAGTTTCAATGCCTTTTTCGGCCCTATACCTTTGACGCCATTGTTGAAATCCGTGCCAACCAGCAGAGCCAAATCTACAAGCTGGTCTCGCGTGATGCCATATTCCTGAAGCATCTCATCAGAGTCGATCAATTCTGGCTTGACGGACCGAAAGGCGCCCTTGCTCGGCAGAAATTCTTTTCCAGCGACGCCGAGAAACCGGACGATCCGGGGCGCGCCAAACAAAAGAGCGTCATAGTCTTTGCTGCCGGCGGCCCATACGTCTCCTTTGCGGGCAAGATAGGACGCCTGAGCCTCTCCTTCCGAGGGAGCCTGCACGACCGGCAGGCCCATCAGCTTCAAGAGTTCGCGGGCCTCGCCAACCATTGTCCGTGTAAGACGGGAGGTCATCGTTGCTTTGGAGAACGCTTTCTTCAGGTCCCCGGCTTCCATGGCTTCGGCTCGTTCAGCCTCATACCGCTCCTTGATGCTTCGCCGCCGGGTGATTTCCGTGGCTTTGAGGACGGGTGGAGCTCCATCAAAAACATAGACCAACTCTATTCCATAGTCCGCAATGAGCCTTGTCGCGCGATAAAACAGTCCCGACAGATGAGATGTCACTCGTCCGGTCGAGTCCATTAGGGGAGAGCCGTCCCTTAATCGGATCAAGGCAAGAAACTGATACAACTCCCCGTTTCCGTCGATGGCGAGCCGTTTTCCCCTCAGCGCATCAAGTTCGAGCGTCTGCTTGATGATGATCGGTGTGAGAAGGACGCCCATTTCGAAGTACTCGCCCCGGTCGCACGACAGCGCTACTGAAGTCGCAAGGTATAATACCGCTCATGGCCATTGCTGAGAGCGAATTTCGCGCATACTACGACGCTGCCGTGAACAAACTTAATCGTTCGCTCGACAAGGTGAACGATGAACACGATGTGGAGATTGTTTTTCAGAACGGAGTGCTGTCCATTGCAGCGGAAGGTCTGCACCCGGGCAAGATTGTCATCAGCCCCCAGAGTGCAACCCGACAGATTTGGATATCCGCGCAATCCACAAGCTTCAAGCTCGACTGGTCCGGGTCTGAATTCGTTTTTCGGGCGACTGGAGAATCCTTTCCCACCCTTGTCGGCCGCCTTCTTGGCGACCAACTCGGATCCGGGGCGATCGCGTTGAGTTAGTGACAGCGCCGCCGACTGAGCAGAGATAGTATCGAGAACGATCAGCAAACAAACGGAAACCGAAAGTCCGATAAATGCATTCTCGAAGTTCTATTTACGCCGATCACCAACAGACGCATCGGCGTCGGCGGCGTCTCCCGAGACGCTCCATCCACTTCGGAGGCCGGCATAATCACGAATCTGGTGACGGCGATTGATCGCACCGACCGCGCTTCGACTGCATCGCATCCGTTCAGCGATTTCTGCCAATTTGAGATCCGTGTTTTTGAGAAGTGAAATGATTCTGCGGACTTCAACTTGAGACAAATGATTTCCTCGCTGCATAGTGTGACAAAATCCTTGTATTCCAGCGCTCACGCGATCCTCGCAGATGCGTCCAGGACCGCAATCACGATGCTCAAGTGTTTGTTGGGCGTGAACGATTATTGTCTCACACGAATGGCTGAAAACAACCCGTTGTCAGCTTCCGAGTTGCCGGGTCTCCGGGACTACGCTTAGAATGGCGCTCAATCCGGTATCCGTATGATGACCAACACTGCGGCCTCCGTAGTCAACCTTCTCGGCTTCATTACTGGCATAGTCCTTTACGCCATGCTCCTTTGGATGGTGCTGGGCTCAAGGCCGTCATCGAACCGACTGCTTCTTTTGACCGGACTTTTCGGTCTGGCATGGAATGTCGGCGGACTCGGTGGTTATGGTCTTTTCAATCTTGGCGTGGTCAAGCCTGCGCCGGTCCTATTGGCCGGCGCTTTTGGAGCGCTCTGCTTTCTGCCGGCGGTTGTATTCCATTCGGCTTTTGAGACGGGCGGAGCTCTCAGCCGTCGATGGCGGCCGCTTGTGGCCGCCTCGGCGTACACGATGAGCGGTGCAGCAACCACAATGCATTTTCATTCGGCGATCGTGAATGGTTTCGCTCCGTCTCAATTCGCTCTACGCGGTGTGACTCTGGGGTTCGGAGCGCTTCTGGTCCTTCTGCTCGTCGTAACTCGGGGCCACCAGGAACGGGGCCGTGTATTGTGGGTTGTAGCAATGGCCGTGTTTGCGGTTTCCGCGATTCATCTCAGCAATCATCAGGGTGAAGATCCATGGTGGCTCGAGCTTGGAGGACACCATGCATCACTGCCTTTGGTTCTGCTGATTCTCTACCAGGATTTCCGCTTTGCATTGGCGGACATCTTCTTGAAGCGCGCGCTGGCTTTCATGCTTTTGGCGATGCTCGCTTTCGGCGTCTTCGTATACGGCGTAACGCCGCTTGTCGCTGCGCATCGCGAATCCGAACGAAACGCGCTGCTTCTAGGCTTGTGGATTGCGACCGCAATTGCCTATCCCTCGTTGCGGCGCACCGCCGAATGGTTTGTCGATAACGTGATTCTTCACCGGGCAGACTATGGAAGGCTTGTCGCGGACCTTTCCGAAAAGATTGATCGTTGCGACAGCGCGACTGCCGTGCTGCAGGAGGCATCGAGAGTACTGGGAGTTGCTCTCAATTCGGAATTGGTCGAATGGTCGGAGTCGAACGAAGGGGCTTCCCACACCTGGGTCCAACAGGACCGCCGGCGCGCGCGAGTTCGGGTTCCGACGACGGATAAGCCTCAGTACATTCTGTCCTTCGACCACCTGACGGGAGGAAGGCGCCTATTATCCGACGACATTGGAATGCTTGAACGCTCTGCGCTTATTGTTGCACGTCGTATTGATGCGGTTAGATTTCTGCAGGAAAGATATCAAAGAGATCTTCAAGAACAGGAAATGCGCAAGCTTGCGGCCGAAGCGGAACTTCGCGCCCTACGAGCGCAAATCAATCCGCATTTCCTCTTCAATGCTCTGACGACAATCGGTTTTCTGATCCAGACCGCTCCCGACCGGGCCCTGCAGACGCTGCTGCGCCTTTCGGAATTGCTCAGAGGCGTCCTCCGCTCTGGTGATGAATTGGTTACGCTTAATGAGGAACTCGATCTGATTGGCGCCTATCTGGATATCGAACGGGCCCGCTATGAACACCGTCTCCGTGTATCGATTGATGTGCCCTCAGAGTTGCGTGACATTCGGATCCCTGCGCTAATCATCCAACCGCTGGTTGAAAATGCGATCAAGCACGGCATCAGCCCGTGCATCACCGGTGGAGAGGTGCGCATTCTCGCTCGACTTTCAAACGAAGGTGATGCATCGCCCTCTTCGCTTTGTCTTTCTGTGGTTGACACTGGAGTGGGTTCAACCCCATCAAATATCGAGCGAGGAAGGCGCCGCGGTCACGGACTGACCAACGTAGAGCGAAGGCTTCGGCATTACGGCGGCGAAAACACGCTCGAAATATCGAGTGCGCCCGGAGCTGGAACAACGGTCGAAATTCGGCTTTTTACGCAGCGGTTTGATCCGGCTGTCCGAAGCCGGTCCGAAGCCGGCGTGGGAGTTTCTCTTAAAACTCAATGAATGCTGTGCGTGAAAAATTGCGGATTGTCATAGCAGATGATGAGAGGCCTGCCCGTTCATTCCTCACTAAAATGCTGCAGACGTTTGAGGATGTTGAAATCGTCGGTGAAGCCGCGAACGGCATGGAAGCCGTGGCTCTCATTGAATCCACGCGGCCCGATCTTGCACTGCTTGACCTGCAAATGCCGGAAGTCGACGGATTGGGAGTCGTACGCCTTTTGAAGAAGAACCGGACGCCCTTGGTCGCCTTTGTGACAGCATACGACAAGTATGCGGTGCGCGCATTCGAAGTGAACGCCGTGGATTACCTCCTAAAACCCGTAGCAGCGGCCCGATTGCGGCAAACCATTGAGCGCGCCCGTCAGCGACTGGAGCAGGCGGAACAGCATATCGAGGAGACGGAAAGCCTTCGCGCTGCTGCCGATGCCTATGAGCGATCCGGTGATCCGGGCCTTCTCCGAAGGATACCCGTCCGGCATCGTGACGAAATTCTTCTTCTTCAAGTTAACCGGATTGCTTCGGTCGTGGCTGACGGCGAATTCTTGCACATCAAAACCCTCGACAATGAGCAGTACACGATCTGTTATCGCCTTCGGGACCTGGCAACCCGGCTGGACCCCGCCCAGTTCGTCCGCCTGGGCCGGGGAACCCTCGTCAACATCGAGATGATTCGCCGGATTGTGCCGATGCCGGGCGGCACCTACGTCGTGGTATTGAACAATAACGAAGAATTCCGTGTCAGCCGCCTTCAATCGCGTTTTCTGCGGGGCCAACTTCTTCGCTTGTAGCGACCATTCATTGGAAATAAACAACCATCTGTTGGGTATGCGTTGGCCGCCTGCTCAGTGGTTTATAAAATCTCCTCGTTTCACCTCGGAGATGACAACCATGAAGTCAGCCATGTGGGGTTCCCTTTTTATTCTTTTGATAGCCGGCTCTGGGGCGTTTGCGCAGACGACCGGAGTTATCAAGGGAGTGGTGATTCTTGAGGAAAGGAACCTGGCGTTGCACCACGCTGCGGTATTGATTTCACAGCTTGGCCGCTCTCTTGAAACCAATGAAGACGGGACATTCGAATTCAGAAATGTTCCTCCAGGGGTTTACGACGTCCTCGCGACGAGCGCAGGGCTTGCAAATCAGCTTCAAACCGTCGAGGTGGCGGCGGGGGCGACGGTGACGCTCGATTTCAAGCTCAGTTTATCTCCTGTTCGACAAGAAATTACAGTGACTGCGACGGGCGTTGAGCAAGTGGCGTTCGAGTCGTTTCAAACTGTGAGTACGCTCGATTCTTTCGATCTTGCGGAGAAAACAGCGTCCTCCGTAGGCGACGTGCTGGATAACCAGCCAGGTGTTGCCAAAAGAAGTTCCGGGCCGGGCACATCCAGGCCAGTGATTCGTGGATTCGATGGCGACCGAGTGTTGATCATGCAAGACGGCGTTCGGACGGGAACATTGTCATCCCAGTCCGGCGACCACGGCGAGCCGATCGACGTCATGAGCATCGAACGTCTGGAAGTGGTCAAAGGCCCGGCTACGCTTCTTTACGGAAGCAATGCAATTGGAGGCGTCGTGAATGCCGTGTCACGACACTTTCAGATGAAAGAGCAGACTCAAGAAGGCATTCACGGATACGTTACAGGAACCGCCGGAAGCAACAACCGCAACGGCGCTGGAAGCGCAGGTTTTGAGTACGGCCTCCATGATTGGCTGCTCTGGATGAACGGCGGCAATCAAAAAACCCAGGACTATAAGACAGGTGGCGGAGCGGTCGTTTTGAATTCGGGTACGCGTCTTACCAGCGGTTCCGGAGGCCTCGGCTGGTTCGGAAACCGAGGCTTTGCGAGCGCGGGCTACACGTATGACGACGGGATATACGGAATACCGCTAGAGAAAGAGAATACCGATGAGGTTACACGCCTGGATTTCATCCGGCGCGATGCACGACTGTCTGGAGGAGCCCGCAATGTCGCCGTATTTGACGGCGTTCGCTTCACGCTGAATTTCAGCAACTGGATGCACAAAGAGTTGAACTTTGCGGAACCGGGGCCCCCGGTGCTGGGAACGCTGTTTAACAACAACCAATATACATATCAAATGTCGATCGATAAGAAGCATCGCGACAAGCTTAGCGGGACGTTCGGCTTTTACGGCATGCACCGCGATTACAGAACAGAGGGTGAAGAAGCCATCGCGCCTCCGGTGAAAGGCCATGTTGCGGCCGCGTTCGGTCTTGAGGAAATAGAGTTTGACGTGTTCAAACTTCAGTTTGGGGGACGCATTGAAAGCACCCGATACACACCGAGCGGTGCGCCGAAAGCAAACTTCATAGGGCTTTCGGGAGCGATCGGCATTCACGTTCCCGTGTGGCAGGGCGGCGCCTTTGTCTCCAATTTCACGCATTCTTACCGCGCTCCTGCGCTCGAGGAACTCTACAACAATGGTCCCCATCCAGGTAATTTGAGTTTTGAAATCGGAGATCCAAATCTAAAGCGTGAACGAAGCGATGGACTCGACATTTCTCTACGCCATATGGGAGACCGTCTTCACGCAGAAACAAATCTTTACCTGTACCGCCTGACGGATTTCGTATATCTCGCTCCGACTGGCGCGGAACATGAGGGTTTGCGTGAGGCCATCTATAGTCAAGGAAACACACGTTACATGGGAACCGAGATGAATTTCGACGTGGAGGCCCATCCGAATTTGTGGATTAACACGGGGTTGGATTACGTGAACGCGGAACTCACGGCCACAGACACGCCCATTCCGCGAATTCCCCCTTTGCGCGTTCGCCTAGGCTTGGACGCTCGGTACAAAGGTCTAAGCGTGAAACCGGAAGTCGTCATGGCTGACCGGCAGAGCAGAGTCTTTAGCACCGAAACGGACACCGCCGGCTACACCGTCTTAAACTTGAACGCGTCATACACGATTCCCTCTCAGCATTTCTCGCATCATATTGCATTCAATGCGTTCAACCTTGGCGATCGGCTCTATCGAAATCACTTGTCCTTTATCAAGGATATCGCGCCGGAAATTGGACGAGGCCTGCGAGTGACGTATTCAATGAAATTCTTTTGATTGAAATGCCTTTTCCTTGATTCAAACCGGTTTTATGTTTTTGCAACTCGCGTCGCTACTTCGGAACCTCGGTTTCCACGTTTCTAAACTCAGTCGCCGTAAGAACGAGTTCACTTGCAGCTTCTCCAACGCGGTTTTCCGCGTTTAGAACCCCTCTTTTCCATTTTGGCCAGCGGCTTTTCCGGACGGGAAAGTGGGAGAGCAGTTACGGAAACCTGCGGCGAATTTTTCAGGATTTCGCGCGCTGGTTTTGTTGAAGCGTTTGACGATTTCCGGATGGGCGATGACAGGAGCGCTGCCAGTCGAACCTCAATGAGACATGGCGTAGATCATTATGTTCAGGCCGACGCGATATGCCTGACTAGAGTATTGTTCCGGATAGCACTGCAAATCCATGTATTCCCATGCATCGCCATAATCGGAATTGTAGGTGGCCACAACCATCAGTCGACCGGCGTCGTCGGATATACCGTACACCTTTGGTTGGATGTCGTCGGAGACTTCATAGGTCGGTCCACCGTAACAGCCTGCACCCTGGCTTGGAATCTGGACTAAATTGTCGATGTCAAAGAACGTGTGAAAAATCGGATGGGTTCGCGGCAAAACATCGAGAGCGCGGTCCGGAAAAACTTTTCGCATCTGAGCCTCGAAGTTTTGAAGTTCGCGCAGTCCCCAAAAATCATCCAGATGGAAGAAACCTCCTCGCAAGAGATATTCCCGCATCCGTGCAGCTTCCTTTTCGTTGAAGTACATTCCTCCCGGTTCAACACCATAAACATAAGGGTACTTGAACAGGTTCGGATCCATCACCCCAACCACGTTTGGATTTGGGCTCACCCGCATTCCTGTAAGACGGTGAATTCCGCCCATAA
>CAZIPZ010000120.1:0-2358 GCA_964541075.1 uncultured Solibacteraceae bacterium | reverse complement strand
GCAATCTCCCCCAGGATAGTCAATTGCCCATCCCCACCCTTGTGGAGGAAAAAAGTTTCCGCCGCCAAATTCAGGGCAGACAAATTGTTGCTTCGGAATTGGCATGGTCGGCATGCTGAAGCCGAAACCGAAACCCCGCCCGCGGTGTCTGCAGCAGCCGTCAGGACGTTCAGAGTACGCAAGCCGGGTGAAGTAGAACTCGGGAGGATCGCCGGGCAAGTCTGCAAAGACTGAGAAAACACCCGCAAAACCCGCTGCGATCAACAATGTCGTCAACACGAATAGACTAAATCGCTTCACTGCTTGCCCCCTTCGAGGCCGCACCATCTTACGTCCATCCGGCTTAAATCGGAAATTCCGGAATGATTAGAAACTGATCAGGTGAGTAAGCTTCAAGATCAACGCGCGAGAAGCAGGTCGACCGTCAGTTGGACGCGTTTCATTGTAAACGACGTAGAGATCGCTCAACGGATGGTGGACAAAATCAAATCGGATATTCGAGACAACCTGCCGGTTCTGGCTGTTGTATTGGATGAAGGCGTTGAGAAACATTCTCGTGGAAAAGGATCCGTCCAGCCGAAAAGCAACAAGGTTGGTGTCGAAGTCGACACCTGGCAATTTGATCTTGTCGCGGCTGTAGTTGATGCTGGTTGCAAGCCTTGCGCTGTAGCGCAACCTCGCACCTCCTGTGAACCCTTTGCGCGTGCCTGTCCAGTATTCGCCCAGTCGCAGGCCGCCGTTGAGAGAAACCCTTCGCGCTCTGCTTGTCAGGAAGTTCATGTCGCCATCCTGAAAGCGGTGGGTTCCTCTTGCGATGGAGTAGCCCGAACGGACGATGAACGGAGCGGTCAGCGTCTCCCGATTGTCGCGATAGTTGACGCTCAATGAAGACGCATCTGCGAAATCGAAATTCACCCCCGGATTAACGGTGCGAGTTTCGACCCCTATTCCGTCTTTCGTGTACCGAAAGAAATCCAGAGTTGGCCGATATTCGCGCACCCACCTGTAAATGGAGGTCGGGCGGAACCGCCGTAGAACGGAACCATTCAAGATGTTGACTCCCGGGCGTGGAATGAATCCCATGTCATCACGAAACTTCGGCCCCAGCGAGAGATAACTGATGGTGTACTTCATCCGGTCCCAGTCATAATTGAACCCGGCCCGCCAGGCTGAATCCGACCCGACGCCCGTCTTCGCACCATTCATCCACAGTCCATCGATGTCCACTTTTCTGCGCAGATTGAGGCGGAGATCCGCGCCGCCGATACGATTGGACGCAGTTCCCCGCTCCTTGCCCAAATAGAAGATGCTCGCGTTTGAATTGCTCAAAAATTGGCGGCCCAAACGCGCCACGGTGAAATTGGCCGCGGGCAAGGACGGCAGTGATGGACGGTGCTCCTGCTCCGTTTGAATGTTCATCAGAGCAATCGTATTTCTACCCATTTTCCCGGAAAGGCGAAGTCCACCCACAATCGGGATCGGCTCGCCGTTATCGGCCAATCCGATGGTCCGGCTGAAGAACGGAAGAAGATCGGGCGGTCCTTGGGATTGTGCACTGGCCACGTTGGAAGATGGGGCAGGCGGACCCATTTGAAAAGCTCCCTGGTTTTCCAAGAAAAACTGTCTCTTTTCGGGAAAGAAAAGGCTGAATCGAGTGAGGTTCACCTGCTGCGCATCGGCTTCAACTTGAGAAAAGTCTGTGCGATAAGTGGCGTCCAACACCAGATTCGCGCCTAACCCGATTTTCATATCGAGTCCACCATCGGCATCGTGGGAGACATTTCCCGACTGGTTCTTCACATTGCCGGTAAAAAAAGGAGTCACCCGGATATTGCGGCCAGGTCTTACTCCTTCAATTCCCTCGAGGATGCCGGCGAACGAGACTTTGAATTGGTTGTATTGGCGAGGCGCAGGCGACCAGAGCGTCTGTTCATTCTTGCGGCGAATCAGCCGGAAGATCTGCAGTCCCCATTCCTGCTTTTCCGCCACGGAAAACCGAAGGCTTTTAAAAGGAATGGCCTCCTCGACCGTCCAGCCCTTTTCATGAATTGTGGTCTTGATGTACCAGACCGCGTCCCAGTTGGCGTTGTTGGTTCGTCCGTCGTCGTAGCTTTGATTATCCCGAACGGCCCCGCCGGGATTGGTTTGAAACCCGAACGCGTTCGTCTTGTCGTGGAAAGTGTCGAAAACGACTACAAACAGGTCGCCATCGCGCGCATTAAAGTCGCGGGTGAGTTCGTTCGTGATCAGCTTATCGGGTTCGCTATCGTATAGACGTCCGCCAACATAGAGGTTGTCGTCATCATAGAGAAAATAGACCTCACTTCTCTCGCTCGATGTGGCTCCTTCCCTCGGTTG
>CAZIPZ010000119.1:0-11971 GCA_964541075.1 uncultured Solibacteraceae bacterium | reverse complement strand
CTAAGCCTTCGGTTTCCAGAATTGGAAGGACTTCCGCCAGGACAGAGTTCACGAGCTCAACCCGAGAGGACTCCAGCCGTAAACAAATCAATGACGGAGTCACTTGACCACTGAAAGCGATCAAACGAGAAAAGTCCAAATCCTGGGTGAGAATAATCCGGGAATCGTGCCTGGCATACGCGACGATCACGTCGTCGGGTGCATTTGGCAGAAGAACATCGTTCACACGGACGACATCATGCCCGAGAGATGCCAGAAAGGTAACTGTCAGTGGAGAAATGTGCAGGTCGGCAAGCAACCTCATCGAACAGAGGACGTTTTCTCGCTGGCAAGCCACGCCCCGTACTTCGCGGCTTGAAGAACGTCTTCGCGTTCAAGTTCCGGATAGGCCAGAACGATTTGACCTGCGTCCATTCCGTCGCCGAGAAGCTTCAGGACAAAGTCCACGGTAATCCGCAACCCACGGATGGTCGGACGTCCTTCGCAAACCTTCGGGTCAATTGTGATGCGATCAATCATTGTGTTTCACGCTAGCGGAAGATTCGCCGATTTGCAACATCCAGTTCGGGGCATTCCCACCGGTTTTTCCCAACAGAAACTTGGGAACAATTTGGGAACATTAACTGCCGAGAACCGGACAAAGCAGGACACGACCGCACAGGAAGAACGAAGACGAATCAACAACATCTATCACCCCGCCGAAATTGACACGGTAGAGGTCATCGGTTCGATCCCGGTCGCGCCCATTTTGTTTTTCCAACAGTTACCACATCCTTTGGTTCGGGGAACCTCACCGATCTAAGAATCATCTAAGAGCCGGTCGTGATATAGCTCAATAGCTCACGTATAACGCTGTAATAGCGACTCCAACTACACAACGCGAAGGCTCCAGCAACGGAGATTTCAATATTTTCTTTTTCCTTTGGTGGTCACAGATGGCTTTTAGGTGCTGTGTTCAATATTGCCATTGGGAAACTTGCCGGCCAGTACGGTGAGCTTGCAGGGCGATCGGTTCTTTCGATCATCACTAATGAGAACGAAGGTGCCGCGGCCATGGTCTGCAGAGAATTTGGATTCGTTTGCATTTAGATTGAGCATCGCGACTGGTGTTGGCTCCAGGATGCTTTGCCATGCACTCAGAGTGGAATCGTTGGTCGAGGTGGTCCCAGCAAATGGAACAATCCCGAGGTGCGTTCTCTGGCCATTATTCCATTTACAACGACGTTCCCTATGAACCCGTCGGTTGCACCCTGCCAATTCGCGTCAACGCCGCCGTTAGCGAAAAAGAACCATTCTTTTCTTTGTCAATGATCCCGCCCAAGATCAATGCCGCCAATGTTGCCGTTGGGGCGCTTCGGACAGAACCGGAGTCGTTCCCACGGACGATTGACTGACCACCTGGACCATTGGCTCTCTCAGAATATGTTCCGCTGCGGTCTTCGGCACGTTCTACACTGACTCATGTTGCCGGACAACTTTGCCGCTTCCTGCTCCATGGAAAACGGTTTCACGCCAGTAAATCGCAGTCGCGACCCTCGCGTTACACACACCCGGGGCCGTAAGGTCGCTTCGAATTCCTGGCGCCATAACTTCCGATGCATGCAAAACCTTGACGGTGGGTGGTATCTGCCGATGCTGAAAATTTTCCATGATCCGCAGCGCCTAACTCTGGAACTTTGTCCAACTCGCACAAAGCTCGCTTTGAGCAACTGTAGGTAACGGTCTATGACTTTTCCAAAAATCAACGAAACACGCACGGTCATAGAACATGTGAATAGGTCGAGAGGGCGATGCTGTTATATTCGTTTCAATTCGTTCAGAGCTTAGACCGCGCCTTCAGTTAGAAAACCGTTATAACGTACGCATTAATGTGCAGAGCCTTCCCGGGAGATTGCCGTAGTGTTGACTTCGCACCACCAACTTCATGGAACGTTTGCGAATGCGACAGGCATGACCTTGAGCCAAAGCCAACACGCTGAACGTTTTTGGCTGTAGGTTTCCGAACTAATAACCCCAACCTGAATTGGCGCCTCTATTGCAACGTCTTCGCCGCCCCAATGAAGTCCAAGCAACCCAATAGTTGGACATTATGTCTGGCGGCACGCTGAGCAATGACAATGCGTCAACGTGGACTGCTGCTACAAACGCATGCGAGAGAGGAAAGGGATTTCAGTTTTTTCACCAAGAACTGAGCGTGAAGTAGGAAGCCATGGTCTGGCAGCAATTCGGGGAAGTATTCAGCTTGGCTGCATTCTCCCGAAAACAAATTTCGTCGAGGCTCGCGTGTGCCTTCTTGCTGCTTTTCCTGCACGCGGCAGCGGCTTTCGCTCAACTGTCGCCTGGGCCGTTATCAAAGGGGCACAGCGGTCTTGAAGGAACGCTTCAATGCGTCAAGTGTCATTCGCTCGGTTCAGGACGGGCGCAATTGAAGTGTTCATCTTGTCATGCCGACATCGCAGAACGTGTGCAAAGCAACAGGGGATATCACGCCCGAATCGTGGACCGAACGAAGGGGGATACGGGCTGCGCCCGATGTCATGCAGAGCATGCCGGCCGGGATGCCGCATTGATTCGTTGGCCGGTATCGCAGGCAAGCTTCGATCATGCCGAGACCGGACACCGGCTGGAGGGAAAGCACAGTTTGCTGCAATGCGGTCAGTGCCACAAGACCCAATCATTCCTCGGTCTGAAGACCGCATGTCTTGCATGTCACCAGGACACTCATAGAGGGCAGCTCGGCGCCACATGCACGACCTGCCACTCGCAGGATTCATGGAAAGCTGTATCGAAATTCAATCATCGAACTACTCGATTTCCTCTGACGGGCCTGCATACTTCCGTCGCATGCGAGCGCTGCCATATTCCGGCCCAATCTGGTGCGGTGACCCGGTATAGAGATGTTGCTTTCTCAACCTGTGCATCATGCCATCGAGATCCTCATGCTGGAGCTTTCCTGGCTCCGTGTTCCCAATGTCACACCACGAACGGGTGGAAAACGAGCACCGCTGCGCTCAGTGCGAATTTCGATCACGGCAGAACCGCCTATCCGTTGATTGGACGTCACACCGGCCTGCAGTGCCGGTCGTGCCATACGACGTCCAACTTCAATGACACGATAGCGAACGGCCGATGCACAGATTGTCACACGGATAAGCACGCCGGGCAGTTTGCGCACCTGAGGGACCGCGGAGACTGCGTTAGCTGCCACAATGTGAATGGCTTCAAGCCGACCACCTTCACCGCCGTCTCGCATTCGCGATCGCGCTATCCATTACTCGGAAAGCATGCTGCTGTGTCGTGTGAGAAATGCCATCCGTCCAAGGGCGAAGCCACGAGCTACTATCCGCAGGCCCAATCGTGCGTGAACTGTCATCGGGATGTGCATGCCGGTCAGTTCAAACAAAGGTATTCGGATAAGTGCGAATCTTGCCACAAGGTCGAAGGGTTCTCTCCTTCGACCTTTACGCTGGCGCGGCATAGTGAGGCCCGCTTTGCCCTCGCCGGCGCGCATGGGGCGATTGCATGTGTGGACTGTCACACGCGCGATCGCGGGCAGGATGCACACCGGTATCGGTTTGCTGACGTGATCTGCGCAAGCTGCCACAGCGATCCGCATGGTTTCGCCGAAAAAGGGAAAACCTGCGAAATCTGCCATACGGATCGCGCTTGGAAGCCATCGAAGCCTTTCGACCACAGCATTACAAAATTCCCTTTGTTAGGTCAGCACCGCACAGCAAGCTGCACAGGGTGCCATTCACAGCAAGTCGGGTTTGGGAAACCATTGTCGTTCCGCGACACGCCCCAGACATGTTCCTCGTGTCACGAGGACATCCATGCCGCCCAGTTTTCAAAACGGCCCGGCGGCGCGGACTGCGCCACTTGCCACCAGCCGGTCGCATGGAAGCCAGCTGTGTTCGATCATAACGATACCGCGTACCCGCTCGACGGAAGGCATCGCGCTGTGTTTTGCGCCGACTGCCATAGGCAACGGACTGAAGTTCGAGGCCGGCCGACGCTCATTTACCGCGAGGCGCCAAAGGAATGTGCCCGATGCCACTGAGATGGAGCATTCGTTTTCTTATGTTCGTGCTGGCAGCTGCGGCCCTTTCGGGTCATGCCAACGCGCAACAAGAAATCCGCCGAACGCGAAATCCTCATGGCGCGATTGAAATCGCCTGCCAAAACTGTCATGGCTCGGAGTCCTGGAAGCCAATACGCCGTTCTCCCGATTTCGACCACAACCGGCAGACGCAGTTTCCGCTCATTGGCCAGCATGCGAAGCTGGGTTGCACCAACTGTCACGTGCAGCCGGTTTTTGCCAACACCGGCCAGACCTGTGCGACGTGTCACGCGGATATCCATCGGCGTCAGTTCGGTGCGTCGTGCGAAAACTGCCACACGGTGAAGGGCTGGAGAACGGAGATTGAATCCGTCAGAGATCACGCCAACCGGTTTCCTCTGGTTGGAAGGCATGCGGCGGCGAATTGCGAGTCCTGCCATCGCGGCGCAGCTAGCGGCGCATTTACGGGACTGAGCACGGCCTGTGCATCGTGCCACGTGTCGGATTATCAGAATGCCCGTTCTATCGACCATCGCGCAGCAGGGTTCAGCACGGCCTGTGAGACATGTCACAACCTAGGCCGGTGGCAACGTGCCCAATTCGATCACAACACCGCAACTCGATTTGCACTGAAAGGGGCGCACGTTTCAGTTCAATGCGCGTCATGTCACATAGTCGAGAGATTTCAAGACATGCCTTCGGATTGTTTCAGCTGCCACTCGGTAAACTTCAATCAAACCACGAATCCCAACCACCGGCGAGCAGGCTTCGCCACGACCTGCCAGACGTGTCATACCGAGGTGAACTGGAAGGGCGCGCAGTTCGATCACAACATCACACGATTCCCGCTCACGGGCGCCCACGCCGTTGCGTCATGCCAGCAGTGCCACGCTGGAGGCGGTTTTACCGGGACTTCGCAGTCCTGCGTGTCATGCCACGCAAAAGAATACGCGGCCGCCACTGCGCCCAATCACACATCATCGGGCTTTTCTACCGAATGCTTTTCATGTCACAACACGTCGTCGTGGCGTGGCGCCCAGTTCGATCATTCAAGGACGCGATTTATTTTGACCGGCGCCCATGTAGGCAAGGCGTGCGCTTCGTGTCACGCAGGAAACAGTTATGCGGGGACGCCGCTCCAATGTGATTCGTGCCATGACAAGCAGTTCGAATCTACGCGCGATCCAAACCACGTAACGGCTAACTTTCCCAAAACATGCGAGTCCTGCCATACGACGGCAATGTGGCCGGGGGCGAGGTTCGACCATAATGCGTCTAGTCGATTTGCGCTGACTGGTGCGCACGTCAATGTGGGCTGCGCGATGTGTCATGTGAATGGCCGCTATACCGGAACACCGCAAACGTGTATCGGATGCCACTATATCGATTACACCCGGTCCGCCAATCCCAATCACGTCTCTGCGGGCTTCCCGCAGGACTGCACCGCCTGCCATTCGACAACGATTTGGGCCGGAGCCAGGTTCGATCACACTGCAAAGACGCAATTCCCTCTAACGGGCGCGCATGTGACGGTTTTGTGCGTACAGTGTCACGCCAACAATCGGTTTGCTGGAACACCACAGGACTGCAATTCATGTCATGGTCCGCTCTACGCCCGGACCACAAATCCGAACCATTTAGCCGCTGCGTTCCCGCGTGACTGTGCGTTGTGTCATGCGACTTCGGCGTGGAAGCCAGCCGCATTTGATCATTCCAGAACGCGATTTCCGCTGACGGGCGCCCACAGTTCAGCCACCTGCGCGTCCTGTCACATTTCAGGAACTTATCAAGGTCTAAGCACGACCTGCGCGTCCTGTCATCTCAACAAATACAATTCCACAACCGCTCCGAATCACGCGACCGCAGGATTCCCTCAGGACTGCCAACTGTGCCACAACACCACCCAATGGAGAGGAGCGACGTTCAATCACACCCTGACGAAGTTCGCGCTCACCGGCGCACATACGACCGCACCCTGCGGGAATTGTCACGTTGGAGGGCGTTATACCGGGACGCCTGGGGATTGCTATTCCTGCCATAGCAGAGAGTACACCGCCGTCACCAATCCCAATCACGTTGCGGCCGGATTCCCCAAAACATGTGAAACGTGCCATACAACGACAACGTGGGACGGCGCCCGCTTCAATCATAAGTTTCCGATTTATTCAGGCGCCCACTCCGGCAAGTGGTCCACGTGTATTGATTGCCATGCAAACACCTCCAACTACTCCGTCTTCGCCTGCCTCAGCTGTCACGAACACGAGAAAAGGAAGACAGACGACAAACACAAGGAAGTGCGGGGATATATGTACGAAAGCTTACGCTGCTATGGCTGTCATCCGAACGGGAAACACTGATGCGCATGCCTTTCATCCTTATAGCTAGTCTTTATCTATCGAGCTTTGGTTTCTCTCCGGCTTTTGGGCAGCTGCAATCCTTCCGGGTCAAATACGTCACGAGCGACGTTGCATATATCGAAGCCGGCAGCGCCGCCGGGTTAAAGGATGGAATGCGCTTGACGATCAAGCGGCCCGGACCCGGCGAATCGCCGCTGATGGCGCAGCCCATCGCTGAACTCTTGGTGCTTTCGGTGGCTTCCACTTCTGCGGCCTGCGAGATCATCAAAGCAAGCATGCCGATACAAACCGGCGATGCGGCATTCGTAGACTCCAAGGACCTGGCTGCCCAAGCGGCTGCGTCTTCGGACGCCCCCGTGTACGCACAGATCGTGGAATTCCGGGGCGACGATCCTCTTGAAGAAGAATTGCGAAAATATCTTCCGAAGCCACCGCTGCCGGAAGTCAATCGTTTCGGCGGCCGGATCGGTTTCGAACAAGATTCGATCCTGGACCGATCCGCATCACGCTTGAATTCCCACCAGCAAGGCATCACGTTCCGATTCGACTTCACGCGCATAGGAAACACCTACTGGAATCTAGATGGTTACTGGCGTGCGCGCCTAACCAGCAAGCGCGCAGCTGAACAACAGCCGTTGACCGATGTTTTGCAGCGCGTTTATCACTTCGGCTTGCGTTACGATAGCCCGGAATCCCGGAATGTCGTCGGCATCGGACGCTTGTTGGTTCCGTGGGCAAGCAGCCTAAGCACGCTGGATGGGGGCTACTACGGCCGGAGAATGGGCGAGAATGCGACGCTTGGCGTATTTGGCGGCACGACGCCGGATCCGACGGCGTGGAATTATAACCCTGACCGCCAGTTGGGCGGAGCCTTCGCAAACTTCCAGACCGGCAGTTTCGACAAGGCGCGGTTCACAGGCGCCGTTGGCATTGTACTGACGCGTCTGCAATGGAAACCCGAGAGGCAATTCCTTTTCGCGGAAAACGGCATTCTGATCGGACGGAAGGTGGCCCTCCACCATAACATCGAGGTGGATTATCGCAGTAGATCCAGCTTTGCGTCTCCGTCACATGTATCGTTGAGTCGAAGCTTTTTAACTGCCAGAGTTCAGCCCGCCGCACGGCTTTCCCTCGACCTCAGTCACAACTACTTCCGCATTCTGCCCACAGCGGACCCGCGCCTTGCCGCGGCAGGTCTGTTGGACAACATCCTTTTTCAAGGCCTGAACGGGGGAGCGCGACTTGATTTGCCGTATGGGCTCACCATGCATGGAAACGTGGGCCGAAGCAAACGCAGCGAAGACCAGGCTGCGTCCTGGAATCGCATGGGAGGAATTACGGCGAGACTCTTCCCTACCAGCCTGCGGGCGGAGGTCCGCTATTCGCACTTCTCAGGCACTGTGGCAACTGGGCGGTACCGGTCCGCTTCTTTGCGCGCAGAAGCCTCGGAGCGCTTGCGATTCGAATTTGAGGGTGGAGATCAGCGATTCGACTCGCTGCTCGGCAATCGAAGTAACGCATGGTTTGTATCCGGCAATATGGATGTCTTCTTGGGGCGATTCGTCCTCGGATTCCGCGGAACCCGGCACGAAGGCGCCGATCAAAAATACGACCAACTCCGCACGGGGCTGGACTTCCGATTCTAAAGGGACGCCAAATATGTGGGTCATTATAGCCGCTCTTGTCGGGCTCGTTGCTCCGCAGGAAACCCTGATCGATCGCGTCGCCCGTAACGCCGAGTCTTTCTGGGAACAGTTCACGGCAGTGCAATGCAAAGAACGGATTGAACAGGTCCAAATGAGTTCGGATGGAGCGATCGTTGCAACGCAAACCACAGACTTCAACTATGTCGCCTTTCTCAAGGCGACAACCCGCGGGCTTTTGGTCGAAGAATCGCGCGTCACGCGCTCAATGGCGGGTAAAAGGAATCCAGAACAGCAGGAACGCCTGCTCATTACTTCCGGATTCCCGACTTTTTTGCTGATGTTTCATCCCGAGTTCCGTGATCGATTCGACTTCAACGAAATTCCGTCCGGCGACGGCGTTCGGCGAATTGCTTTTAGATCCAAGCCTGAAGCGTCGGCGCTTTCGGCGCTCAAGCTAAAGGATTACGTCTACTCGATTCGTTGGAAAGGAACGGCGACGGTGGACGCTATGTCCGGGGCGGTCCGTAAAATCAACGCCGAGCTGAGTTCTCCGATGGACGATCTGGGCCTCTCTGAACTTCAGGTGGATGTGGACTACGGTTCAACAGCTCTGGCCGGAACCTCCCAGACGTTCTGGCTTCCGATGCACGCGACGATATCATTGAAAACGCCGCGGCGGACATGGCGAAACGTGCACACATTTTCGGACTACAAACGCTTTTCCGTAACGACTTCGACGCGCGAGACCGAAGCAAAGTAGATACATGGCAAGATTATCGTTCCATCGAATACGACTCGGCGCAGCCAGCGTTGCTGTTGCCGTCGTATTCGTAGGAACGCTTGTCTACGGCGTTGATTACTACCAACTCGATCTCAAGGACCGGGTGACCAACGCCAAGCATTCGGATCTCCGGCCCGGCGGCAAGATTGGAGTGAAGCTCGGAACACTGGGCGCGGCGTTGTTCTGCTGCCTTTACGCCTATCCCCTCCGTAAGCGATGGAAGTTTTTCCAGCGTTTTGGAAAGACGAAAAACTGGCTGGATTTTCACATCCTTTTCGGCATCTCAGCGCCGCTGATCATCACGGTGCATTCTTCCTTCAAGCTGCAAGGTATTGCCGGAATCGCGTACTGGATCATGATGGCCGTCATGGCAAGCGGCTTCATCGGTCGTTATTTGTACTCGCAAATTCCGCGGCGTCTGGATGCAGCGGCGCTCACTCTGGATGAAGTTCGCGACTTATGCGCCGTCACGGCGAATGAAGTCGCCTCGCAGCTTATGTTTTCCGAGGAAGAGTTGCGGCCAGTGCTGGCTAAAGCGGATCTCGAGCGGATCGAGCAGTTGCCGCTCGCGCCGGCAATCGTGGCGATGGTTTGGATGGACATTCAGCGTCCCTTCCAACTGGCCGCTTTGCGTCGGCGTGCGAGCTCGTCGTTAATGGAGACGATTCGTACGGCAGGAGGGCTTTTACCGTCATCGAATCACGCACTGGAGGAAGCGGTGCGTCTGGTCAGGCGGCAGGCCTGGCTTCTGGCGAAAAAATCGTTTCTCGGAAGGACGAGTCAGTTGTTTCAGCTTTGGCATGTCGTGCACCGCCCATTCAGTTATTCGTTCGCCGTGCTTGCGGTGATCCATATCACGCTCGTTCTTCTTCTAGGCTATTACTGATGGAGACTCTTTACTCGCTTGCTATTGGTTTGGGTGTGACCTTCCTCTTTCTGAGGCGTTACCTCAAGAAAATGACGTCGGCGAGGCCTGCTCCATTCGCGCGTGGAAACCCGGAAAAGACTTTTCCCTGCCCGCGTTGTGCCAAGCCGGTTACGGCTTCAGCAGCGTTCTGCGCTGCCTGCGGCGCCGCTCTTGCCTTGTGGAAAGTGCATCGCGCGTCGGATGGGGCGAAAAAAACAAGTCCGGCCAAGCCCGGCAAAGCGACGCCGGTGATCAATGCCACGCTGTGTATCGGGTGTGGATCGTGTATCGAAGCTTGTCCGGAAACTGGGACGCTTGAACTTGTAAGTGGCAAGGCCATCTTGGCTCATCCCGGCCGGTGCACCGGCCATGCCAAGTGCTCCGAAGTGTGTCCAACGTCCGCCATCACGCTCTCCATTGGCGGCGTCCGCCAGACGATCCGTGTGCCGCGCGTCCGTGAAAATTTCGAAACGAACGTTTCCGGCCTCTTTGTGATCGGAGAACTCGGAGGAATGGGGCTGATCAAGACCGCTATCAACGAAGGGCGGCTTGTAATGGATCACGTTAAGGCGAGGGCGCCGGCAATATCTTCTGAACCGGATCCTATATACGATGTCGCAATTGTCGGCGCCGGTCCAGCGGGCCTCAGCGCATCCCTTGCGGCCCTACAGATGGGTCTGCGGTACGTGACCCTTGAGCAGGGCGACATCGCATCCACGATCAGGCAGTACCCGCGTCACAAATTCCTGATGGCCGAACCGATCGAAATGCCCTTGTACGGAAATCTTTACGTCGCCGACGGCACGAAGGAGTCGTTACTCGGTGTGTGGGAAGCAATCGTCTCCAACACCGGCGTGCAAGTGCGAACAAATGAGAAAGTGGAGGCCATCCAGCGGAAGGAAGACGACCAGTTTAGTCTGACGACCAACTGCGGATCATATTTGGCTCGGAATGTCGTGCTTGCGTTAGGAAAACGTGGAACTCCCAGGCGGCTCGGCGTGCCGGGAGAGACGCTTCCGAAAGTGACGTACCGGCTCATCGAAGCCGATTGCTACGAGGATTGCAATGTAGCTGTCGTTGGCGGCGGCGATTCTGCAATTGAGGCAGCCGTCGCCCTTGGTAAGAAAGGCAAGAATCGCGTCACATTGTCTTATCGCGGGGGTTGCTTCACTCGCGCCCGCGAGCGGAACCAGGCTTTGTTGAAAAAGGCCGAGGCAAATGGCGACGTCAAAGTGATTTTCAATTCGGAACTAAAGGAGATCCTTCTGGACGAAGTCATTATCGAGTCTGCAGGAACAATGCTGACTCTTAAGAATGACTATGTCTTTGTCCTGATTGGGGGCGAATCGCCTGAGGATTTCCTGCAAAAGGTTGGCGTGGAGATTGTCGAGAAAACCGTATGAGAGGTGTCATGAACAGAAGGGTGCTGATGTGGCTAGTTCCCGTGATCCTGATGGCGGTGGCTTCGGTCTCGTTATATAGATACATGCAAGCTGCGCCGGATCGTGCCGTCGCCAGCGACGCGTCATCTGCGCCCATGATGATATCGTCGCTTGCCACCCGCGCTGACCGCGAGCATGAAGTGAAGGCGTTATTGGGTGAACTCGAGAAGAATCCGGACCACGTTCCAATCCTGATGCGCCTGGCACAGGTGTCGCGGAACGCAGGTAAATTGAATGACTCCATTCGCTATCTGAAAGAGGCCGTGGCTCAGGACTCGAAGAATACCGACGCCAGTCTTGAGCTCGGCCGTGTCTTGTTCGAAACCGGAGACGTAAGCGGAGCGATCCGGGCGACCGAGCACGCATTGGAAATCAATCCCTTAAATGTGGACGCCATCTATAATCTGGGCGCCATCTACGGAAACCTGTCTCAGGATCAACGGGCTCGCGAGTACTGGCAAAAAGCCGTCGCGCTGGCGCCCGACTCCGACAGCGGACGCCGTGCTGAGCAAAACCTCCAGAAGCTCCGCTAGCTTTAGTCGGCTACTCGTTACAAGGGCGGCGCCGCTGCGGAGACGAATTCATAGCATGTTTAGATAGATTCGCTTCCTCCAGCCGTGGGAGTGTGTTTAGAACACTTTTGACGAGGCCCTGTCTTTGAGGCGCGTCCAAATGACCTTATCCCCGAAAAACCGCACACGCTGGGGGCGAGTTTTCTTGTAAAAGGAGAACTCAACCATGAAGCGAAAGACATTCACCGAAGAGCAAATCATCGCCG
>CAZIPZ010000118.1:0-12014 GCA_964541075.1 uncultured Solibacteraceae bacterium | reverse complement strand
GACCAGCAGAATCAGGTTCCATGCCGCGCCGTTGGTGATGAAGTTCACAAAATTGCTATACGGCAGCACTTCCACAGCGGGCTGCAGCCGTCCCCCCACATCGGTCATGGGAGTCAGGCCGATTGCTCCCGTGACGGCGTTTCGCTGCGACGTGGCCGTCACAACGTTTGAGCCCGCCGCGGCTTGCATCCATTTATATATCGGTATGTAGGAAAGGGCGGCCAGAAGACATCCTGCCATCATGATCTTTTTCCTGCCGATGCGATCCGATATCGCGCCGAATAGAACAAAGAACGGCATTCCCAGGAATAATGCTGTGGCGATGATGTAATTCGCCGACGTCGCGTTCACCTTCAGAATCGTTTGCAAGTAGAACAGCGCATAGAACTGACCTGTGTACCATACGACGCCCTGGCCAGCTGTCGCTCCGAATAGAGAGACCAGCACGCGCTTGAGGTTGTCCCATTTGGCAAACGCTTCTTTCAGCGGCTTGGCGGATGTCATTCCTGCGCTTTTGATCTGTTGAAAGATTGGCGATTCTTTCATGCGGAGGCGGATGTAGACAGAAATGACGACTAGGAAGATCGAAATTAAGAAAGGGATTCGCCATCCCCACGCGGTGAATGTCTCGCGGGACATCGTATTCTGAACGAGAAGGATCACAACCAGTGAGACGAACAATCCCAAAGTCGCTGTGATCTGGATGAAGCTGGTGTAGAAGCCGCGCTTGCCGTCCGGCACATGCTCGGCAACGTAAACTGCGGCGCCGCCATATTCACCGCCGAGGGCCAACCCTTGAAGAACGCGGATGATCAAGAGAATGATCGGCGCGGCGATTCCGATGGTGGCGTAGGTTGGAAGGAAGCCAATCAGGGCGGTGGCGCCGCCCATAATAAGCAGCGTGATCAGGAAAGCGTACTTGCGTCCCGCAATGTCGCCAATGCGGCCAAAAAACAACGCTCCGAAAGGCCGGACGACAAAACCGACAGCGAACGTCGAGAGGTACGCGATCAGAGCGAGCGTGTCATTGCCGGGCGGATAGAAAAGCGGAGAAATCAGTGTGGCGAGGCTACCAAAAATATAGAAATCATACCATTCGATCATCGTTCCGACCGCCGAGGCCGAAATGACCTGCCAGATCTTGTAGTCAAACTTCTGAATCATGCCGCGGGACTTTATCACGCAACAATGTGGACGCCTGAAAAAAGGGACAGGGACATCTCGTCAACCGATCAATCCGCCCATGTACGTTCTGAGCTGTTGCGCCGAGTAAGCAATTTTTTCCACTGCGGAAATTCCTCGGGTACTCGCACCAGATACTGTTTTTTGATAATTCCTTAACTTCTTGCCGGAACTTCCAGCCACGCCGATGCGTTCTAGGTTGCTTGTGGGTTCGCTCTCGCATACGATTTTGTAGCGACCGTAATCGGATCTACAGATATGTCTGCCACCGCAAGAAAGTTTTTCACCCCTGTGGGTGGTTCACTCATTACAAATGTATGAAGGAGGAAATCGTGTTTATTAGAGCACTACAAGTTACTCTTGTGTTTCTGTTGTTGCTCCACATTCCCGCATACGCTCAGGTCAGCTCAGGTGCGGTGTTAGGAACCGTATCGGACTCGAGTGGCGCGCGTATACCGGGAGTCGAGGTCACAGCGACGAATCTAGGTACAAACCAAACGCGTACGGCGGTTACGACGGAAACCGGGGAATATAGGATCGAGCCTTTGCAGATCGGCGTGTACACGGTTTCGGCGGAACTGCCTGGATTCAAGAAAGAGGTTCGCTCGAACCTGAAGATCGACGTCGACGCCCGGCTTCGCATTGATTTCACGATGCAGGTTGGAGCAGTCAGTGAAGTTGTCGAAGTGTCGGGCCAGGCGCCCGTTGTGCAGACCGACAATTCGCAAGTCGGACAAGTTGTGGAGGAGCGAAAGATCGTCGAGCTTCCTCTGAATGGACGGAATTTCTCTTCGCTCGCTTATATCACCCCGGGTACGTTTGCGCCGAGGCCCGGATCTCACTTGTCGGATCGCGGAGGCTTTGTTGCGGCGGGTATGGAAGAACAAGCAAATGGATTTCTCCTCGATGGCGTCAATGGCAATGCATCCATCACGATGGAGCCTGCCATCCGAGTCAACATCGACGCCGTCGCTGAGTTCAAAATTCAAACTCAAAACTACGCCGCGCAGTACGGCCGATTTGCCGGCGCGCAGGTAGACGCGATCACGAAATCCGGCACTAATGAATTACACGGAACGGGGTTTTTCTTCGGTCGTAATGAAAGGTTTGATGCGCGCAACTTCTTTGAAGCCAAAAAGCCGGCGTTCAGTCGTTATCAATACGGTGGTGTGCTGGGTGGTCCGATCATCAAAGACAAAACCTTTTTCTTTGTCGGATTTCAAGGGCAACAGCAGGACCAAAGCCTCACAATCGTTTCGACCGTTCCGCTGGCCGAGTTTTGGACCGGAAACCTATCGAGAATCAATCGAGTGATTCGCGATCCGCAGAACGGCCAGCCGTTTCCCAACAACCAGATTCCCGCTTCGCGCATTTCGAGGATCGCCTTGGGTTTCCGGCCTTATTGGGAGCGGGCCACGCTCACCGATGCAAATGCCTTGACGAGCAACGCCTTGTCTACGTTCGACCAGCCGGATGATTACTCGCTGCCGAACCTTAAGATCAACCATGCGTTGACAAGCAACAACCAGTTGATCTTTTCCTATGGATATTTCCGTGAGAACTTCCTGGAATACAATTTCAACAGGCCGGAGATTCCAGGTTTCCAAACATGCTGCGGTTTGCGCAACCATATTGTTTCTCTGCAGGATGTGTGGACCATTACGCCATCTGTGGTCAACGAATTTCGCGCGGGCGTTTCACGCTCGTTCCGTACGCGCCACCCGGAAGACCGGAAGGCCAACTATGCGAGACAGTTGGGAATCAACGGCACCGCAGCCGATGCGGATCCGATCCTATGGGCGACTCCGCAGATTTCAATTACCGGGTATGCGAAGCTGGGTGACAGCACGAACCAAGACCGAGTCGATGGAAACTGGACCTTCGCAGATGTGGTTTCGCTGCAGCGCGGGAGCCATGCGATCAAATTCGGCGCAGACCACATGCTTCAGTACGTCAGCAGTTCGGTTTTCTACTTCAGTCAGGGCGGAAGCTTCACGTTCACCGGATCAACGACAGGGGATCCGTTCGCAGACTTTCTGCTGGGATACGCTGAAACCAGTTTGAGGAATCCCCCGATTCCCAACACGCCGCTGACGAGCTATCTGTTCCGAAAAAATTACGGCTTCTTTGCGCAGGACGACTTCAAGCTCAATTCCAATCTGACATTGAACGTCGGAATGCGGTGGGACTACTTCGGGCCGCTCGATGAGAAGTATGGAAAGCTCTCCACGTTTGATCCGACGTTGAACAATGGACGCGGAGGCATTCGCATTCTTGAGAAAGGCCTGCGCCGGTTCCAGCCGGGAATCGATTACTACAAGAGCCTGTATCCGGATCTCGCCTTTGGAACCTCCAAGACGTATACCAAATGGCAAAAGAACAATCCGGGTCCCCGGTTTGGATTCGCTTGGACGCCGGGCGGCCGCACCAGCACCGTTCTTCGCGGCGGCTACGGAATCTTATACCAGGTCGAAGACCTTTGCTTCTGCAACAATTCAACCCAGGCGCCGTTCACGATTTCTCAGACCTTTACAAGAGCTCAGACGCCGACGTTGGAGAATCCTTGGCCGGCCACTGCCGCCGGAGGCGCTATCACAATTAACAGTTTGTGGTATGACGTCGAGTCCGCCCGATATGAACACTGGAATTTTGGAGTGCAGCGAGAATTGCCCGCATCCATCGTTGTCGATGCGAGCTATGTCGCTAAAAGAGGGACACGCGTCAATCGGTATCGCAGCCTCAATCAGCCGATCAACGGAGTGAGGCCTTATCCGTTGTTCCAGCCCAACCTCGATTTCATGGACAACGGAATTCGCCTGATGTACCACGGAATGCAACTCCGCGTGGAGCGGCGAGCCAGTCAAGGACTCTCGATTCTGAATTCCTATGCGTGGAGCCACATGATCGACAACGGCCAGCCGCGGAAAAACGGGAGCGCGAGCCAGTATCGCGATTCCTACAATCTTAATCTGGACAAGGGCAATGGTGTGGAAGATGGCCGTCACCGGTTGAGCACTAGCTTTGTTTGGGACATGCCGTTCGGGCAGAATCTGACTGGCGCAGCCGCCGGACTGCTCAAGGGCTGGCAAGTGTCCGGCATTTTCCGAGCGAACTCTGGTAATCAACTGACTCCGACCCTCAGCTTCGACAACAACGGCGACGGCCGCACATCAGACCGTCCCGACTTGATAGGGGACCCGAAGCACACTGGAAAAATCGAGCCACGCGGCAGTTTTTGGCAGAAGTCTGCGTTCCAGGTGACGCCCGGAACCTACGGCAACGCGGGGCGCGGCATTCTCCGCACGCCCGGCTACATCGGAACCGATATGTCCTTCGTGAAGAAGTTCACTATTGCTGAGAACAAGGACCTCCAGTTTCGATGGGAGATGTTCAACATTTTCAACAACGTTAACTTCTACAACCCGGTGACGGTGTTCAACGCTGCCAACTTCGGCAACATTTCGGCTGCACTGCCGAGCCGTCAAATGCAATTCGGCGCGAAGTTCGCCTTCTAAATGTGAGGCGACTCGCCAAGGGTTGCTGACTGCTTTTCATTCCGGCCTTCTCCATCCTTGGAGAAGGCCGGTTGTTTGTGTGGGGCGCACCGAACCCCATATTCGGGCGAACACGCCAGAGTTTCGGAAGAAACGCCTGTCAAGCGCAGGGAGGACAGATGAAAGTCGGCCGCCTCGCTTGGATTCATCATTGCGCATGGTTCAGTCGTTGAATTTGGTGTCAAAGAGCACCATCTCCTTCAACAAACGGTACGCTGTCCACAAAATGCATCCTCTTGTCCCTCAAAATCTCACTAAAATCCCGAAAAACAAATTTTCGAGGTTGGTCCGGAATTGTTTCCAGGCATTCGGGGTAAGCGCCACTGCAAATCGGCTTGGCGTCCCTGCATTCTCGCTTCGCGCAACTGCATATCGTGTTTGCGGCGGGGCATTTCGACTTGGCGCACCCCCTTTTCCATAAGAATCAAATCATTCCTGCTAAGGCGGCGCGCCGGGCCATGGGGCCGGCTGGATAACCCTTCCATGATTTTTGCGTACATCAAAGATTTTACACAGCCACTTTGATGTCGTAAAACCATGGCAAGGTCAAATCGTAAGCGACATTCTTTCCAGAACAATGAATCTAACGAAATCGCGCCGCTTTAAAAGCAAACTCGACGACGCCAAATGAAAATGGCCTGCGGCGAAGACGAAATGCAGTGTTGCGAAGTGAGATTGCGCGGCGGCAAACGAAAATGGCCCTGCAGCGAAGCGAGAATCGAACGCCGCTAACGGAGCTTGCCGCGCAGCAAACCAAAATTGCGATGGCGCCAAGCCCGAAAACAAGGCGTCCATAACAAATTTTCCATAGCTGAAGCCGGAAGCCCCTGATTTCTGGAGTGTGACCACCCAGGATGTCCCGGGAGGAGAGCAGGTCCCGGATTGAAGGTCGATCACGTTTTTTGGATCAAAAAGCGTTTTTAAACCGTGGAGCATGGATTTCGCTACCAGCTCAGGTGATTTGATTCTCCGAAAGTGCGCTTGAGCCGAGTGCTCCGGTAATCCCAATCAGCATCCGGGCGTTTGGTCCTGCAGCGTGCGCTCATCCGGGCAGCAGAAAGCCTATGATCACGGCAACGTTCGCCAGCTGCGGTACTTTCGGACGCAGGCAGGTGGCGGATTTTTGTGTTGAATTCGGGCGCCACGACCGACCACTTCGAGTGTGCGCACGAAATCGCACTTTGCAGCCGGGCCCTTTCGCGTAGCAGAATGAAACTTGGGTTTGCTTGAGATGCCTTGAACATCGGGAACCATGTGCGTAAGTTCCTTTACAATTTAGCCGGATGCATTTGTGTGGGGCTCGCCTTTCTTGGTGTGGCGCTTCCCCTGCTGCCCACCACGCCTTTTCTTCTGTTGGCCGCCTTTTGCTTTTCGAGAGGGTCGCGGAGGCTGCATACATGGCTGCTGGAGCACAAGACAATGGGGCCCATCATCCGGGATTGGCACGAAAGACGCGCTATACGGCCGCACGTCAAAGTCGCGGCGACGATAACGGTGGTCGTGCTGCTGACGCCGGCTATTCTCTTCAGCAGCATTGATCCTTTGGTCAAAGGAATGTCCGGAGCTGTCGGGCTAATCGTTATTGTGATGATTTTTCGGCAGCCATCCTGACGTATTAGATGAAGTGATGTTTGTCCCGATAGAATAGAACCAGAATGAACCCGGTGTTGCAGATCGAGAGTCTTCCGGCCCGCGAGACGCAGGTTGGGGGGATGAGAATCCTTCGAGCGCTCCCGCGCAGCCGGCGTCGCATGGTCGGACCTTGGTGTTTCCTCGATCGATATGGTCCGATCAGCTTCACGCGTGAAAAGGCAATGGATGTTGGGGCGCATCCCCATATGGGGTTGCAGACGGTTTCATGGCTTCTGAAGGGCGAGGTTGTCCACCATGACAGCCTTGGGTGCGAAGCTGTCATGCATGCCGGCCAACTGAATCTGATGACGTCCGGAGCGGGCATCGCCCACGCCGAAGAAACTCCTTCGGAGAATTCAGGAGAGCTGAGCGGCGTTCAACTCTGGATAGCATTGCCTGATGGACATCGCAATATGACGCCGGTGTTCGATCATTACCCCGTTCTCCCGTCGGCCAGCCTGCCAGCAGCAACGGCCACTGTCATTGTGGGAGAAATGATGGGTGCGACATCACCGGCGCGCATGTTCTCGCCTGTAATTGGGGCCGATATTGAGTTTCAATCAGACCAACCGGTGGCTGTTCCGCTACAACGCGACTTCGAGCATGCTCTGCTTGTTCTGAAAGGCGACGTCGCTATCCAAGGCCGTCGCCTCGATCGCGGCGCTTTGCACTATGTCGGCTTAGGTCACGATGAACTTGAGGTGTCGTCTCATCGGGATTCGCGCTTACTGCTAATCGGGGGCCGGCCATTCGGGGAACACATTCTAATGTGGTGGAATTTTGTGGCGCGAACGGAAGACGAGATCGCACAAGCCCGTGAAGACTGGGTGAATCATCGCCGCTTCGGTGATGTTCACGGCTACGCAGGTTCGCGGTTGGCCTCACCTGAATTCATTAATGCCGTTCCTCCAAATCCCGCAAGGTAGTGTCCCGAGTCAGAAATAACGCACCTATCGCCTAAAAAATTCCCTTTATTTGCGGGGCCCTTAGACGATCCTGTGATTGGAGGCCGCAAATGACTGGTGAACAGTTATATGGAACCTTTCGAACGCGTTTATTGAGTCGCGGTGCAATCGCGAGTCACATATGGCAAGGCCTGGCCGCCGAGGTTCAAAACGCCTGGAATGACTTGGCTGCCTGGGCCGAACGAGCGGCAATGTTTCAACATTTCCCGACAACTCCAGCCGTCGATTGGCGCGAGCTGCTGAGACGCTATGGCCGCCATCGGCCGGATTGTCCGGCTTCGGCGCCCTGTGTGTGCGGTTTCACTGAGGTTGAACGGGAGTTAAACGCCGAGTTCAACACCATGCGTCCAAAGTTATAAGACCCGAGTCGCCTTTTTCCGCTAAGGCATCACAGGGCAGACCTTCTTTTCAATCGAAGGCCATGGAGCCATCCAACCGGATGACGCTCCGTGAAGGTCAATCACGCCTAAGGAAAATACTTCTTACACATCCGATCCAGCGTGGCACGAATCAAGTTGCGATTTGGCTCGAAGAGTCCGGCTGGAATCCGGGGAAGTGGAGCTTCGAGTCCCTTGACCTGTTTCTGAAGCATACTCGAATACTCCATGGCGTACTCTCGGGCGACGGTGTCTGAAATGCCTTGGCAATACAGAACTGCTTCTCCGTTGAACCCAAGCAGGGCAGTGCTTAATTCCGCGTTGAATCGCTCATCATCCAAGCCAACCTCCAGTCTAGTGGACTGTCACAGTCAGAACCGATTTGATTTCCATAGAAGCAAACATCCTCCGGAAATCATTGATCACTCGTTCAATGAGCACGTTTCCGACCACCACTGCTGTCGACTGTGGTTAGGGCTTTTTGGAACCGAGATATCTTTGCCTTGGAGTAATCCCCTTTGTGGCCGCACTTCTCTTCGGCGCACGTCAGGACAAGTGTTGCAGGCGGAAGCACCTTGCTCCGCCCGTCTGTGAAATCGCGAGCAAAGAGAATTTTCGCTTTGCACCGTTGGCAAAGCACTCCGAGATACCATCGTTTGTCTAGCGAACGCGGATGTCCGGATAGGTGCATAGGAGTTCGCTCCGCATCTTTCACCATCGTTGACGTCCGCCACCACGGTGGCCGCGGCCGGCATCCTCTCGGGGCGCCATCGGTCGAGCCTCGTTTACGGTAAGCGAGCGCCCATCAAAGTCCGCACCATTGAATTTGTTGATAGCGTCGGATGCTTCCTGGTTCGTCGACATTTCGACAAATCCGAAGCCTTTGCTGCGGCCAGTGTCCCTGTCGGTGATGATCCTGGCCGACTGGACTTGGCCTGCTTGTGCAAACATTTCTCTCAGAGAGTCATCAGTCGCAGAAAATGGCAGATTCCCAACGTACAGTTTGTTGCCCATGTTGCTCCTCTTTCGTAATTCGGCCGTAACTCGGCTTTTGCGATTTGGTCTGTAGACTATTGGGAAAGGCCTTATGTCGCGAAGGTATCAGAGCCGCCGCAGAAAGGTAATTCCCGGATCGATCGATCCAGAATCAGTTAGGCGGCCCCGTTTATGCCAACAATCTAAGTGAGACTGAAAGGATTTGTAGATTCTACTCCTCAGGCTGCCTTCGCACCATCGCAATTCTCTACAGCCGATGCGATCGGTGGCGTCGTGCTGCCCCATCCCATCGTTCCGCAGTGACCGGTTAAACGCAGGAATCAGTGGGGCGCTTGAATCAATGTCAGATGAAACAACCACTGAGGTGGAGTCCTGGTTCCCGCTGAAGACAGCGTTCCTTATCCAACCTGCTATACTCCTGTCCGCGTGATATTCTCCAGTTGTTCACTGAAGGAACACTTTTTATCGAAGTCCCGATTCACAGTGGGGGTCAGTTTTTGTAGCGTGCTGAAGAGACTTGTTCGATAAAGGTAGGAATTTCCGTCATTGCCAGTGATACTCTCCACACGCCACATTCCCCGAACGGGAATCGTCTTAATCACTCAGGCATAGTTTCAACTAAACAGATCAGGCATCTAAAAGACAAATCCCAAGGTTCCGGGGGAAAAGGAATGACATGCTGCACGATTTCATATCCGCCCATAGGACCGAAATCCTCGATTTCTGTCTCCAAGATCTGAAAAATCGATATCCAGGGCGCGACGATGAGGAACTCATCAGCGAAATTCCCTGCTTTGTCGATGAGGTCATCGATGCGCTCCGCGCAGATCATAGCTCCCAAGAAATCAATGCAACCGATCTGGGAATCACTACGGCCAGACAGCAGGGGTTTATTCGAAAATCACAAGGATTTGATCTCAGTCGATTAGTTCACGACTATGGATTGGTATGCGACGCCGTCAGCCAGATGGCCGTAAAGTACAGTGAAACCGTCCTGCCTCGGGAGTTCCAAGTTTTGAATCGATGTGTCGATGAAGGCATTGCCAGATCGATTGAATCGTTCGAAGAAACGCGGTCCACAGAAGAGAAGAATAGAGCCGAACATCTAGGGTTTGTTATTCATGAAATACGCAATGCGGTTGGAAATGCTTCGCTGGCTTTCGAGCTTATTCGAAAAGGCAAAGCAGGGTTTAACGGCAGTACGGCCGATGTTGTCCAGCGCGCTTTAGGGAGAATTGCCAATCTGGTCGCCGAATCTCTGGCTGAGGCACGGCTGATCGGTGCGATCGCCCAACGGGAATGGCAGAGGTTGGATGACCTGTTTGAACAAGTGATAGCGGACAACCGACCGGAGCGGCCTGTTCAAATTGAGGTTAAAGCTGATGAAGGCTTGGTTATCGATGTCGACCAACGGCTCCTTTCATCAGCAATCGATAATCTTCTTAGGAATGCGATCAAATTTACGCCGGACTATGAAACCATCATTCTTCGAGGATTTTCCATACGTGAGGCCGTGGCGATTGAAGTCGAAGATCGTTGCGGCGGGATATCCGAAACGAGTACTGAAAGCCTATTTAAGCCCTTTTTTCAAGAAAGGAACGATCGGCGTGGCACTGGACTTGGCTTGGCCATCGCACGGCGCGCCGTTGAAGCCCACGGTGGAACACTCACGGCAAGAAATCTGCCGGGCCTAGGCTGTGTGTTTACGATTCTGATACCGCAGACGACGCGTATTCTGGACAAGTAAGGCGTTCAACTGAATCAAGCTTTCCGGAAGGCCTGCGCCCACAGGTGCCTACCGTTTCCGCGGGAAGGTTTAAGACAGTTACTGATGTGGCGGTGTGCCTTGCTGTCTGAGACGGGCATGGTGTACGGTGGGGCGATCCGCAGATCGATCAATTTCCTTGCGCAGCCGCGGTCCAATAAACTCGGCCCACCTTCTGTTTTGACAGTATTCCGGCCAAGTGAAGCAAACCTGACCTTTCATGCCGTTTTCGGCAAAGCAAAGGATTCCATCGGTCCGTCTGCGCATGATCAAGAGAAGGTCTTTTGGAGTCGTCTTCTTAAGATAAGTACCCAGCCCAACAAACGGATTTTGACTGTTTGACCTTCGAAATTTCAAGAACGTAAAGGACTCCGACGCATTCTTTCAGACGTTCGAAGCGGGTGTCGTAATTTGCTGTTTCAAGGCTTTACGTCAAACGTCATTCGCTTCCGCTTAGAAATCGTCGGGACTATTTACAGGGGAAGCTGAAGGTCCAACAAAGCATCCCGACGCCTGCATTCGAATTGCGGCGCCTCCTTTGCTTCAACTTCGGAAACTCAGGGCGCCGGACTGGTGCGGCGAATCTTATTCACGGACCGATCTATTGATCGTTTAGGAGAAGAAAAAAAATGAGCATTTCAACGCTACGTAAACTGACTTTCGGAGCTGCCGGTCTGGCGGTTTTGGCTTTGATTTTCCATGCGACTGCAGGTGAGGCTATTGCGCAGATCCGGCCCGCGTACACGAAGAATGTCGATGAGCCCGGCCGGATGCCGTATCAGAACACCGTTAACATCTCCGGTATTACTTTCGGGAATTGTTCAAATGTTCTCTGTGCAGTGGCCTTCCCAACTGTTCCCACAGGAAAACGCCTGGTCGTGGAACATGTGTCCGTGAACATGATCTGTTCCGGCAGTATTGATGACTTCAAGATGAAAAGCCTGACTCTGGCAAGGTCCGACAATACCGGCAGTCGCCTCGACATCGCGCCGACTGGAGTGGCGCCCGATGTTCGCAACATCATCATCGATAAGCGAATTCGTTTCTATTTCGAGCCAGGACTGACGCCGCTGTTGCTCGTTCCCTTTCAGGGCTGTGACTTCATTGGAGGAGGGAACGGTACTTTGGTCGGTTATTTGATCGACGCTACGAATTAAGCAAACTGCCGCGGGCCCAGAGGCCGGCCCCTAAATTGGGCAATAATATACTTGACGCATCACATCCATTTGCTACTATTGCCCCATCATGAAGACACCTAAAACATTGAAAGCCGCGATTGAGTTTTTCTCGAATCCAATGAACTGCATCGCTTATCTGTCCGCGTCTCGCTGGCCGGATGGAAAGCCCGTCTGTCCTGAGTGTGGGCGCAATGATGCAACGTTCATTCCGGCGCGGCAGAAGTTTCAATGTAAGGCGCGTCATCCGAAGCGCCAGTTTTCGATTAAGGCCGGAACAGTTATGGAAGATTCCCCAATTCCATTGGATAAATGGCTTATCGCAATGTGGATGGTTACCAAATGCAAGAATGGCGTTTCCTCTAGGG
>CAZIPZ010000117.1:11136-12024 GCA_964541075.1 uncultured Solibacteraceae bacterium | reverse complement strand
AAAGGCGAAGTCCACGTTTGTGAGTTCGGCGCAGGCAACCTTCTTCGCGACATTCACTTCCGGAAGGCTATCGATGCTGCGAAGGTCAGCGCTGAAATGAAAGCGGCATGTTGACGATTACAGCCGATCGCCATGGAAGCTCAAGAAAATCCCTGTAGCAACCGCGTAATCGGGGCATCAAATGTTTATGGCATCGAGCTGCGCAATCCGCGGCTTGATTCCATGAGCGCAATGACTTCTTCGTCGTTGACTTGCTCGAAATGCCGATAGTAGGAACCGATTGAGCCAAACCAGCCTTTGGGGATCGTGGTCACAACGAGGTCATCCACTTCGTGCCGAATGCGATCAGCTGTGTCTGCGGCCGCGACAGGCGCCGCGACCACTATCTTCCTGGGGCGGCGTTTCCGAAGCTGACGGATGGCAGCTTCCACGGTGAAACCTGTAGCGATTCCATCGTCGACAAGAATGGCAACCTTGTCTTGAACCTCGATGGGTTCGAGGTCTTTGAGATACAGCAATCGCCGTCTTCGCGCCTCCGCCATTTGCTCTTGTGCCGCGGAGGCGAGCCAATCCGGGTCGAGTTGCATCGTTTCCTGAGGATTGGATACAAGGTCTCCCTCTTCGGTCACAGCGCCGATGGCGTACTCCGGAGACAGCGGATGGCCGATTTTTCTGACAATTGCGAGATCCAGCGGAGCATCGAGGGCTTGGGCGACCTCAACGCCGACCACGACGCCTCCGCGAGGTAGCGCGTAGACAACACACGGCCGTCCCTTGTAGGTCCACAAAGCGTTGGCCAGCCGTCTCCCTGCGTCTGTCCGATCCAGGAACATCGAGATCCCTCTACGAGGCGACAGAGCGTATGCACTCTTCGATTCGTGCACGGCC
>CAZIPZ010000117.1:0-11126 GCA_964541075.1 uncultured Solibacteraceae bacterium | reverse complement strand
AAAACGCAGGTTCGAATATCGTTTCCGATCTCCTCCGCGCGGTGGATGGTGATAGTTGCACTGTCGCGAATTCGAGCGCGGGTGTGTTTGCCGGCTCTGGGCGCATAGAGCAGAGCGACGGCAGCGCCGATACCGGCTCCAACTGCGAAGAATCCTATTCCAGTCAGCTTGTTGCTCATGTTTGTTTCCTCCGCGGACGGATTTGCATTTCGAAGTCCAAATACTTCGCGATTCAAGCCGTTGCTGAGTTTGAAATCGGGATAGTTCCTTCTCCCATTTCGGAGCTGGCAGGTCGAGGAACACGTCGACGCGCTGTGTACGCCGACAGCGGTGAGGAGGACTGCCTCAGTGTCTTATGGATTCTGGTGCGGGCGGTTAATTTGTGACGTTGTGTCGCGTTTGTCTCCGACTATCCGATTCTTTGCGCCGTATTTGCGAAGGCGCAATCCCTCTTGCGAATCGGTTCCTGGCGGCCTGGAGATCGTGGAGGTGTCCCAGTCGGTTTAGTTCTCGACGAAGACGCTTATTTCGGATTGGGCACGAAGGCTTACCACTGTTCTCGCAGCATCCAGCGAATAACGCAGCTTCATTGCGGAGATGCGAGCGCAAGAAGCTTGTCCGGATCAGATAAGCTCATGCCAATGAGGTTCGAATCGAACTTTGACCGGGACAAAGGCTTTTGTGAGAGCGGTGTCGGCCCCCGCAAAAAAACACACAGGGTTCGTGTCGATGCCAATGCTGCGGCGGAGTCCATGTCCAGATTCCTCGATTGAAAGATTTCGGTCGAACGAATGTCACTGAAATTAGTGATCAATTGCCAAGCACGTTCTGATTGCTTTGGGCGCAGACGGGGAACAAAAAGGCGGTTGAAACCCACGCCGGTTGATGAGTCTTAGGTCGACACGAAACCGGGACCGCAGATTTCGGTAAGCCTTTCTCCCTGCCAGATTGTCTTCGCAGTCCTCCGACATTTATACCTGTCTGCCAGAAATGCAGACCTTGATCGAGGGGTGGGCCCCCCCTGCGTGCTTCGAAACGCGAACCCTCTAGAAGTATCCATTTCTGGAACACCGAGTGCAAAGAGCGCGATAGAGGTGGACAGGACGTCAGGACAATATAGCGCCATCCGACAACACGAAGTCCGGGCCGGCGGCCCAGCCAGTTGCAGTCGAACCTGTGCGTCCTGCACCGACGCGGAGGCAAGCGGCAAAACCTGCCGCTGTATCCTCCGCGAAACCAACACCTGTTCCGGCACCCTCGGCAAGGGAGAAAATTTCTGCTCCGCCCAAAGAATCGCTATCGGTCTCGCCGCTTCACAACACTGACCGAGATTGATAGCCGAAGGGTGGAGGGCAGTCTACGGGCACGGTTGCGGGGAATCGCCTCCGCGGCGCCGACGGGATGGAGTGTTGAGGTTTGTCGCAATCCGCGGCGTTTCTTCCGTGAACGTCTTGTCGCGATTCCTGGCGGCTCTGACCGGAAGCGTCCGGGCGGACCAGGACAGGAACGGAGTGAACTCGAATCTGGTGAGGCAGAATGCCGCGAGTCGCCGCGTCTTCCTCAATTGGCAAGGAGTTCGCTATGTTAGTCTCTAACGACATGAAGGATGTTTCCAAAACTTGCGCGCGGCTCGTCGATTTCGAGGAGCGTGCGGCGGCGCTTTATCTGAATTTCTCCCGCCGCTTTGAAGATAACAAGGACCTGAGTTGGTTTTGGATGGAGATGAGCCTGGAGGAGAGGCAACACGCGCAACTGCTGCAGTTCTGCGGTTGCCAACAACTCGTGAAGCAGGGCCTGCCGGACACAGCGACGGTTCAGGCGCTGGCGAAGCTTCTTGAAAATCTTGAAGAGCGTGCCAGCGCGAAGCAGGTCTCGTTGGACGAAGCATTCCTGATTGCTGCCGAACTTGAAGGTTCCGAAATCAATGATGTCTATGCCGGGGTTGTGAAACCCATTCCGGGGACTTGGTACATCATGCGCAAGAAGATCGAGACCTTGGTGTCTGACCATATGGAAGCCCTAATCAAGGCTGCGCGCAAGTTCGGCGTTTCGGCCCCAACTTTGGCTAGGCTGACCGCGGACAAACCGCGAGAAGATCCGAATCCAAAGTCTCGCTGACGGACATCTGACGAGATCGAATGAACCGATGGCATGCAGCCGAGGGATCGCCGCACCCGTTGGGTGCAACGTGGGTTGGGAGTGACCGGGCGTATAACTTCGCTCTTTACTCGAAGCACGCGACGGGAGTCGTTTTATTGCTTTATTCGGATCGCGACTTCGTAAATCCTGTCTTTATTCGCCGCCTGACGTACCCCAACAACAAGACCGGCAGAATCTGGCATTGCCGCATTCAAGCTTCAGAAGCACCTGGGGCCAAGTACTACGCGTATTCGGTGGAAGGTCCATTTGATCCGGCAGAAGGTCATCGGTTTGATCCTCACAAAGTTCTCCTGGACCCGTACTCCCGAGTTATTTTCTTCCCGCACGATTTCAGCCGGAATGCTGCAAGCCGGCCCGGATCCAATTCGGGACGAGCGCCGTTGGGCCTGTTGCCGCGTGAGGATGGGGCTTTCGATTGGACCGGCGACCGGAAGCCCGAGCACACGTACGACACTGTGATTTACGAACTGCACATGAAAGGCTTTACGATGTCCTCGAATGCGGGAGTGTCCAGCGGCGTGAATGGTACGTATCAGGGAGTGATCGAGAAGATTCCGTACTTGAAGGATCTCGGCATCACCGCCGTGGAACTGATGCCAGTACAACAGCAGGATCCTGACGAGAGGAATTATTGGGGATATATGCCGTTGAGCTTTTTCGCGCCCCACGTTGGATATGCCAGCCGTCCGGATGATGTCTTGCGCGAATTCAAGTCCATGGTGAAGGCCCTTCATGCGGAAGATATCGAGGTGATCCTCGACGTTGTCTTCAATCACACGACCGAGTTGGACGAAACGGGACCGACTTACAGCTTCCGTGGGATCGACAACACGACGTATTACCTGCTCGAAGACGATCGTTCTCGTTATCGTGACGACTGCGGGACCGGCAATGTCCTCCACTGTGGAAACCGGTATGTGCGGGCGATGATTCTCGACAGCATGCGATTCTGGGTTCATGAGATGCACGTGGATGGATTCCGGTTTGATCTGGCTTCGATCTTCACGCGCGATAATGAAGGTCACATCAACCTGCAGGATCCTCCGATCATTTCCGAAATCACGGCCGACCCGGATTTCGCCGGTATTCGGCTGATCGCGGAGGCTTGGGACCTGGCCAGCTATCAATTAGGACGGAGTTTCCCCGGCGTTACCTGGCTGCAATGGAATGGAAAATTTCGCGACGATGTGCGTGCTTTTCTACGCGGCGACGAAGGATGTGTGCGCTCCGTCATGACTCGCCTTTACGGCAGCGACGACATCTTCCCCGACCAGGTTACGCACGCTTACCATGCGTACCAGAGCGTGAATTTCATCACGTCCCACGATGGATTTTGCATGTACGACCTCGTTTCTTACAACACGAAGCACAATGAGGCGAACGGAGAGCGTGGCGCCGACGGAACCGACAATAACCTGAGCTGGAATTGCGGGTGGGAAGGCGACAGTGGCGCTCCGGTTGACGTTCTGGATCTACGAAGGCGCCAGATAAAGAACCTCTGCTGCATGCTGATGCTTGCCAATGGGACGCCGATGTTCGTCGCTGGCGACGAGTTCATGCGGACGCAGAAAGGAAACAACAATCCCTACAATCAAGACAACGAAATCTCCTGGTTGGATTGGAGTCTGGCGGAGAAAAATCACGAGGTCCTTCGTTTCTTCAGGCGCATGATCGCGTTTCGAAAAGCGCACCCATCGTTGTGTAGAAGCCGTTTCTGGCGGGAGGATGTCTCGTGGTATGGGCCGGATGGGCCCGTTGACCAGTCGGCTGGTTCTCACAGCCTCGCGTTTTTCCTGCGGGGAGCCTCCCAGCAGGATAGCGACGTCTACGCCATGATCAATGCGTCTCCCAGAGATCTCACGTTTGAGATCCAGCACGGGCCCGCCCAGTTGTGGCGGCGCGTGGTGGACACGAGCTTGCCGAGTCCAAACGATATCGCCGACACAGGCTGTGAAGTGCCTATGGAGGGTTTACAGTATCTCGTTAGAGCCCGGTCCATCGTTGTGATGCTGGGATATAAGGCCGACTCCGACGTCTGAACATTTCTGTGACGAGCTACTTCCCAGTTGACCGTTTCCAGCCAAACTTACCATTTAATCGAAGGATGCGGATCGCACCGCTGAGCACAAGGAAGGCGATGATTACTGCGACGAGGAGGTCCGGTACAGCCGAGTGGAGTAATTGGACGAGAAGCCCAGCGGCGATCACCCCCAGATTGGCAATCACATCATTTGTCGTGAAGATCCAGCTTGCCTGCATATGCGCGCCGCCATTCCGATGACGTGCCAGTAGCCACATACATACAACGTTTGCGGCCAGGGCCGCGATTGCCACGGCAATCATCAACGGCGCTTCGGGTTCGCTGCCGCGAACGACACGTCTTGCCACCTCAGCGAACGCGCCCAAAGCGAGCAGTAACTGGAGAACGCCGCTCACGCGTGCTGCCTTCAGTTGCTCCTCGTGGCCGCGGCGAACGCCGAACAGCGCCGTGCTGTACACGGCAGCGTCGGCCAACATGTCGAGGGAATCAGCAAGTAGTCCAGAGGAGTCGGCCAGAAATGCTCCGATCATCTCACCGACAAACATTGCAGCGTTGATGACCAAAACCATTGTGATGGTGCGCTCCTCGGGATTATTGCGCACTCCGGCGGCCTGATCCTGTTCGCTTGCGATCGCGGTTTCGATGACTCTTGCCTCGAGACGCAACGGCGCAAGCAGGGCTTCAATCTGTTGAGCGTTGCCTTCGTGGAGAACCGTTACCTCACGTACACTGAGATCCGTAGTTATGCGGCGTACTTCCGGCCGTCCATCGAGCGCCATTCGCACAAGTCGCTCTTCTGCGGCGCAGTCCATCCGTGGAATTGCGAAGGTCGTCTTGTTCATGATCGCCGGTGATGATGGAGCAGCGCAATCAAGGTGATAGCGCTAAACGACGCCTCCGCCACGAAGGTTGCGTATGGTCCGTAGCGCATCCATAAGGCTCCTGCGATCACGCTCGCATGCAGCAGGAATCCGCCGCTCACTGTGGTGACGATGCCAAACGCGGTTCCGCGCAGGTCTGGCGGAGCGGCATCGGCGCCCAATGTCGACTGCAGGCGCTGCGTCAAGCCCATGTGCAGAACCCAGAGCGCAACACCTGTAACAGCAAGGGCACACTTCCTGCGAAGGCGAGTATCAGATCGGCGATCATCAGGGCGCCAACGCGCGCTCCCAGGAGATGACGCCTGTTCACGCGGTCTGCGGCCTCCTCCAGCCGAGTAGGAGGAAACCGCGTAGACGATGTTCATGTTGACGAGGGTAAGAGGCGCCTGCGTCATCGATAATCCAACGGACTGCGCTCGGAGTAGCAGAAGGCCTCACTGAACCGGGCCAACGTCAGAGAACCACCAAGAAAGACCACGGTCCAGTAGGTGCGTCCAAGCTTCTTTGCGTCGACCAGTGAACCACGCTGGCTCGCTTCCGGCCCTTTTGAAGTCACCGCAGTCTCATGAACTTCACTCACGTGGTCTATGGTAACCGGCTAAATTCCAGGGCTGAAGGAAACTAGAAAACGCCGCCGGCGGCAACTAACGGCGGGCTTGTGTGAACTGCGGGACGGGTGCTGGAGGATTTGATGGCACAATCGGACTTTCGCGGTCCGGACGATTTTCTGTTTCACCGTCCGGATGGGAGCCCGATCGAGCCGAAAGTTTTTCGGGAGGAGATCCTTTACCCCGCAATAAAAAGGATCGGAATTCCGGTGGAAAGCCGGGCGACCGGTCTGCATCTGTTCGGTCACACCGCCGGATCGCTGTTGAACAAGAAAACGGCGGATCTGAAACGGTGCAGGTGCAGTTGGGACATGCCGACATCGGGACAACCGCGGACGTCTACCCGCCTGTGGATTTGGAAACGGTGCATCAGAACGCTGCGGATTTGGAATCGGTGTCTTTGGAAGCTTGTGGGCGCTTTGGGCCCATTTGGGGCCCAAAGAAAACTATTCAATTGCGGGGGAAGGATTCGATCGACCTTTGGGTTATGAGGCCGATTCAAACTTTGTCTGCGTTGTCTCTTCAACCGTTTACGTCTTCGCTGATCCCCAGTGGTTGGCCGTTCTTGGCGCTTCATGTCCACCAGACTGTCCACCAATTTGTCCACCAGTTGACCACTGAAAGCGAAACGGAAAGGTCGGATCGGCCCTTACTTGAACAAATGGTATATTGATGTCGGAGGTCAGCATGTTTGAGCGAATTACGTTCGATCCGAACATCATGGGCGGAAGAGCTTGCATCCGCGGCATGCGAATTCCAGTCTCCGTCATTGTCGGACAGATTGCTCATGGGCGGACTTCGATGAAATCCTTCGGGAATATCCCGACCTAGAACGCGAAGATATTCAACAATCGATAGAGTACGCTGCCTGGTTGGCTCAAGAGCAAGTACACACGTCTTGAGAGCCCATGCGATTTCTGGCGGACATGGGGATGAGCCAGGAAACCGTCCGATGGCTTGTGGGCAATCAACCTCCTCCTTCTCTTGCAACTCTGCCAACGGCGTCTGCTCTGACGAAGTTCTCCATCACAACGACATCGCTGGGCTGCGGGACGCCAAAATACGTTCTGCAGTGACCACAAGGCCGAATGCCTGCAGGTCGGTCGTGACGTTGAGCTGCTGCTCGCGCCGTTGAGAATGACTTCGCCGAGGTTTGAGGCGCGGCCTTCAGGCGTGATGGTCCACAGTACATATGTCAGGAACTCAGGGCCGAAGCGGGTGGCGGATTGCAGGTTCCGGAAGTCGACTCCAACCTCGATGTCCCCCTGTTTGCTCTCGACCTCAGCTTCGCCGCATGCCGCCGGCATCAGGGGTGTCCCGCGAAAAATCGAAGCACAGCGTGGCTGCGGTCGAGACGAAGCTTCAGGTTAAGGAGCAGCAAGCCGCGCCAGTGACTTCGTAGACGAGACTGCAACCCACACGCACGGTGACATCGAAAGGTGACTGCGTATGAGAGCTAATCATCAGCAAAGTACTTGCGGTAGATGTTGTCCAGCGTGCCTTCGATCAGATTTCTGTCCGGCTCGAACAAATGTGCTAAAGACAGGGTTCGCTCACACTCCATGCCCTTCGCCCGGCTCCGGAGCATTCTTGCGTAATCCATGGCGTACTCGTGCGCATCAGCTCCTGAAATGCTCTGGCAGTAGACAACAGCTTCTTCGTTGAAACCAAGCAAGGCAGCGCCAACTTTGGCATTGAATGGTTCGGTTGACCTCATGCTAATCCTCCAAGAAGTCGCCAAAATGTTCGCGTTAGCCGCGCAAGGTTACTTGCTTCCGGGCCGGAAAGAGCAAACTCGTCGGAGGCGTCGCAGTGATTCATTGTCTAAGTTTTCGTTGCTCGCAGGACGACGAACTTCCCATCGCTTACGACGATGTCGCAGTTGCAGAACAGGCGTTTGAGTTTAGCGAGATAGCGGAGGTGTCGATTGCCGACTACCCATAACTCGCCACCCGGTCGCAGGGCCTCGCGAGATTCGACGAACATCTGCCAGGCTGTGGCATCGCTGATGGCATGGTTTTCATGGAAAGGCGGATTGTTCAGCACCAGGTCAAAACCGGCCATAGCCGCGCCGTACCCGAGGTCAAACAGCCCGTTTCCCACGACGAAGTGCGCCATCCGTTTCGGGCCCAGGTTTTCCCTAAAAGTCGCTTCGGCAGAGGCCACTGCTCGGTACGATTCATCAACGAAGGTGACCTCTGCATTGGGGCTGGCAATAGCTGCTTTCATACCAAGGATCCCATTTCCGCAGCCCAGGTCAACGATGCGATGCGGCCCGTCGCGACGGGGCAGATGTTCGAGCAGCAAACGCGCACCGCCATCGAGACGCTCAGCGGCGAAAACGCCCGCGTGGTTTGTCACGACCTCGTCACCGGGAATCACGGTATACGTCTTGGGCCACGGGTTTGGTGGAAGGTGGAGGTTGGCATCAGGTTCACAGAAGATGAGCCGCGCCTTCTTCTCGGCGAGCGACGTCCGCGTTGGCCCGACGATCTTCGCAAATAGATCGAGCGTCGACCTGTGAATGTGTTTGGTCATTGCCGCGGCCAGGACGGTTGACTTGTCGTGCAGGTGTGGCGCAATGCGATGGAGTTGGTCTTCCAGCAAGGCGAGGCTCTTCGGCACTTTCATCACTACCATGTCGACGCGGGCCGGCAGGGGATCGAAGCTCGTCAGGGGCCTTACAGCAGCAAAGTCAATGTGATTTCGCCTAAGGTTCTCTCTGACTGCCGCATGAGCCAGGTATGAATCTGAGAGTGTCGAGGGCCGGCGATGCGCCAGAGCCGTCGATAGCGCTCCCCAGGTGTCATTGACTACCAGCCATTCTCCTATGTTCTCGCTGTGATCCTCAAGTTGCCGCAGAATGAGTTTGTCAGCTGCATCCCAAGCCTGCAGCGCCTCGTTCGCACGACATGGATAACGCTCGAGTTCGAAGTCAGACTGCGAAGGCGCCATGTTGCTTGGGGTCGTCCTTAACGTTGCTGCAATGATTGTTGCCTTGGTCGCTGCGGTCATGTAAGGTCGCGCCCTCAAGGTCCGCCCGTTTCTTCGCCAACGGCGAAGAGTTCTTCTTCGCATCCAGGCGCGGGCCGTGTGGTTTCATCGATCCAGATAGCTGCCCTATTTAACTGAAGACTACGGCCGAGCCGGTGGAAGATCTATGCAGAATTGCACAGGAACCGGCTACATTCACGCGTTGAGAGCGTTCAGGATCTGCGGCCGTCGCTGACGGTTCACTATCACCGGGGGCGATCACGAGATAGCTCTCGATTCCGCGCTTTGTGTCTCCGCCCGCGAAATCCCTCAAAACAATTAGGAGACTTCCTTTACTGCCGATATTGGCGGTTGCCGCACTGTTTGCGCTACGCGGCTTTGAGTTGGTTGTCGTAGGCGACGAGAATTTCGTTCGCACCGAAATCCACTTCATATTCATCGAATATTTCTAACTGGTGGTGATTTGGGATCACGAAAACAATGGTTCCGGTTGAAATGTAATCTGCCCCGGAACTCATTTCCCTGCGTACACGATCGCCGATCTTGAAGCGTGCCATTAAGACGATCCTATCCTTGTCGCCTCTTACTCGCTGTGCAATTGAACACCTAGAGGAGATCGACGTTGTTCATTAAGTTCTTTGTCGTGCTACCACCGAGATTCGGCGTGTATGATGAGGTGATGAAACGAACGCGTGAACCTGTCAAGGCCCCGCCATGTCCAGCTCCCGAATGCGGCTCCCCCGATACCCGACTGATTCAGACCTTCCCCGGACAGCAGCGCTGGCAATGTAACGATTGCGGTCAGAAGTTCCATTGCGGAACAAATCCGGACGGGACCTCGCAACTCCTGCATCTGTACTAGATACCGAACAACAGGGCGATGATGAGGGCCGCTGCCAACGCAGATCCATAGATGTAAATGGAAACCAGCCCGATCCGTCGTTTGAAATAAACCGCCACCGCGATAAAGATCGAGAAGATGGCGAGGTCAATCCAGAGATTGGTCGTGTGAGCTCTTGAACGAATGGCGACAGTTGCCAGCGCGAACACGATCGCCGGCACAACCGCAACACCGGTATCACCAAGTCTGATTGGAACGATCGGCCCTTTCATTTCGCCCTCAGTTGGCAAGTCGAGCGTGAACGATGAAACGGTCTGGAGCGGATCTTCAGATGATCGAGTGCTACAGCCAGGGCGTAATAAAGCGCCGTAAGACCGGCAGGAGCAATTCGAAGCGGGGCCGCTCGCTGGTGAATTTCATCGCCTCGGGCAAACCCACGTAAACCTTCTCATTAAAAGCTTCTGGCTGCGGAGTCCATTCGGGAAGCCCGGCGTCTGGAAGCTGCCGCCGCGCCTCAACGAGAGATAGATCGATTGGAGAAGGAAGCGGAGACGCGCAGGCTGGCCGAGGAAAAGGCGAGATCGCTCAACAAGCCGAATTTTCGTCCGTAAAGATCAGCGGGCCCTGTGGGACAGATGCGCATACGCGGGCAGAGTGATCAGTCGCGTATCCTCAACAGGGCCGCCAAGCGTGAAGTGGTACAAGCTTTGGAATTGATCATCGCGCAAACCCAGGATGGAATGAAACGCATCGTCGAAATAGCACCCTATCCCTGTCCCACGCACCCCTGCCGCTTCAGCCTCCAGATACAGCACCTGGCCCAGCACACCGGCCTCCCAAAACAGCCTTCGGTACCACCAGGCTCCGATGCAGCGCACGCTATCCCGGAAGTCGGCGATCATGCCGAGACTGAACGCTCCCGCCCCGGCAATCTTTTGTCGGCAACTGACAACCGCCGCCCTTTCGCGGAAATCTCCCGGCACGAGTCGAGCTAGCGGCAGGTAATCCGGACATCCCTGCGGGTGTTCAAAGAGGAAGAGCGGGTCAAGAGCAGACTTCAGCTTCTCCAGGGAATCGAGGTTTCGGATGAAGAGATAGAGTCCTGGCAACAGTCCGTCCACCCGGTGCACGAAGATTCCGCAGTGCAAATAGGGACGCCATGGAAGAACGTCCCAGGGAGCGGCATTGGATCGAGGCTGCAAACGATCGAGCATCCGATAGAACGTTTCCGCCGAGATTGAAGTCGTGTCGTCCAGAGCGACTGCACTTCGGCGTTGCTTAATGATACGGACGGCCGGAGTCCCCTCAGTTTCATCCGACTTGTCCCGATCCTCCTCAGGGACGGCAAACTCCTGCGCGTCGGGGGCGGGTTTCGGTGAAAAGGAGTCCGCGCCTCTCCACGTCGCCTGTGCGGCAACATCGATTGCCGGCCATGATACATGGGAGGGACTCAGCACATTGGGTCGACCGGCCCACGTGCCGGAGCCACATATCCTTCTTACGTCTTCGATTGGGTCGGCAGTGCTCTTCTGACGCTCAGTGGAAAGATCTTCAGGCCCGACGGTAATCAGCGCACCCGCCTGTTCCCGATCTCCTTCTTC
>CAZIPZ010000116.1:0-12090 GCA_964541075.1 uncultured Solibacteraceae bacterium | reverse complement strand
CAGGACAGCTACATGAAGGGCAAGATTGCTCAGCGCAAGTTCTATGACCGCGTCCTGCCTACGGTCAAAGCAGTGATGGATGAGTACTTCCGATTGACCGGACGCCGCTATGACGTCGTGATGCCGTATCGTCTAGATGATGCAGAATATGCCATCATCGGACACGGATGCATGATCGAAACCGGCGAAGCTGCAGTGGATTGGATCCGCGAGAACATGGGTGTCAAAGTCGGCCTGCTTCATGTCACGTGCTTCCGGCCCTTCCCGTCTATCGAAATTGTTGAAGCACTTCGACATTGCAAGACGATTTCATTCATCGAGCGCCTCGACATCCCGATGATGCAATCAAATCCGCTACTCTGTGAAACCAAAGCGGCATTTGCCGATGCGATGTCAGGAACTCCCGGTTATCCTGAACTCGATCACATGCCTCGGTTCCTCGGTGGTTCCGCCGGATTGGGTAGCCGTGACGTTCGCGCCGGCGACTACATCGCCCTCGTGGAAAACATGCTGAGCGACAGCCCGAGGAGTTACTTCACTCTGGGTATCAAACACGAAATGGCTCTGCCCGTAAGCAGAGACCCCGACGTTCGGACGCCCGGGTCCTTTTCGATGCGAGGCCATTCCGTCGGTGGATACGGCTCAGTCACGACGAACAAGGTTATCGCAACTATTGCAGGCGAAGTTTTTGGCATGGACGTGCAGGCTTATCCAAAATACGGATCAGAAAAGAAAGGTCTTCCGACAACCTACTATCTGACAATCGCCAAAGATCACATTCGCGTTCACTCGGAACTGGAGAACGTCGAATTCATCCCACTCAACGACATTAACGCCTTCAACCTTGAAAACCCATTGGTCGGTCTTTCGCAAAACGGAATGGTGTTCGTGCAGAGCCATAGAACTGATCCAGCCGAAATTTGGGCGGCTATTCCGTTGTCGGCTCGCAAGACATTGATCGAAAAGAACGCCAGGCTGTTTGCGCTCGACACGGTAAAAATCGCGAAAGAGGTTTCATCGCTGGCTGATCTGCAACAACGTATGCAGGGCATCGTGCTCCTCGGAGTGTTCTTGCGTGTAACGCCGTTCACCGCAGACTCCGGTATCAGCTATGACGATCTCTTCAAAGGCGTCGAAAAATCGCTGAGAAAATACTTTGGAAAGCGCGGCGAACGCGTCGTGCAGGACAACCTGAAGGCTGTTTCGCGTGGATATAATGAGCTCATCGAAGTTCCGCGTGAAGTGATGCAGGGCGAGAAATCGAAACAAGCTAGTCCCACGGTTAATTAAGGAGAGCTAGAGTAAATGAGCACTGAAAGAATCGATATCCCGGTAGATCTGTTATGGGCCGATGTCAATCGGAACGTCGTCGACATCGCCGACTTCAATGAAAGAGTCGTTGGAGCTTACAACGACGGGACCGCTGAAAAAGCTCTCCCCGCAGACGATCAAGTTGCCCGCAGTGTTATTCCCGCAGGAACGGGTGCATTGCGTGACTTCAGCTATATCGCCCCCGATATTCCGGAGTTTCTACCCGAGAACTGCGTCGGTTGCATGGACTGCGTGACCGAATGTCCCGACACAGCAATCCTCGGCAAGGTTGCAGAACCTGCAATGCTTGAAGATCGGTTGACAAAGGTCACCGACGAAGCACTTCGAAACAAGCTCCGCACCCAGTGGGCTGAGACCAATAAGTATTTCACTGTCCTCGAAAAGAAAGGCCAGGGAGGCGGAAAGTTTGGAATCTTCATTGACCCAACAAAATGTAAAGGCTGCGCGGAATGTGTTGACGCGTGCGGCGAACACATGGCGCTGAAGATGATTCCGAAGACCGATGAGAACATCGAGTGGTACAAGTCTTCTTTCAACTTCTACCGCAACATGCCGGAAACCCCGAAGAAGTTCATTAATGAAAAAGCGCTTGCGGACATGATGCTTACCGAACGTTCGCTGCTGTACGTCGGCGGCGCCGGTTCCTGCATGGGTTGTGGAGAAGCCACGGCCATCCGAATGATGCTTGCAGCCACCGGCTTCGTCTACGGAAAAGAGAACATCGGTATGGTTGCTTCGACGGGGTGCAACACGGTTTACACCTCAACCTATCCCTATAACCCTTATCAGATAGCCTGGACAAATTCTCTCTTTGAAAATGCCCCTGCCGTCGCGATGGGCGTCCGTGCCCGATGGGACAATCAGGGATGGGCGAAGAAGCGACTTTGGGTTCTGGGGGGCGACGGAGCCATGAACGACATCGGCTTCCAGTCCCTGTCCCGTATGCTAGCGGCAGGTATGGATATCAAAGTCCTGGTCCTCGACACCCAAGTTTACTCGAATACTGGCGGCCAAACCTCCACAAGCTCGTTCAAAGGACAGGATGCCAAAATGAGCTTCCACGGAAAAGCGATTCAAGGCAAAAAGGAAAATCGCAAGGAACTGGCGACTATCTGCATGATGCACAAAGACGTTTATGTGGCCCAAACCACTTGCTCCCATGTAAACCACTTCTACAAAGCGGTCATGGATGCAAACGAGTATCCGGGTCCCGCCGTAATCAACGTGTACACGACCTGTCAGCCGGAACACGGAGTCGGCGACGCAATGGCTGAACATCAAGCCAAGCTGGCTGCAGATTCCCGCAGTTTCCCGATCTTCATTTACGATCCTCGCAAGGGACCGCAGATCAAGCAGCGCTTGAGTCTGGCAGGTAATCCTAACGTGAAGGAAGACTTCTACGTCAATCCAAAGACCGGTGAAGTTGTCGATTTCATCGCATTTGCCCGCACCGAAGGCCGCTTCTCGAAGCACTTCGATAAGGATGGCAATCCCTCGGAAGTGCTGCTCTCAACTCGTCAGGAACGGCTGGAGAATTGGCGGCTCCTGCAGGAACTGGCCGGCATAAAGTAAACGACACGTCAAAGGAAGGCACAAGGCTCGCAAGGTCTTGTGCCTTTTTTGTTTTCCAGCGTACTCCAGGAGGCCCTTGAAGACGCTTTATTTGACGGAGAAAGATATCACCACACTGGCGACCGTAGCGGAAACCATTGCTGCTCTCGATACGGCCTTTCAAATCCAGGCGACCGGTCGCGCATTCATCAATCTGCGAAGCAGGCTGAAGATGTCAGGCAGCACTTTACACTTAATGTCGGGAGCTATCCCAGGGTACTTCGGCTACAAGGCTTATACGTCCACGGCGGGGAAGACGCAGTTTTTCTTTTTCCTGTTTCATGCGGAAACCACCGATCTCCTGGCCATTATGGAGGCGGATACCCTGGGACAGATTCGGACCGGAGCCGCTACGGCGTTCGCAACCCGTCTACTTTCCAATAACACCGCGACTGACGCGTGCGTCTTCGGTGCGGGTTGGCAAGCCCGCTCCCAAGTGCTCGGAATGGATACCGTGCGGAACCTTCAACGTATCTATGTCGTGAACAAACGGCAAGAACGCCGAGATGCTTTCGTCCAGGAAATGCAGCCGCAAATCAAGGCACGCCTAATCTCCGAAGTGTCCGCCGAAGAAGCCGTCCGAACCAGCCATATCGTAACGACGATAACGAATTCGAAGGATCCCGTTCTGAAAGGAGAATGGCTAATGCCGGGTCAACACATTAATGCCGCCGGCGGGAATAGTCTGCTAAGACGGGAGCTCGACGATCAGGCCGTTCTGCGTTCCGACAGAATCATCGTCGACTCGATCGAACAGGCAAAGATTGAGGCGGGCGAGTTTGTAGGCTGTATTGAGTCCGGCCGAAGACACTGGGAAGATTTCACTGAACTTAAAGATGTGGCAGGAGGCTTGAAGCTTGGCCGAAGATCCCCCATTGAAATAACGTTGTTTAAGTCCCTCGGCATTGCATTGGAAGATGTCGTTGTCGGCAAACTCGTATACGAAAAAGCTATTCAGCGCGGAGTCGGCTCGCGACTCGAACTCTGAGGTGTCATGCTTGCGCAAAGTCTCTTAAGTACGCTGCTTCTCATTGGACAAACAGCTCCATATGTCGAGCGCGGCCATCAAGTCGAAGAAGCATATAGAACGTACAGCATGAAGCTGACCAAGTACATGCTCCTGCTGCGGGAAACCCTGGAGCATGAGGCGAAGGACTTGCTGCCTGAACTGAGCGAGAATCCCAGAAACGAGGTCATTTACGGGTACCAACTTCTTCCCCAGTTGGAAGCTACAGACCGGAAATCCGTTGCCAAGAGGAAAACGGAAGCTCACTCGTATAGCTGGCCGAATACGCAACAGTACATAACCGGCGAGGAAATCAAAATTCTGAATGGTAGTGATGCTCTTAAAGAAGATCAGGGAGGAGGCGAAAGGCGGCGAACCCTGGAGCGTCTAGTTGAAGAGTTCCAAGCCCTCCTTCAAAACCAAAAAACAATTGACCAGTACGTTCAATACAATAAGTTTTGGCAGGGCATGATTGACCAGGACCGAAACCGCTACGATAAGATGACAAGGATTTACGAACTGGTCACGAAGCGGCAGCGTTTGCGCGATGAAACGCCTGGCGCGAACCTGGAGCTATCGGATGTTGAGGAAATACTGGAAGCAGTCCTCGGGAGGCCTGAGCTTCCGTCTTTTGTAGACATCACCAAGCCGACCGCTGAGACCGTGCTGCTTCGAATGCCGATTTATACGGACATTGACGATGACAAATTTCTTGGCGCAGCAAAGAAAGCCATCGAAAACATTTGGTCTGTTTCGGAAGAAGGTATGACATATTCCGTCGAGGTGCGTTTCCTGAAAAAGACACCAGAAGAGTTGTACAAAACGGCTGCATCGCCAAAACGCGGCGAACACATTGATATTGGCGAACATGTAAAGCGATTCCCCAAGGATGGAGCGGTATTGACTACTGGCGCCATGAGCACCTACGCCTACGTGGGACGATATATTGCTATCAGTTCGCTCGCGCTGCCCGACCGCGTCCTAGCACACGAGTTTGGTCACCTTCTCGGTTTTGGAGACAGCTACTACCGCGGATACCGCGATCTTGGTGAAGACGGTCTCGAAATTTTGGAATTCGTGCCTAGCTTTGAAGACTTGATGGCTGCACCCAGAGACGGATTCGTCAAACCGTCCCACTTCAAGGTTCTTCTTCGGTAAGCGCATTCATCAAACCGCCGGGACGGCCGTTTTCCGCTTTGGATTGAAGAACGGAGTTTTCACCACAATCGCCGGAACCTCGTAACGCACGGCATCCACTGAGATCTCCATTTCGAGTGGCGTTCCAGGCTCTGCTGCTTCGCGCTTAACAGTGGCAAGAGCGATTAGCTTTTTCAAACACGGAGACCAGGTTGTGGAGGTCGCCTTACCTGCCTGAACGCGGTTCCTGTACACAGGAACTGCAATACGCGATGTTCCCCCACCCAACATCGGAGGAAGGCCGGCCTGCTCGTAAACCTTTTCGACGCCATTCCAATCGACTTCAATCCCTACGATCTGGCGCACCCAACCTATTTTCTCTTCCTCGGCGAGAGCATCCTGTCCGACAAACCGCGCCTTGTCGATATCCACGAGGCGGCTGAGACCCATCTCAAATGGCGAATACTTGTGGTTCTCGATAAGCGCCTTCTTTGCGCCACTGAAGTCCACATCGATTAACAGCAACCCTGCTTCGACGCGCGCTATGTCAAGCGCAAGCATGCCGACTGGGCGCAGGTCAAACTGGCGTCCTGCATCCACCAATACATCCCAGACTCGCCCTGCGTTAGGCGAGTCTAACCAAATTTCGTATCCGAGATCTCCAGTGTAGCCGGTCCGTGAAATATCAACTGGAATACCGCCGAGCTTTGACGGGACAACGTGAAAGTATTTCAAGTTGGATATGTCTGAGCCAACCAGACTGGAGAGCAGTTTTCCAGCGGTTGGGCCTTGTAGCGCCAATGCTGCAACCTGAGCGGAAATGTCTTCGATTCGAACGTTGAGACCGTGCGCGTTTTGGTGAAACCACCGGAAGTTCGGATCTGCCGCTGTCCAGCGGTAGACGTTCTCATCGAGCCGCGACACGGTTCCATCATCGATAACCTTTCCCCGGACGTCGCACCATGGCGTATAGATCACCCGTCCTGGCGAAACCTTTCGGATATCCCTGGTGATGATGCGATCAACGAGCTGCGTTGCGCCGGATCCGGTAATCCGATACTTGTAAAGTGGAGAAATGTCGATAAGTGCGCAGGCGTTGCGAATGGCATGGTATTCATGTTCATGATGCGCTTCATACGCGCTCACTGCATAGTATCCAGACCACTCACGGTAATTCAGGCTCTCACAAAGCGCGGACGTCCTTTCGTGAAATGCGGTGCCAATAGGCATAAGCAACCTCTAACCTTGATGTCTTAGTGTAGGATCTTGAACGTCTCATGAATAACAAATACGACGTCATTGTCATTGGCGGCGGACACAATGGGCTCGTGAATGCGGCCTATTTGGCCCGATCCGGCAGGAAAGTCCTTGTCGTTGAGCGCCGCAATGTGCTTGGTGGCGCGGCCGTTACCGAAGAAGTCTTTCCTGGATTCAAGTTCTCTGTCGCTTCATATGTCGTGTCGCTTCTGCGGCCGGAAATCATTCGTGATCTCGAATTGCCACGACACGGCTTGGAAATACTTCCTCTGGATGGCACATTTACACCAATGCCTAATGGAGATTATCTTTGGCGGGTGAACGATCACGCCAAAACCCTGCGTGAGATCGCGCGCCATTCGAAGCTCGATGCGGAAGCTTACGATGATTATGGCAAGGCCATGGTGGAAATGTGCAGATTCGTAAAGCCTATTCTGGCGATGACGCCGCCTGATCCGACGTCACTGGATCTACGAGACCTTCAGAGCCTGTTCTATCTTGGAAAGCGCTTTCAGAAGCTTTCTGACGAAGACCAATTCAATCAAGTCCAGCTGCTCACGATGAGTGCGGTGGACTTTCTGGATCGATGGTTCGAAACGGACGTTCTCAAAGCGACAATGTCCGCTTCGGGAATCATTGGCACCTTCCTAGGAGTCCGATCACCCGGCACCGCCTACGTACTGCTTCACCACTACATGGGAGAGATTGATGGAGCGTTTCGTTCGTGGGGGTTGTGCCGGGGAGGGACCGGCGCGGTCTCAAATGCGATTGCCGCAGCCGCGAAGGAGGCCGGAGCTGAGGTTCGAGCAGAATCCGGAGTTGCAAAAATTCTAATCAGAAACGGACGCACACACGGAATTGTTCTCGAAAATGGTGAAGAGATCAAATCGGGGGTGGTGGCGTCCAGTGTGGATCCGAGGCGGACTTTCATGATGATGGTCGGTCCGGAGCATCTTCCGGCCGACTTCGTCGACGATTTGCAGCGTTACAAGTTTCGCGGTTCCTCCGGCAAGGTAAACCTTGCTCTTGATGCTCTACCCGAGTTCACATGCCTTCCCGGAGTGGGTCGACATCTGCGAGGCGCCATTTCCATATCTCCCAGCGTCGATTACATGGAGCAAGCCTATGACGAAGCGAAGTACGGACGTTATTCGAGCCGGCCTTATATCGATATCGTCATTCCGAGCATCATGGACCCCTCTGTGGCGCCACCCGGGAAGCATGTCATGTCGTGCTTTGTTCAATACGCGCCATACCATCTGAAAGACGCCACATGGGATGAACAGAGAGAGCATTTCGGAGACACGGTCATTGAGACGCTCGCGGAATATGCACCAAACATCAAGGACCTCATTCTCAACCGTCAGGTATTGACACCACTCGATATCGAGCGAAAGTTCGGGCTTTCTGAGGGGAATATCTTTCAGGGAGAACTGACACTTGAACAACTGTTTTTTCTACGTCCTGCGCCTGGCTGGGCGCAGTATCGGACACCCATACAAGGCCTTTATGTATGCGGCTCGGCAACCCATCCGGGCGGCGGAATTATGGGCGCGCCGGGACTGAATGCGGCCAACACAATAATGAACGACTGGAGAAACGGTAAGATCTGATGTCCAACGCCAACGAGCGATTCGTCATTATTGGTGCGGGAAGCAACGGTCTTGTCGCAGCCTACTATCTGGCGAAAGCGGGGTTGCGGCCATTAGTGCTTGAACGCCGCAATATTGTTGGCGGACTCACGGTCACCGATGAGCTTCATCCGGGATTTCGGTGCTGCACACTTCTACACTGCGCTCCTCCTGTTCCTGCGCAAATCGCACGTGACCTGCAGCTCAAACAAAACGGACTGTCATCCATTACACCAGATATTCGCATTTTCGCCCCGAATACGGAGCGCGGGCCCCTGAGGATTTATGAGGATGCCGATCGCACGATTCGAGAATTGGCTGCTGTGTCAGCTCACGACGCCGATGCATACCCTAAATTTCGGGCGGCGTTCACAAAGATCGGACGGGTGATTGAGCCTGCTTTGTTGCTGACTCCGCCTGATCTGAAGAATCCTGCTTTTCACGACGTATGGACATTCGGAAGAATGGGCCTACGTCTCCACAGCCTCCCCCGAAAGGACGCATTTAGTCTTCTGCGATGGACGCCGATGGCCGTGGCGGATCTGGCAAGTGAATGGTTTGAATCGGAGTCTCTGCGTGCGATCATCGCTGCTCGCGGCATCTATGGCGCCTTTGCTGGACCTCGCTCAGGTGGAACCAGTGCTTGGCTGGTCGCCCAAGCCGCTATCTCCGGAGATCCGATCCCGTCCGCCGTCCAGTTCAAAGGAGGCATCGGAACCATGACGCAAACCATGGCAAAGGTGGCAACCACCGCCGGCGCCGAACTTCGAACTGGCGTTGAAGCCGCCCTGATTGGCACGAAAGGTGGGAAGGTCTCCACAGTCACCCTGACAAATGGAGAAGAGATTCCGGCATCAACAGTAATTTCCAGCGTTAATCCTAAAACCACATTCTTGCGCATGGTTGATCCAGGCGATCTCAATCCGGACTTCCTTTGGAAGATTCGGAGCTACAGGTCTTGCGGGAGCGCAGCCAAGGTCAACCTTGCCTTGTCCGGCCTTCCGCCATTTTCAGATGCAGCTTCTGAAGACCTCTCTGGACGGATTCATCTCGGAACCGAAGTCGACTATATCGAACGTGCCTTCGATGCGGCCAAATACGGGGACTACTCGTCAATTCCCTATATGGACGTGATGATTCCGTCCGTCATGAATCCTTCTCTCGCACCGAAGGGAGCGCACGTTATGTCCGTTCATGTGCAATACGTTCCATATCGCTTCAGAACTGGTGATTGGGAATCAAGGAGAGAAGAATTTGGCAATGCGGTTGTTAAGGCTCTGTCCCAGTATTGTCCAGGTTTGGAGCGGCTGATCGTGGCTCGTCAGATCATCACCCCCTTGGACCTCGAAAAAACCTACGGACTGGGGGGAGGCCACATACTCCACGGTGAGCCGACTCTTGATCAGCTTTTCGCATTCAGGCCATTGCTGGGATGGGCGCGATATCGAACACCGATCACAGGCCTCTACATATGCGGACAAGGAACACACCCTGTCGGTGTGACGGGGGCATCAGGGGCAAACGCCAGCCGGGAAGTGCTTCGAGACCTGAAATCGAAAAACTCTTGAACGCAAGCCCCAAATCCCAAATGAAGAAGCGCTTAATGCGTCATGGCATACAGAATAAAGTTAACGCCCAACCGCAACGCTTCGGCCGATGGCTTCAGCGGATACATGGGTTCGTCAACCCACTCCCAAAAATCGCCAATGTCATTGTTGAAGCAAATGATGACTGACAGATCGCCCGATGCGTTATTAATCCCGAAGAACTGCGCCTGTCCGCCAACCTGATATGGAGATTCCACATATAGACTGTCAATATCGTAATACGAGTGGAGAATCTTGTGCTCGTCTGTAAGAGGAACCATCGGACGATCCGGGAAAACGCGTTCCAGGTTGCGGCGCATCATCGAGAACTGCTGCGGACCGTCGAAGTCATCAAGCATAACGAATCCGCCTCGATCTACAAATTCTCGGAAGTTTTTCACCTCTTCATCGGTCAGACGCATCTGCCCAGGTTCGGAAATGTAACCGAAGGGATACTTGAAAATGTCTTTGCTTCCCATCGGCACGATACGGTAGGACAACCTGTCCACATGAATGCCTGTTGCTTCACTCATGATCTGATTAATGTGCTCTTCCGCTTCTGGATAGTCGTGCGACCAGCCGCTTCCCATTTGATACTGCCAACGGGAAAAAATGAATTCTGTGTCGGGCGGCTCGTTTTGATGAAAGCCGTAGCCGAAACCAAAGCCTCTGCCAAATTGCGCCAATGCTGCGGTCGATATGAAGAAAAGCAGGGCAACGAAACAGGCGATGCTTCCAGGCCAAAACCGCAAACACCACTGTCGCGGATGGAAAAACAAAACCTTCATAACCTCTATTGTTTTCAGGCCGGGTCCAAGGAGCAAGAAGAAGCTCTATGCTGACGCCGCAAGACCAACGACTCACCAAGGAGCTTAAAAATCGTCGGGGAGTTCTTCATCAACAGCACGACCCACTGAGAAGCCTTAGTCTGGGGAAAGAAAATTCCGCGGAACGCCAAATGGGTAAAGAACATCATGGCCCGCTCGTGAAACGGCCTGGATTCGATCTTCTTCAAAGCCAACGAAATGGCTTTGGGACTGTAGGAATCAGTCCACGCTTTTCGCACCTCGGCTTCCGCCTGAGAAATCGCTATCCGTTTCGGAGTAAAAGCCATCCTGAATGGCCGAAAATCCAGCCAGTGTTTCGGTCTGGTGAGTCGCCCTTCGTTGAGAAGACGATCGTAAAGCGGTGTGGCCGGATAGGGAGTCAGCAAACCGTACACGCGCAACCCTGGAGGCCACGACGAAACCGCTTCGAGTGTGCGGTCTCCGACGCCGGCAGTATCGCCGTCCATACCGAAAATAAAAGAGGTGATGGCATACAAACCACGATCCGCGAGCCGATTGAGAATCGTGCGGTATTCACTCGGTTTGTTGAAGCCTTTATTGACGTCTTTAAGATTTTCGGCGTCGGTGGACTCGAGCCCAATAAAAATCCAGCGACCGCCACTTGCAACGATCAAGTCGAGCAACTCCTCATCTCGAAGAAGATTGATGCTGATCTGCGCCACCCAGGGCAGCACGGCGTCACGGGCGATCATTTCGCGCAAAAGAGACTTCGTTCGTTTCACATTGATTGCAAAATTGTCATCAATGAAGAAAACTCCGATCTTCCCTCTCTCCCTCTTTGCTCTCGCCTTGAGGCGCAACAGTTCATCAACAACGCTTTCGTTCGATCGGAATCGAATGGAATCGCCAAAAAAACCGGTTACCGTACAGAAGTCACATCCATATGGGCATCCTCGACCGGACTCAATCGGAACGACGTACAGACTCGTCCACGTCATGCCGATTCTTTCTAAAATCCTCCGCGCCGGCTTCGGTATGTGCCCGATGAGATTGAACTGTTCAAGGTCAATCGTTTCCCACGGTATTTCTGGATAGTATTGAAGGGAAGGCTTCGTTACGACGCCCGCGCCGTCCACAGGTTTATAGATTTCCTTCAACTGACCACGAGCGGCGTCCTCGACAATCTGAGGCCACGTCTCATCGGCTTCCCCGAGTGCGACGGCATCTGCGTGGCGCGGCTCTCCGGCTCGCCCCAAAGGCTCATCCGGCACTTCCGTGACGTGCGGCCCTCCGAAAACGACCTTAGCTCCAGCAGCCCGAATGGCATCCGCCATCTTGTATGCGCGCGCGGCCATGCGTGTCATGGCGCCGATGCCTGCAAGCTTGATGTCGTTCTGTTTTACAAAATCGGCAAGTTCGGCTTCAGTCATGGCCTGAGCATTGCCATCAATTAGAAACACTTTGTGACCTGGAGGAGTCAGGGACTGAAGCAGGAACATCCAGAGATGCGGCATGAAATTACGAGTAACGCCGTTATCTGGGTTGTACAGAAGAATATTCATGCGAACACCTGCTGATTGGATTCTTGATCGTAAGATCGACTCGGATCACTATCGGCGTTCGCTAAAAACCAAGGTCCGAACGCAAGGCGCCGGTAAAAGATCCTTCAGTCTAGGTCAGTGAGACCAAGGAAGCAACGGGAATAGGCATTTGTGGAAAATCTCCACGAAAAAGCTTGAAAG
>CAZIPZ010000115.1:0-12099 GCA_964541075.1 uncultured Solibacteraceae bacterium | reverse complement strand
CGGACTCTGTGTCGTTAATGATGTTGCTTTAGAAGACTACATCACGAGCGTCATTTCCTCTGAAATGAGTGCGTTCAGCGAGTCAGACTTATTGAAGGCGCACGCGGTGATTGCGAGGAGTTGGCTGAAGCACGCCGGTGCGAGTGCGTCCTGCAGCGCTAAGATTTCGGGTGACGAAATCGTTCGATGGTACGGAAGGGAAGCGCACATCGGTTTTGACGTCTGTGCTGACGATCACTGCCAGCGCTATCAAGGCATCACCAAGACTTTTTCGCCATCGGTCTTCGATGCAGTTCAGGCTACGGCTGGTGAGGTGCTTTATTATGATGGAGAAGTCTGCGATGCCCGTTTTTCCAAATGTTGTGGCGGGATCACAGAAGTGTTTTCAACCGCTTGGGACAATTGTGAACTTCCTTATCTCCAATCTATCTATGACGGTCCACATCCAACGCCTTCGTCCAATGTGGACCAATGGATCCGATCGGATCCTCCTGTTTACTGCAACACGAAGGATTCGGAACTGATCGCCAGGATTTTGCCCGGCTTTGACCAGGAGACCCTGGATTTCTTCCGGTGGAAAGTCCAATACACTGTTGAGGAAGTGAGCAGGCTCGTTCGAAGCAGGTTGCAGATCGATCTCGGTGAGATCAGCGAACTGAGACCGCTTGCACGCGGTCCATCGGGTCGGATTCATAGGTTGCAGATCGTTGGTTCAGCCAGAAGTATTGTTCTGGGCAAGGAATTGGAAATCCGCCGGGCGTTATCGCCAACCCACCTTTATAGCTCAGCGTTCGTGGTCGATCGCACGCAGGGAAAATTCGTTATTATGGGCGCCGGCTGGGGGCATGGAGTAGGTCTATGCCAGATTGGAGCAGCTGTTATGGCGAATCTGGGAAAGTCGTATGACGAGATCCTCCGTCATTACTATCGTGGGGCTCGTATTGGCAGGCTCTGAGGTTGCAAAACAGGGACAGTGAGGACTCTTTTGTTCTCGATAGTCGTCACTGTCCTGTTTTCGTGTCTGAAGATCAGTCCTTGTAGGTTCGGACGTTCGTGGCGAGTCCGACCGCTTGTAAGCCGCGTATGACGTACCAGCCGATGTCGACTTGCCACCAGTGTCTGCTGAAGCATGCGGATGCGGGGTGGTGATGATGATTGCCGTGCCAGTTTTCACCCCAAGCCGTCACTTGAAGGGGGCCGAGCCACCAAATATTTTGACTGGAATCCACACCTTCGGGCAAGCCGGGCTTCAAGTGTAAGAGGCTATTGACGAAGCACTGCAGGTGCAGGCAGTAGAGCAGACGGATTGCACCAATCCAGAAAAATCCGGGCCAGCCAAATAGGAAATATCCAAAGCAGATCGAAATTGCGATAAGCGGAATCTGCAGCTTTGCCCAAAACGTATATCGCGGCTTCATCATGTCCGGGCACCACTTCTGCATCGGTGATGGCTCCCACTGGTAAAGCCATCGCAGGTGCGCCCACCAAAATCCACCGTGACGGGGGCTAGAGACGTCGTCTACAGTGTCGGAGTTTGCGTGATGATTGCGGTGGTTTGCGATCCATGTGCTTGGGGCTCCTGAACCATTAAAGACGGCACAGAAAATTAGAAACTGCTCGACCGCCGGGTGAAGCTTCACTGCTCTGTGCGCCAAAGCCCGGTGATAGCCGACCGTCGTTCCCAATCCACCCAGACAGGCCATCGCAAGAGCTACGAGAAAAACGTTCCAGCCCGGCAGTGTATAAAGCACCAGTCCGATCATGGAGAGAACGTGAATAACCATGATGTAGATCATCACCCAATAGTTTTCGCCCTCGGCTTTCCACCATGGGAGTGTCCACGGGTGTTTCTCGGCGAACGCCGAACGACTCATCAAACTTATCCTCCCTGCCAGTCAAGTAATAGGACTCTCAGAGTCCGACCGACAAAGTCGCGATACTAGCATGGACCGTGCTCTTGACGGGGGACAAAATTTCGGCTCCTAAGTCTGGGCGCAGCATTCCTTCAATTTTGAGTCTAAAATTCAGGTCAGAATTTGCGCTTTTTGAACAAACCAGGAGGGCCTTACTTCTTCTTCGCGTATTTGTCAGGGTTCTTTTTGAATTCCTCCGCATCTGCCTTCGAACAGAAATAGTAGGTTTCACCTTTGTAGCTGGCAGACAGTTCAGAATTCTTCTCAACCATCATGCCACAGACGGGATCCTTCACCCTTTCCGGCCGCGCGAACTTGGTTTGGGAGGCCACGAATGAGGAGGCCGTGACTACAAGCATCAGAATCAGGATGATTAGTAAATTTCGTTTCACGGTCAACCACCTCCACAAACCGGGAATTGTAAAGCGAGCCGACTCTAATCGCTAGTCTTTCCGGTCTCGCCTGGCCTCTGGCACGTTTCTGAGTGGAACGACTAAGCTCCAGGGAATTCGGATTCGCAACACTTCGGAAGGATATTCCTTCGATCGGGCGGGCTATTTGACCAACGCCTCAACGTTTGACGGATCAGCAGAGTTTTCGACAGCTCCAGGTCCGAAACCCATCAAATTTAATGGATTTAAGGTTCCATTGGCTCTGCGCCTGGTTTAATATCTTTCCCCATCCTGGAAGCATTCCCAGGAGGCGATGATGGAAATTCTGAGAGCAAAGCTAGGGTTTGCATGGTCCGTCGTGATGGCCATTTTCATCGCCGTCGTTCCCCGATATTGGGAGCTGCGGGTGGAATCGATACCATCACTTGTCAGCTCACCGAGTCCGGCGCCCAGAATTGAAGTCGTTGAGGACACCATACAGAAGGACACAACGCTGGTAGCCACTCTGGTCGACTATCAGGTGCCAGCCGCCCTCGCCCGCGAAATTGCCGATCTTATAAGGCCGGTATTCGATGTCCGGCGAATCCGTTTTGGAAATCCGTTCCGTCTCGAAAAGGAAGACAACGGCAGCCTTCGAGCCTTCGAATACAAAATCGATGATGAGCGGGTGTTGAAGGTCAAGAAAGCCGCGGACTCCTTTCAGGCAAGCGTCGAAAAACTCGACCTCGAGACCCGTGTAGAATCGGTCACAGCGCAAATCGACAATTCATTGTGGGACGCTCTGGCGAGTTATCCGAAAGGCGAAGTCCTGACGGACGATTTGGCAGAGATCTTTCAGTGGGACGTTGACTTCAATTACGACATCCAGAAGGGCGATAAGGTCCGACTGATCATAGAAGAGCAATACTACGAAGGTAAGTTCATAAAGTACGGACGTGTTCAGGCGGCGGAACTCGTGAATGCTGGCCGCTCGTATCGTGCATTCCTGTTTCAGGGTGAATACTATGATGAAAAGGGCAATGCACTGAAACGATCATGGCTTGCTTCCCCGCTGAAATTTACACGAATCTCTTCGCGCTTTTCATTTAGACGGAATCACCCAATCCTCAAGAGTGTACGACCCCATCTCGCTACAGACTACGCCGCGCCGACTGGCACACCAGTAGTAAGCATCGCAAATGGTGCGGTTACGTTCGCCGGTTGGAACGAGGGTTATGGGAACTTGGTTACGGTTCGTCATGGAAACGGTTTGACCAGTGGTTACGCGCATCTGTCACGGATTGCGACTGGAGTGAAGCCCGGAATTTCGATCAAACAAGGTGAGCTGATCGGAGCCGTCGGCATGACCGGATTGGCAAATGGCCCGCATTTGCACTTCATGATGACGAAGAATGGCAAACCTGTGAATCCAGTACCTACGCTGAAAAAGGGTGAGCCGCCTGTGCCAATTCAGGCGAGTCTTCGGCCGGCTTTTCAAGCTCACATTGCGCCAATGCAGACCAGATTGACAACCTTGGTTACAGAAATCAGTTCCCGCTTATTGTCGAAAGCTGGTCCTCCACAAAGCGCGCCAACAGTCCATCGCTAGTCAAGTCGCGAAGGCGTGTCAGCGCTTCGCGAGCCTCCCCATATTGCTGCCGCTGCAAAGCGAGATTTATGAGCATCACCCAGCCATCCAACGTGCGCGGATCATCCTCAACCACCTGTCTTAGTATTCGATTTGCGTCGTCAAGATAGTTTTGGGAAATATAGACCTGTGCGATGTAAAGCCTTGGCAGGGTTTTCTCTGCAACATCTCTGCAAATGCGATCCAAGGTCTTCAATGCCTCGGCGTATTGGCGCTTTGCAATTTGGGCCACCCCAATGTTTAAGCGGACAGCTGCATTTGAACGATCGATGGAATGTGCGCGAGAGAGATACGTTAACGCCGAGTCAGGTCGATTCAGCAGCAGGTATATCGCCGCAATATCGCTCAATACGTCGACGTGGTTCGGATACGCTTGGAGAGACTCGCCGTAAGCAACCAGTGCTTCCTCGAGTTTTCCATCTTCGTGAAGAGCCAATCCTCTCTCGTACGCTATCAACGCCCTTTCTGGGATGTCCGCTTTGGATGTCTGCGCCTCCATGTACGCGCTTTCGCTCGACATAACAATGAGATCGTTACGCATTTTGTGCAGGACGATCACCCGATGGTTTGTGGAGGGCGCTGCCGCTAGAAAGCTCACTTCCATCTTGGTCCCAATATACCGTGCGGATGCGACGTCAACTTGGTACTGCGTTCGCTGCAAACCGCCAACCTCAAAAATCCCGTTCTTAAACCGCTTCCGAATGATCAATTCAGGTTTATTGGAGACGGGACGGATCGCGATAGTGAACTCCGGTACCATTGTTCCATCGGACGTAATCACCGCTCCCCTAAGAGTGTGGCGGCCAGCTGCATACGTGTCTGTCGTAGAGAGAGATAATAGAGTTGAGAAGAATATGATTACCTTCGCCGTTAACCTCATGGGAATTGTTCTTGCAGGGCGCGGTCCACTTTCGCAGCCGAGAGGTTTAAGGTCGTCCAGACCTGAGATTGCTACGAATTGCGTGAAGTATGAGACAATCGCCGATTGATTGAGAACTCCAGCCGACTGACCTACCTCGATTGGATGCGCGGTTTGGCCGCCGTCATTATGCTGCAAGGACACATTCTTGATGGTTGGGTTCGTGCGGAGGATCGCAGCGGTGAATGGTTCTGGCTAAGCCAGTTTCTCGGGGGGTTGCCTGCTCCGATCTTTCTGTTCCTTGTCGGGGCTTCTCTTGCTCTTGTTCTGAACCGGATGCGCAAAAAGGGTGCGCCGCCGAGCGAAATGATCCGACGGGTTGTTCGACGCAGTGGGTGGATCCTTGCGCTGGCTTATCTGTTTCGCTTGCAACAGTATCTTGCCTGGTATCCGGCTTCAAGCTGGAATGATGTCTTCCGTGTGGATACGTTGAACTGCATCGCCGTGTCCACGCTACTAATCGGCCTCGTTTCCGCTGTCTTTAAGAAGACTCGTAACAATATGGCGGCTTCGGGCTTCGCAACGGCGATCGTTGTTCTGGCAACGCCCTTTGTTTATCCGGCGAAACCGAATCTTCCGGAGTTCTTTCTTTCATATCTCAATGGACATAACCACCCTTCGTATTTCAGCATCTTTCCCTGGATTTCATTCGCTCTGGCGGGGATGACATTCGGCTACCTGCTGATTGCTGCAAGAAATCGCAATACCGAGGACAAATTCTTCAAAAGCATCGCCGTGGCTGGGATCTGCGCGTTCGCTGCAGGATCCGCAATGTCGTTGTCGCCGATATTCGAATATGGTTTCTTCGACTACTCGCTGACGTCGCCACACTTCTTTCTTGTACGTCTCGGCTGGCTGCTGATCCTTCTGTACAGTGCTTATAAATGGTCGGTGCGCCGGAATGCCGATCGGTGGAGTCCACTCCGGCTGTTGGGGCAAGCGTCGATTGTTGTTTATTGGGTGCACATTGAAATCGTTTACGGGCGATTTTTCCATCATTACAGCCAGGCTCTCTCCGTGTTGGAAGCCGCCCAACACTTTCTATGGATGGGGCCGCTGATGTTGGGATTGGCGGCGATAAAGAAAGGCCTGGAGGCAGGAAACTACTGCTTTCTTCGAATCTTGACCCCCGCAAGGTCTTCAAAGAGCGTCACAATTGCGGAGTGATCCCAGTCCTGACGGCCAGCCGCTTTGGCGGCCTCGTAAAATTGTTGAACCATCGATGTAAAGGGGAGCGGAACGCCATACGCGTGCGCAGTTTCCAGCGCGTACTGGAGATCTTTGATTTGGATTGTCAATCGCGCTCCCGGTTCGTAGTTACCGTCGATGATTCGTTGTCCCTTTTGCGCAAGACAGCTACTTTGGGCAAGGCCTCCCTGTAACACTTCAATGAGTTTTGCTGGATCAAGTCCCGCCTTGGCGCCAAATACGAGGCCTTCCCCAATCGCGACGTAGTTCAGCGCAACGATGACTTGGTTGGCCAGTTTTGCGAGTTGGCCGCTGCCAGTAGCGCCCATGTAAGTAATAGTTCGCCCTATCTTTTGTAGCACCGGCAGCGCGCGCATGAATGTCGCCTCTGGCCCCCCAACCATAATGGAAAGAGTTGCGGCTATCGCACCCGGTTCTCCACCGCTTACCGGTGCGTCGAGCATTTCCATTCCTTGCGTCGCCAATACGTTTGCAAGCCGTTGTGTCGTTTCAGGGTGACTCGTGCTCGTATCGATCAGAATAGAACTGTTTCGGGCGCCCTCACGAACACCTTTCTCGCCAAGGCACACCATTTCCAGGGTTGGAGTATCTGGAAGCGAAGTGATGATGAGATCGGTCATCGATGCCAGTTCCGCCGGCGTCGATGTATTCGTGGCTCCGACTCCGGCCAGTTCCCTGGCTGCTTCCTGAGATCGGTTATGGACGAAAACCCGATAGCCAGCTTTGAGCAAATGACCCGCTATAGGTCTTCCCATTTTTCCTAAGCCGATTACACCTATGCTTTCCATAGTTCGCGGCAGCTATTCTAGTCCGTGCAATGAGGTCGATTTCCGCATAATTCGACCGATTCGGATTAATTCCTCAACTGCTTGTCCAGATCCGCAGGTTCCGTTACCGGAAGGCTGCATGTAAAGTTTTCACAGACGTACACTGTCGAGCGCCCGTTGATCCTTGGCCGATCTTTCAATAAGGCGATGTTTGATGCTCCTCCCGCTAAGACTACGCGTGGCAGGTAGCGGCCGCGAAACACCGGTAGAAAGGGCTTAATGTCTCCAACGACGGCTATTTCTTTCGATGGACCGATGAAAAAGTCAAACCCTGCAAGCATTCTTCCGAACCCTGACGGATACTGACGGATAAGGTTTGCTGTCATCTGGTATATCTGTTCCGATAACTTTCGGTATCTTGGTTCGTTGAGGATGGCGGCGAGGCGCACTAGAAGATCTGCAGCGACGGAATTGCCGGCAGGTGTGGCGTTGTCAAAATAGTCCTTGTTTCGTGAGATCAAGTTTTCGTGGTTGTTCGATGTGAAGAAGAATCCCCCATTATCGGAATCCCAGAAGCGCGCAATCATCGGTTCCAAAATCTGCAGGGTCCGATCCAACCAACTCGAGTCGAGCGTCAACTGATACAAAGCAAACAATCCGTCCGCGAAATTCGCATAATCGTCAAGATATCCATTAAAGCGTGCGCGTCCATCTTTGTAGCTATGCAGCAGTTGATCGCCGTTCCACAGCGTGGATAAGAGAAATCCCGCGTTGGCTTCGGCAATCTGCCGATAATCCTCACGCCCAAGATACATGGCGCCTTCGGCAAATGCCCGAAGCATCAACCCGTTCCAGTCCGTCAGAATTTTTTCGTCCCGGCCGGGTCTCACTCTTTTCTCCCGCGCGGCTAGGAGTTGATGTCTTGCAGCGGTGATCTTTGATTCCAATTCCGGGAGCGAGACGCCTTCGACCCTGAAGAACGCTTCTGGCGGTCTCGGAACATTGATGATGTTGTTATGCTCGAAATTACCGTCTTCAGTGATGTTGAAATACTTTGCGAGAAGATCGGCGTTCGGGCCAACGACCTTTTGGAACTCTTCCAAGCTCCACACGTAGAACTTGCCTTCGGCGCCTTCGCTGTCGGCGTCCAGAGTTGAGAAAAAGCCGCCGTTTGGATCGCGCATTTCACGGGCAACGAAGTCAAGGGTCTCTTCAACAATTCGCTTGTAGAGCGGCAGTCGTGTAGCGCGATAAGCATCAAGATAAGTTCGAGCCAGAAGCGCATTGTCGTAGAGCATTTTTTCGAAGTGAGGCGTCAGCCAGCGCTCGTCTGTGGAATAGCGATGGAAAGCGCCGCCGATTTGATCATAGAGTCCGCCATAGGCCATCTTATCCAGCGTCAATATGACCATCTCCAGCGCTTCTTCGTTCCCGGTGCGATGGTGATACCTCAGCAGGAAATCGAGACTCATGCTCGGCGGAAATTTTGGAGCGGTTCCAAAGCCGCCATGATAGGAATCGAAACGTTGCGAGAGGGAACGGAACACCTCATCGAGCAACGTTTTGTCGATCGTTGTTGGTTCCGCGCGGAGCTTCGATGTTTGACGGAGATGATTGAGCAGAACATCGGCGTTATCCGAAACGTCCTGACGCTTGGTTCGATAAGCTTCCGAAATCGTTTCCAGGACTCTCCGAAAGCCAGGACGGTTATAACGATCATCTGGAGGGAAGTAGGTGCCGCCAAAAAAGGGCTGACCATTTGGAAGCAGGAAAACAGTGAGCGGCCACCCTCCGGAGCCCGTCATCATTTGAACTGCGGTCATATAGATTTGATCGAGATCCGGCCGTTCTTCCCGGTCCACCTTGATATTGATGAAGCTGTCGTTCATGACTTTGGCGATATCTTCATTTTCAAACGACTCATGCTCCATGACGTGACACCAATGACATGCGGAGTAGCCAATGCTCAGCAGTATTGGTTTGTCCTCCTCTTTAGCTCGCTCAAGAGCTTCCGCGCACCAGGCGTACCAATCTACTGGATTATTTGAATGCTGAAGTAAATAAGGGCTCGTTTCATTGGCAAGACGATTAGGCATGTCTGCACCGTTGGGTTGAAGGTTGAAATAGCACCGCTGCTCTCACGATGACGACGTTTGAAGTATCTGCGGCTCCGTTATTGATCGAAGCCGCGTGCTATGCTTTAGAGTGCGAGCTAGATTGGTTTCGAACTTAAGTTGATGCTCAGACTCGGTTTCTAGTCGTTCGATTCGATCGCCGTCAGTTCAGGTTAGCAGATTTTGAACCGAAACCAGGAGAAGGGAATTGCCGAGCAGAGAGATCACAGATGACTTGGAATTGCTTCTCAAAGTGATGCCTCCCCATATCCGCGAAGCGTTGCATCGCGAAGCTGAGATCAAAAATCTTATCGAAGTCGTCATGGACCTCGGTCGCCAGCCCGAAGCCCGGTTTCCTTCCCGCGCGTTGTATCTTAGCGAGCAACCGATCGCGCGAGAGGATCTCGACTACGTCATCCACCGGGTAGGCGCTTTCACGCAGGACAATCGGGCCGGCATTGAGCGGACATTGCACCGAATTTCGGCCCTTAGAAATCGTCGGGACGCAATCGTAGGCCTCACGTGCCGTGTAGGCCGCGCAGTATACGGGACAGTAGATATCCTCCGGGATGTGATCGAGTCCGGCAAGAGCCTTCTTCTTCTTGGGAGACCGGGAGTCGGTAAGACCACGCTGCTTCGAGAAAGCGCACGCGTGCTTTCGACGGAACTTAACAAACGCGTCATCATTGTCGACACTTCCAATGAAATTGCGGGCGATGGCGACATCCCGCATCCCGGAATTGGAACGAGCCGGCGAATGCAGGTTCCCACGCCCGAGTTGCAGCATGCCGTAATGATCGAAGCCGTCGAGAACCACATGCCTGAATGTATTGTCATCGACGAGATCGGCACCCAGGCGGAATCTCTCGCTGCGCGTACGATTGCCGAACGGGGCGTTCAACTCATTGCGACTGCACATGGAAACTCTCTCGACAATTTGCTCATGAACCCGACCCTATCCGACCTGCTTGGGGGAATTCACGCGGTGACTCTGAGCGATGAAGAGGCGCGACGTCGAGGAACGCAAAAGACTGTGCTTGAACGCAAATCACCCCCGACCTTCGATACTCTTGTTGAAATTCGAAGCAGGGACGAGTTCTCGGTCTATCACGATACGGCATTCGTGGTGGATGCTTTTCTTCGCGGGCGTTCCATTCGTCCCGAGGTGCGAGTCCGCAAGGTCGAAGGTTATGAAGTCGTCGAGCCAGAATCCGGGCCTGAGGAAGCGAAAAAGCGTGGTAAAGATCGTTTCCAAGAAAAGACACAGCGGACGGAAACCAAAACCGTTCGGATCTATCCCTATGGTGTGAGCAAGGACAGACTTGCACGTGCAATCAATGATCTCCATGTTTCCGCGACGATCGCCAAGACCCCAAAGGAATCCGATGTTGTTCTCACTTTAAAAGCTCATGAAAAAAGGCAACCTCGCACTTTGAAGGATTTGGAAGACCATGGACTAGAAATCGCCATAATTCGCAGCAACACTGTCAGCCAAATGAAGTCATTCTTGATGCAAACATTTGGATTGCACGATCAGAAGACTGAGGAAGAAGAGGCGCTTACTGAAGTGACTGAGGCCGTTGATCGTGTGATGTCGTTCGGAAAGCCCGTGGAGCTATCACCTCAGTCGGCGCATATTCGCCGGTTGCAGCATCAATTGGTCGAGGAACACGGGCTCGGATCGGAGAGTAGAGGGGATGCGCCTTGGCGAAGAGTCATTGTGTTGCCGACGCGGGGTTGAGTTTCATTCCCCGCCTATTGCTCCTTGAAGACCAGATCGATCGCCCATAAACCGGTTTCCCTAATGTCGACCGGAACGATCAGCCAGCGCCCATCAGGCAGGGCGTCGAATCCCGGCCAGACGATTCTGTTGGGCAGAGAGAATAGCTTTCCGGCGGCAGATCGAATCTCGCCGTTTAGATAGAACGCCGGCCCCGCACCAGTCCAAACCCCCGCAACGGGGGTCTCGAGACCCTCGTGAATCCGGCGCACATTCGCGCCGCCTGCATCCATTGTCCACAGGCTTTTGTCATGCCAAAAGAGAATGGATTTTCCATCCGGGGAATACCGGGGGCCATAGCCGGCGTTATTCAAGCGAAGACGCTTTCCGAGCGTCGTCGGTATTGCCCAGATGGCGATAGGTCCGCCCCTCGCAGATGCGAATGCGGTGCTGCGACCGTCCGGCGAGGCATCGGGAGCCACATCGATTTCATCAGCGTCGGTCAGCCTCTCTGAGTTTCCGTTTCGAATATCCATTCTCCAGGTGTCTGCATTCCCGCTGAGGTTCGTGTGCGTGTAGACAACTTGAAACCCATTAGGTGAGAAGCGCGGCTCGCGGCCGAGAGTCCGAAACGTTGGATTGCTTCCATCGATGCCTGTTGTCCAAATCTCGAACTTGCCTCCATTCTCCACTGTGTACGCCACCATTCTGCCATCCGGCGAAACTGCCGGTTCGAATTCCAATTTTTCGGTTCTGGCTACTACTGAACCATCCGATAGCATGATGTTGGAATCCACAAAATGCCGAGGCATTACAATTCGTTCCCGCCACGTGCCGATGCCCATCCTATCCAGGGGCACGCCCTCCAGCGGTTGCGTTAGGGGAATATTTTTTAGTTCTATGAGGTCAAGGTACCAGAGGGCGTAAGGTCCGCCCCGGTTCGTCAGATATACGAGATGATTTGCGTCCAACCACCCGACGTCAGACGGATTCTCAGCAGCGCGGTCTGCGACGATTGCTCGTGAATCGCCGGTCGTGACATTCAGCAGCCATACTTCACCTCGCAGGTTCAGTTGAGATTTGATGAACGCCACTTGCACGGAATCCGGTGAGAAGCGGGGCGTCCGCACCGTGATCGCCGGATCGGCATCGGCTTCTACAACTTTTTTTTCGTTTTGGCCGTTCGGATCGGCCAGCCACAATGCCCTTTCGCGGACAAAAGCTATTCGTCCAGTGGAAGACCACGCGAGGGACGTTGCAACCGTTCTGAAAAGCTCTGTTCCATCCGTTTCGGGACTTAAAACAAACGTGTCTGCGCCTCGAGTAAAAGTAATGCGCCTGCCGTCAGGCGTCCATTCGGGAAACGATTCGGGCTCCGGTGTCCTAGTGAGCTGCTTCCGTTCCGATGTGGACGTGTTCAGCATCCAGAGATCGCCGG
>CAZIPZ010000114.1:0-12407 GCA_964541075.1 uncultured Solibacteraceae bacterium | reverse complement strand
CATTGAACAGATAGCTTCCGGTCGGAATAGTGACGCTGCTCTGAATTCGAAAAGGTCTGAACAGGCGCTCCAGGTTGGAATTGCGGGCCACCTCGAATGAAGCGCCGTCCTGAAACGTCACGGGAACGCGTAAATCGAAGTAGCTCGTTTGAAGTTGTTTGTCCTGCCGCCAGAAAATCTGGCGCTCAGCGGCCGGAGCGATTTCACGAATCCATTTGGAAGCCGAGCGCGGCCGGAGGCGGATGCCGGCGAGGTTGTAGAGGCGTTTCACACCAGTGATCGGAACGAACCCCACCTCGGCGTTGAAGTTGTCTCCGATGTCGGTATATAGCGATCGAAAATCCCAGAGACTGTTCTTGTATGCTGCCCCGATGCGATAAGCGCGGTCCTGTGATTCCCGGCCCGGTGAAGCCGTCTTCGAATAGAACAGACTGACGAAAACCGATCGACTGAACCGCAACATCGCATCACCGCCAAAGCCCCGGTTGTAGTCGCCCGATTTCAATTTATCTTTATTGATGACGATTGCCCCAATCTGCGAGTTTGCCAGAATGTTCCGGCGCACTCGTGCAATCGTGAAGTTTGCCGCGGGCGTTGAATCCGATGCGCGGCTTCCTATGTTCAGCACACCGAAGGACCATGGCCCCGTTCGACCGGTGAGGCGCGCGCCGCCGAGTATCGGGATCTCCCGGGAGTCATCTCCAATGCCGATCCGGCGGCTGAAGAAAAAAATCATGTCGTTGCCCCCGCCGTTAAGACGGCCTTGCCCCGCACCGCCTCCCCCGCCGCCTCCTTGAGTGATTTGGCCAAGCTCGCCGAATCCGAAAATGCCGGAGTTTTCCAGAAAGAATTCGCGCTTTTCCGGAAAGAACAAACTGAACCGGGTGAGATTCACCTGCTGCTCATCGGCTTCCACCTGCGAGAAGTCCGTATTAAGCGTGGCATCCAGCGTGACGCCCGCGCCGAAACCGTATTTCACGTCAACACCGCCTTCCATCTTGGAAGTGGTGGCGCTTCCATTGTTCTGAGGAGCCTGGCTGGCGCTTCCGATAACGTATGGCTTCACTCGAATATTGGTTCCCGGCTTGATTCCTTCCAAACCTTCCAGAGTGCCCGCCAAAGAAACACGGGAATACCCAAATGGGCGAGGTATTGGCGCCCAGTAGCCATGTTGATTCACCCTGCGAATGGTTCTCCAGAAGTTAATGCCCCACGTTTGCACCGGCGCGTTTGAAAAGCGGAGCGTCTTGAACGGTATCGCGATCTCCGCGGTCCATGCATTGTCGGCCACCTTGGTTTGCACGTACCAAACGCCGTCCCAACTCGAGTTGAACTCGCTCTCATTCGCCATTTGGGAATCAAAGCGGCCTCCACCAGGATTGACAATGAATTCAAACCCATTCTTGTGATCGAGAAATGTGTCCAGAATGACTCCAAAAAAGTCATTGTCGAAAAGGCGGAAGTCCTTCGTGAGATCATTGATCACCGCCTTACGTGCGTCCGGATCGTGCAATGTCACACCAAAATAAAGGTTCTCCTGGTCGTAGATCGCCCTTACCTCTGTGGGAAACGTCATCTTTTGCCCATTTCCGGGTTCTTGCTGAATGAAATCGGTGGCAGGTTGAGCCGCGTTCCAATCGGCTTCGTCGAGAACGCCGTCGATAGAGATCTCTCCCTGAATCTTGACCGCATGCAGACGTCGCTCAAGACGGGCAGTCGCGTAATCGATGATCTGAGACGGCAACAAAATCGCACACAGCAGTAGCAGCATCATGACCTTTCACCTTTAGTCGTTCTTGCCTTGTCGGAAAGTCTGCTATTTCTACACTAACCAGCGCCGGTATTCCAATTTTCCTGTGAAGACGTCATAAATAATGGCCTAACGGGAGCAACTGTCCAAATGTCGACGCCGAGACCAGACGATTCGTCTTTTCTGTGAATAACCCAGCACACTAGCTTTGTGGAAATACCTTTCGTGATGGCAGAATTGTGCCACCGCTATGCCAATGAACATGCGTTGTTGCGTCGATTTGCGTCCCGACCTTAGCCTACGCCTTCGTATTTCCAGAAGAAGGCGGAAATTCATGGCCAGACAAGGGCGCTTTCTATCCGAAGCAGAAGTTCAGCGTATCGTTTGTTTGCTGGCGTCGACGGATATGACGCATCAGCAGATAGCTCGGCGGATGAGATGCAGTCCCAGCGTGATCGGAACTATCAACAAGAAACGTCAAATTCGTATTTACAGTGGAAAGCGGACCGACTGGTCCATCGGGACGAATGTAGGATCAAGGTGACCAGGAAGCAGGATTCTTGTCGGGCGTATTATTCGCTCTTCTCGAGCTCAAACCCATAAAACATAGCGGTCTTTCCACCCGGGAACTCCACCAAATAACGATAAACTCCGAGGCGCTCGTTAAGTTCGACGACAGTCCCGGACTGACTGGAATACGTCGTGGTCGGTCCGATGACCAGCACATTGTCGCCAATAACAAATCGCGGCGGTTTGGCTTCCTCGCTCACAATAGTCGCCTTGGTTTGTAGAACGATCTCACCCTTAAAAGCATCACCGGAAAACAGACGGTCGTTCTCCACTTCGATCGGTTCATCGGCATGGCTATCTATGACTTTATGGCGAACTCTGTTTTTTAACGCATCAACGCATACTTCTGCGTTACCGCATGCGGCTTCCTGCGCAGGCACACTAGTCCTCCTCTAACCGAACGTGATTGCAACAATCGGAAAATTAGACGCTTGGTGGAATGACGATCTCTTCACCGCAACAAATGGTTTTGTAGGCGCCAACTGTTTGTTGACTCGCCGTTACGGGGCATTCCTTGACCCTCTGCTTCTTGCGCCAGAAGTCCCAGCGATTGATTGTTCTTTCGTTTGCGCGTTTCGCTGCAAAAACGTGCGGATCCCAGCACGTTCCAAGTCCTATGTTTGCTCGCGCACGCCACCATCTTTAGGAGCCTATATAAGTGACCCAGCGACAACAACGGGAAACTTTTTCTTTCGAAACGGTGGCGCCCTGCTTCCATTTCAAGGACGGCGAAGGCATCCCGTTCGAGAGCGTCCATTAGAATTCCAGTTCCCATTCTTTGTTATTTTGCAAACACCACTGTGGCCGGCGTTCGGGTGGGCGCGAATTCCACGGAGGCGAATCCTGCCTCGGTCAGCCAGGCTCGATAATCCGATTCACGCCATGCATTGCCACCCTTGGACACGAGTAACATTTGTGAAGAAAACATCATCGCAAAGGGATGGCCGGAGCGTTGGTCATCAAGGATGAAATCGTTGATCACGAGCGTTCCTCCAGGCTTGATCGCTTCGCGAAATTTGCGGAAGATCGCGACATTGTCGGCAGGGGCTTCCTGGTGAGCGATGTGACCGTAAATGGCATAGTCGTACTTGGCTGTACCAAAGTCCACCGTGTGAAAATCGCCGTCGATTGTTTGGAATCGATCCACCACGCCGAATTTGGCGACGAAATCCTTTGCGATGCCGTTAACCACCGGCCAGTCCAGTTGAAATCCTTTTGCCTGCTTGTTCGCGCCGAGCCAAACCGCCGACCATACGCCAGAACCGCCGCCGACGTCGAGCCAGGTGACAGGACCAGCGCCGGCGATGTTCAGGCGCTCAGCCGCCATTTGCGCGACCGGATAGGACAGCGATGCAATCGCGGGAACCAGGGCGTGCCAGAAATCGTTGTCGGGCATTTCCGCTGTGGTTTTCGCCGATGGCATTCCTGTCTTCACTGCTTCTGGCAGCGTCGCCCATTCCGTCAAACTCGATGCCATAACGTCGGCCATGCCTCCGAAATATGAAGGCTTGCCTTTCACGAGAAATGCGGACGCTTCTGCGGTGTTCTGATAGCGTCCATTCGATAATGTCACAAGCCCCAGGCCAGCCAGTCCATCGAGCACTGCCTGCGCCCCTCGCTCTGAGACGCCGGCTTTCTTTGCGACTCCGGCGGCATCCAGAGCTCCTTCTTCCAGCGCATTGAAAATTCCGTGCCTTGACGCCGATCCTAGAATCGCCGTCGCCCAGCCGCCGGTGATCATCTGCATGACTTTCTCGGGAGTCGGTTCAGTTGAAGATGCCATTGTGTCTCTCCTAAGGGGATGAGAAATGAAAATTGGCTAATGAATAATGATTATTGGTCATTGGAATGATGAGAAATGAGATTTTTCATCGAGGCAGGATCCTTCATCCCCTTCCCTTTTCGCGTGTAAGCCGGACGACAATCTCAATGTGATCCGTATGCGGAAACATGTCAACTCCATCAATCCGCTCAATGGCGTATCCGGCGGCCAGGATAGTTGGCAGTTCATCCGCCAATGCAACCGGATTACACGATACATAGACCACTCGGGGCGGCGCAATGCGATGGAAAACCGCATCGAGAACTGGTTTGGGACAACCCTGCCTCGGGGGATCGAGAATAATCGCGTCCCATGCTTCACGCGCTGCTCTCGCGATCGCATCCTCAACGCGCGAGGAAAAGAATCGTACGCGACCCGAGTCAATGCGATTCAAGCGAACATTCGCTTGCGCATCCTGAATCGCCTGACGGTTCTCATCAATGCCTGCAACGCGCACGCCCGCCGCGGCAAGCGGTAATGAAAAAAGACCGCTGCCGCAATACAAGTCGAGCACGCGAGCTGCGCCGCGCACGCCCGCAATCACATGACGCTGGAGAACGGCGGCGCCGCGAACATTGGTCTGGAAAAACGAATCCGGCGAAACAAGGTACGAGATCCCGCCGACCGTCTCTCGCACATGGCTGCGCCCAGCGATCCGAATGGTGCGGGGACCGACCATAAACGGTCCGGGCTCATCATCAATATTGATAAAGAACCCATCGGGACAGTTTGAAGAATCCAGCAGCGCTCGCACGGGCCTTCGCAGGGATTTGTCATTACGCGTCACCACGAGCATGGCGACGGCTTCATGATCGTCGCCCGTTGTTCGAATAATCAAGTGACGGAGGATCCCGGTTAGCGATGGCCCGGCAGCGCGGATACCTGCCCGCACCAGTTGATCACGGAGAGCGAATGCAACGCGGTTGGCTCGCGCACTGTGCACCGGGCATTCCTCAACAGGCGCAACGCGATGAGAGCCTCGTTCATAATGCCCCATGACTAGTCCGCGACCTCGATGCCCCGTCCCGAAAACGAACGCCGCCTTCTGGCGGAAGCATTGCGGCGACGCCGTTTCGGGAAACACCGGCGCAAACAGGCGAGTCGAACTTTGCGGTTTGGGCAACAGATGAGCCAGACGGCTCCGCAATTCCCCCTCTTTTGAATCCAGCTGTTGGGAATAGGAAAGATGCTGCATGCTACAGCCCCCGCAGATCCCGAAGTGACGGCAGATTCCGATCTCGGTTAACATTGGCAATGCGGTCTGTGCACCTCAAGCTCGAACAACAAAACACTCTTTCACGACGCCGCCTTCAGTATTGCTTTCTCGCCCGCCTTCTTTTCTCCACTTTGGATCTTTTTTATGGACAGCCACGAACTCTTTCGAAATTCAAGGTTCTTGAAGTCATTGCCCGCGTGCCGTACCAAGCGTGGGAGCATGTTGCTTATATTGCCATGACCCATAAATACGGTGAGCCCAACTTCGCGCGGCGGATCTTCGATTTTGTTTCTGAAGCCCGGCGGCAGCAGGACAACGAACAATGGCATCTATTGATTCTTGAAGAGATGGTTGCGAACGAAAATGCCCATGAAGGATTCTTGCGGTATCGATTGCTGCCCCAGATCATCGCCTTCTTTTACTACCACGTGAGCTGGCTGCTCTATGTCATTAGACCCGGCCTCAGTTACGAACTCAACGCCCACTTCGAGGATCATGCCGAGCACGAGTATATGGAATTTGTGCGTGAGAATCCGTTTCTGGAAACCAAGGCTTTCTGTAGTGCGTTCGAAACAGACTATGGAAGCTTCAGCAGTCAGGCGGACCTGTTCAGACAAATCGGTTTGGACGAAAGGCAGCACAAGGAGGAAAGCCTGCTCCGAATGCAGCAACCTCGCTTTAGCCCTCCAGAAGCCTCCAAAGGAACAGCCAGCAATTTCTGAGGCGCGGAAGAAGACTTGATCAAACGGTCCTGCACGTAAATGGTAAATACTCAGGACCAGCAATCGTTTAAACTGCGGTGCGGCGAAGGCATATGCGGATAGCGATCACGAGGGAAGCAGCGCCCGGAGAGCGGAGAGTGGCCCTGGCTCCTGAATCGGCCAAGAAGCTCATTCAGGCGGGTTATGAAATTTCCATTGAGGCCGGCGCAGGCGAAACGGCTGGGTTTCCGGATGCCGCTTATCGTGACGCGGGCGTTTCTCAAGGGCCGGACCCAGAAGCTCTCGTCTCCTCCGCAGACATCGTACTGAAGGTCAATGCGCCGAGCCTGGACGTTGCCGGGCGAAACGAGATTGGATGGATGCGAGAGGGCGCAATCTTCATTGCATCGCTGATGCCGCTTCGGCACCTGCAGGCGGTGAAAGCTCTGGCATCACGGCGGGTGACTGCTTTTTCGACCGACGCTATTCCCAGAACCACGAGGGCGCAATCCATGGATACGCTTTCGTCGATGGCCAATCTCGCCGGCTACAAAGGCGTCCTTCTCGCGGCAGTTGAACTGAACCGTTACTTTCCCATGCTCACCACGGCCGCCGGCATGGTGTTCCCAGCAAAGGTTTTTGTGATCGGAGCGGGAGTCGCCGGATTGCAGGCGATCGCGACAGCTCGACGGCTGGGCGCGAACGTGGTTGCTACCGACGTCCGCCCAGAAGTGAAAGAACAGATCGAAAGTGTGGGCGCAAAATACATCGGCATCGAGTTGAAACAGAGCGCGGCTGCAGGGGGAGGGTACGCTAAGGAGTTGTCGCCCGAAGATCAGCAACGGCAGAGGGAACTACTGATAGCGGAATGCGCCCAGGCCGACGTCGTGATCACGACCGCGCTCATCGGCGGCGTGTTCGCGCCGCGGCTGATCAGCGCGGAAACAGTGCGCACGATGAAAACGGGCGCCGTCATCGTGGATCTTGCGGCTGAGGGCGGCGGCAACTGCGAACTATCGAAACCCGGAAAAGTAGTGCAGGCCGGCGGCGTCACCATCATTGCGCCGCTCAATCTTCCGGCAACCGTTCCGTATCATGCGAGCCTCCTCTTCTCTCGCAATCTGACTTCATTTGTGCAGGCGTTCACAAAAGAGAAAGCATTTCAGCTGGACTTCAACGACGACATTCAGCAGGGCTGCGTGATCACGCACGGGGGTGAAGTGGTTCACACCCGAACGCGAGAGGCGATGCTGAAGGCCGGGGTGTGACATGGAATCTATGAGCAACGATTTTTGGTCGACGCTATATGTATTCGTGCTGGCGTCTTTCATCGGCCTGGGCGTCATCCGGCGTGTCTCCCGGCTGCTCCACACGCCGCTGATGTCCTTGACGAATGCCATCTCAGCAATCGCCGTGGTCGGCGCAATCCTCGTTACGGGAGGGGACTACCCTTTGCGCATCCGCGTCATGGGCGCCATCGCCCTCTTCGCTTCCATGACGAACATTGTGAGCGGATTTTTAATCACGGATCGCATGTTGAAGATGTTCAAAACCGACGACAAGCGGGATAAGGGCAGCCACTCGTGATTGTCGCTCTCACCCAGCTCGGATACATCGTCGCATCCGTCCTCTTCGTCTTTGCGCTGCACTGGATGAACGCTCCTTCAACCGCTCGCAAAGGCGTGTACTCGGGCGTCGCCGGAACTGCGATTGCGATCATCGTCACCTGGGCCCAGCCCGGCGTGTTTCATCATCTCTGGATCATTGGCGCAATTGTCGCTGGCTTTGTTGTGGGCGTCCCGCTTTCGCGTGTGCCCCTCACCGCAGTGCCGCAACGGACCGCACTTTCTCACGCGTTCGGCGGTGTGGCGGCGGGCCTGGTTGGAACTGCCGAGTATTACCTGCGCATGGGCGAGGGCGCCGAGTTCCTCACGCCGTTTCGGATGACCGCGCTTATTGCCGAGGTCGTGCTGGGTTATCTCACATTCACGGGCAGCATCATGGCCGCCGGCAAGCTGCAGGAAGTCCGATGGGTGCCTCAACGCCCGGTGACGTATCCGTTTCAAAACGTCATCAACCTGGGACTCTTCGCTTTAGCCATAGGTTTGGCGGTCGCATTGGTCCTGCATCCGACGGCATCGTGGGCGCCCTTTATTTTCCCGGCGCTCATCGCATTGTCGTTGCTTTTCGGTGTGCTTCTGATCATTCCGATTGGCGGGGCCGATATGCCGACGGTGATTGCAATCCTCAATTCTTATGCGGGGCTGGCGGCCGTCGCCATGGGGTTTGTTCTCGACAATCGCCTGCTGATCACCGCAGGCGCCCTGGACGGATCGAGCGGCCTCATTCTCGCAATCATTATGTGCAAGGCCATGAACCGTTCGTTTACGAACGTGCTTTTTGGCGCGTTTGGCCAGGTGCAGCAATCCAAAGCCGGCGGCGAACAGAAGGTCTATAAGCCGGAAACAACTGAAGGCGCAGCTCAGGTGCTTGAGCAGGCGAACACAGTAGTCATCATCCCGGGATACGGAATGGCCGTCGCACAGGCGCAGCACAAGGTCCGCGAACTCTACGACCAGCTCAAGAAACGCGGGGCCACCGTAAAGTTCGCCATTCATCCCGTCGCCGGGCGCATGCCGGGTCACATGAACGTGCTGCTGGCGGAGGCGGATATCCCTTACACGGATCTTGTCGAGATGGATGACATCAACCACGACATGCCGCAGGTTGATGTCGCATTGGTCGTTGGCGCGAATGACGTGGTCAATCCTGCCGCGCGAAGCGACAAGACAAGCCCCATCTTCGGCATGCCGATCATCGACGCGGACAAAGCGCGCACCGTTTTTGCAATCAAGCGAAGCAAAAATCCCGGGTTTGCGGGCATCGATAACGAGCTTTATTTTGGCGATCGCACATGGATGCTTTTTGGCGACGCCAAGGCTGTCATTGGAGAGCTCGTGAAAGAGCTGTCCGGTGGAACCGGTCACTAGAGGGAGTAGTTCTCCGAAATCCGGGCGACTACGGGCGTAGAGGTTTCGTTCGAGGAACGGCCGCCTGTCACGGCTTGCAATTGCCAATGGCCCGCATCACCCGACCCATAGCTTCCGCTGAGAGACCAGTTTCCTGAGGCATTCGTGGTCGGTCCGTAGGCTCCGGATATTCCCAGATCCACGTTGTTCTTCCAAAGATGGAGATAGACCGGAACGCCTCGCGACGCATCCTTCAGATCAAGGCGCCACGCGTCTCCGGCGAGGTAGCCGGTGCGGACCGATCATTCATATTGGTCATGATCATCCGAGGGGCCGCCACGGGCGTCACCGACATCTCAAAAAAGGTACTCGCCGGAGGAACCCTTCGAAAACCGTTCGTATCCCTGAAAGTTCACATCGCGCGTCGATGGGTGAATATGGGCGCCCGAACTGTCGGCCTGCCAAATCTCTATTACGGCGTTGCGCACCGGCTGGCAGTCGGGCTGCAGCATCCTTCCGCTCAGGTATGTGATCTGTCCCACGGCCGACCTAAGGTTGTTATTGATCACGATGAGGTCGGTGTCCGTGTCGAGCGGCAGAGTCGTTGGATAGTACGGTCCCTCCGCTTTCGCCGGCGCCGCGGTAAGCGTCTCGGCAAACAGGCCTGCAGGCTCAATGAGCGGACTTCCAACGGTTGTGGCGGCAAGGGCTTTAAGGAATCGTCGTCGTGCATTCATTTCTTTCGCTCTCCAGACTTCTATTGGTTTCTCGGTCCGTTCAAGCCAGGTGCATGATTTTTTTCTTCAACGAGCTTATTGGACCAGTCGCACGTAAGGACCGCTTGTGTGAATCTCGGGAGATTCGTAAAAGGTCTGTTAAGCGCGAAGTAGAGTGACGCGCGCCAGGGGATGAAACATGCCGATCCCAGAGCTGCGGTCTCTTACAGAAAGGGAATGACGACGGAATACCCGCCGCCCGCCGTCATAATCTGGGCGGCCTCCCAATTCAAGCTTCTGCCCAGCCCTGCGGCGAATTGATTCGCAAGATTGCCGAAATAGGAGTCACTGAGAACTTGAATAAGCTGTGCCTGGGTAGCGCTTGCCTTTTGGGCTTCACCCAGGCTGGTGTGGATTTTGCCACTTGTGATGTTCGGGAAATGAAGCTGTTCGAATTCTGCAGGGTTGATGCCTTGTTGCAAAGCCTGCTCCGCAAGGTACTGGCCGAACGTTCCGGGGGGAATTTCCTCGCCTCGCGTGAGACTGCTGACTTCGATCGTTTTCGCCTTTGGCAGGATTTTGAATCGCGTCGGTCGTGGCGGACGGATTTTGGGCGTTTTCGGGACTTTGAAGTTCTTGATCTTAGCCCGCACACCGACGACCGCCAGAATGGCCAGCAGGATGTGGAGCACCATCCGCGTAAGGAGCGCGAAGCTTCGGAAATCTTATCGGGGTCGCCGTTTGCTTGTGTCGCCTGACCCAACCAATTCGATCCTTCCGAATACGCCGAAACGACTTCGACCACTGCGAATACCCCGATGACGATGATCAGCAAGGCCTGCAGAACCCCCGCCACCACTTTGGTCAGTAATGTTGGTTCCGGCGCCCCCGCGAGCAAAGCGATGACGGTCTCGACCAATAGAAAAGCCACGAGCACGCCGAGAAAGGCGATCCAGTGCTCTTTAATGCTTTCCCATACTTCACCGAGGATCTCTGGAGCATGCAGAGGAGACTCCTTAACGGACGCCAGAAGGTCTGACGCCATCTGCCGCCTTGAAGGCTCGGCTTCCACTGGAACTTCTGCAGTGCCGTTGTCCGGTGTGGTCGTCTCTTGTCGCGCGATCTGAAGTCCTCCCTCCGGAGCAAGATGGACCGGCCGGCCTTCCATAACAGACTGGGCGGCCGAATCGGCGCGCCTTTCCTTTGCATCACCGCGACTCGTTACTGGAAGTGAACTGCCTGTTCGCTCTCCGTTCGCGCCCTGCTGAACAACATGCGCCAGTTCGTGGGCCAGGAGTCTTTTGCCCGAGTTCTTCTCAGGAGCATATTGTCCTTTTCCAAACACAATGTGGTGACCGACCGTGTACGCCAGCGCATTCATGGATCGAGCCGATTCCGCAGCGCGATCATCCGTATGCACGCGCACACGGCTAAAGCTGTGGCCGAATCGTGGTTCCATGAATTCCCGGGTTTTCTTGTCGAGCGTCTGGCCAGTGGAACGCACAATTGCATTCACGAGCGGCGGGGCCGTGGCAAGGCCGCGCGGGACCATTTGATCAGATTTCATTTTGTTCGCGGTCCGGCCCAATCGCACTCCTTGAATCCTTTGACCACAATTTCAACATCGCCACCGCTTTAGTGCAACTGCCTGAAGTTCTTTACGACGCTGAAGGACCTTCAAACAACAGTGCCAATCACCCTTGTTTCACATCGCTGCTTCCAATCTGTCGATACGACTTTTCGAATGGGGACGTCGGCTTTCTTTACAACTGTCCGGACGGACGGAATCGAAAACGCGCGCACTGCAGGCATGGCGGAAACCCAAACCCAGTCTTTCTAACGCGTCCACACGCGTGCTGCAATTCAGTCCTGAGTGGACTGACGATTGCTATGCGGACAGCCAAGTACAACAACCTTAAAAGGAGAACGTAATGGCATTGCACTTTGGCGCACGAGGTTTAAGGGCGACCGTTGGATGCAATTTGCGGCATTTCCCATGTCTTATAGCCGCATCCGTTGTAGCTGTGACCCTGATTCTAGCTGTCGCGGCTCCAGTTTCTGCGGAGATCGTTCTTGATGCGCATTCGGCTCAGTGTTGCTTCACACGGGCCGGAGTCGGTTTTGGGTCGCATCCGGGACACCCGGGCGGCCCGGGTTTGCTTCAGTCGTTCACAATCATTAACAGCGGAGTGTTTGAGCAGATCCGCTTTCGCGGCAATTCGGGCAGCGAAGCGGATCCGAGTTCGTTGTATCTGTTTTCGCTGGACGGTGCGGGGTTGCCGCAAACGCTTGTATGGGCTTATGTCTCAACACCCGACGCCTTCGGTTTTCTCAATATGACTTTCGCTTTCGACATCGACGTAACCACGGGCGATCAATTTGCCGTCGGGCTTCTGCAGATAGCGGAGACCGGATCCACCGCAGCATTTGGAGCTGACTATGCTGGTGGACGCAGAATCCGTCACGAGGATGGCGACTTCTCTTTCTACGATGACACGGCGTCGGATTGGGAATTTGAGGTCTACGTGGATACTCCCGATACGGGTGGAGGAGGCGGTGGGGGCGGAGGCGCCCATCTTCCTGAGCCGCTGACTTTTACGACGATGATCCTAGGCTTGGCGGGCTTGACGCGGTCTGATGGGCAGACGCTGATCCCTGAGTGG
>CAZIPZ010000113.1:0-12423 GCA_964541075.1 uncultured Solibacteraceae bacterium | reverse complement strand
CATCGCCCAGCCATAGCCTACAAGGATTGCGAATCCTCCGACGACAAGGGGAGGCTTTGTCATCTGATAGACGGAACGAAACATTTCCCACACAGGGTGCATTCCCAAGACATAATCGCGCCGACCGCCGTCCACTAGAGCTGCAATGAGGCCCCGCTGGGCCGTTCCCATTTGCCGATGATGATGGCAGACCTTTTCCGGAAAAGTTCTCGTTTGCCAGCCCCTCATGCGAGCAGTCGTGACAGCGACAATGTCGATGCCTCCTCCTTTGATCGGAACATAGCCGCCAATGTCCCGGTAGCAATCACGCCTGAACATTTGGCATGCGCCCGAGACGTGTTCAATGCTGGTGTACTTGTAATTGTATTGTTGGTCCTGTTCCCGAAACGGCGTCCCCGCTACACCAAGCAATGGATTTTTCACGAATTTGTCCAAAAGGAATGCGAAGTAGTCTGGATCGAAAGTGATGTCTGCATCGAGGTTCCCGATGATGTCGTACTCCAGATCCTTGGCATGGGCGAATCCTTCATTGAATGCCGCCACTTTCCCTGCAAAATGCCGTTCCGTGCGTTCTGGCCGGCGAACCAGCTGGATCCAAGAATACTGAGCCGCATATTTCTTCACTATTTCATCGGTGGCGTCCGTTGATCCGTCGCTTACGATGATCCATTTCAAGGGCAGCTGCGTTTGCTGGACCATAGAGTGGATCGTCTGCTCGATGAACGCTGCCTCATTTCGGGCAGGTGTTATCAGTACATAGACCAGATGTTCCCCATCGTTGGTCGCCATAGTTTCAGTTCGAGTCGCCCATGAGGGTGAGCCGTGAGGGTGCTTTGTGTTCACCAATGTGGACTGTGCCATATGAGGTAATTCCTTTCGAAGCAGCTTCCAGGAGGCTTTCCGTAACTACCTGTGCGGAGGTTGACCAGAGCGGTACGCCATGGAATTTTTTGTCAATGAGTTCTTGCGGAGAGAGCAGTGATCGAACCACTGTTCCGCGAAACTCATTCGCATATGTCTTTACGGTAAGCTTATATGTGCTCGCGAGACCTCGGTCATCGATCATCTTTACGTCAACGATCTCCTTCTTGCTCGGAATTGGAAAGTCATCTTCAAGCAAGTCCTCTACGCTCTTGAGCTGCGTGAGAGATCGATAGTATTCAACGCCAATTCCGAGAATGGCTGTTTTCCTCTTTGCCATGAATTCGAAGGGAGAATTCTTTCCCTTTTGTGTGACAGCGAGATGATGCTTTGCAGTAAGTTCCTCGGCCAATGGTCCCAACGCACAGATACTGTGAGTCGGATGGAGACTACGCCGGACTCCGGGCTTACGTCGAAACGACTCTGTCATAAGTCCCATCTCGGAAATGCTTCGCCTCACATCGAATTTGCCCACGCGCCGGTAGTATTTGATCGGATCGTATTCAGGAGCTCCCAGAATGAAGGCCGGCATTGCAAAGGTGCGGTTGGGTCCACAGAACGCCATTAGTTCCGCGAGCAGTTCCTGTATGTTTCCGGAATACATCGGCAGCAACTGTTCATAAGAGCTATGGACCATCAGAATTTCAAAGTCCCAGTCGATCATTTCGCGAACTTGCGCGATCAGTTCTTTGGTCGTGAACTGCCCGTACATCGTCTTATACACGGCTGGGTATTTTCGGCGGGACATGGCGAGCCACTTTTTGATGGCGCCGCGGCGACTCTGATCAAAGTGACGCCGTGCGGCATAGTAGAGCATTCTTGTGACGGAATTCACGGTTTTCGGTTCGCCTCGATCAGCGCCTGAACGGCGCAACCACTTCGCTCTCTCCGGCGTTTGCAACGGAGGTCGCCTGTCGATTTTTTTGATGATGGTGGAGGATAGCCAAAGCGGCCATCATGGTTCCTTGCCCCCAATGCATGGTCGGAGTCTTGTTTGAAATAAACGGATACTTGCGGTAGTGGAAATAGCCGCTCTTGTCTTGCATTTTAGTGATCGTCCAATGGGCTACACGCTCGGCGAGTGAAATACTTCGTGAGTCCAACCTGGAAAGGGTGACTAGGGTTTGAATACCTTGGGATGGGCACTGAATGTCCAAAGGCGTAGCCTTGCGATCGTAGTAGCGAGGCAATCCATCAGCCTCAAAGAAATTCTCGATGAAGAATTTATATCCCCGGCGCAGGACGTCGTCGTAACGATGATCGCTCGTTCCACGCGCATACCAGTCCAGCGATTCCAGAACGTATCCGGTGTGGAATGAGTCCACCCAATGATGCGTCTGCCGTAAACCATAATTCCACGAACCGTTCGGAAGCTGATCTCTGACCGTGAAAAGAATAGAGCGCTGCGCCAATTCGACATAGCGCGGTGTGGGAACGATGCCGTGCAGACGCGCGATGAAACCTGCTCCTAGAACATTCGAATTATGGATGCCAGCCATATCCTTCACTGGGTGATCGCGATTTTCTGGAATGTAGTTAAAGCAAATGGAATCCCCGTATTCGACCCAACCCAGTTCATTAGCCACAAATTCCGCCGAACTGCGTGCGATGCGCAGATACCTCTCATCACCGAGTGTTTCATACGCGTCGAGAAAAGCGTGTCCGATCAGAGATGTCCAAACTACTGTTGGTATTCCCTTAGGAATGAGGCCGCCCCTGGTCCGGCCGGCGAAATGATTACCCCAACAGAAGTTCTCGAAGCCCGAGCTAGGGTGATCAATCAACCATTGAAGGCAGAATCTCAATTTCTGCAAATCTTCGGTCTGGCCATAGGTCTGATACAACTTCAGGTAACCTTCCGCGAAGAAACCCATCGCTTTGCTGGCCATGGCCGGCTTGATACCGAGTAAAGGACGCAGATTGATCGGAAACCGTCGAACGCTTTGAAGGAAGATCCGTTCCAGCAGAGGATTGCCAAATGTCAGGAACTCGGCAATGGGAGAAGAGCATCCGTCAAAGGGATCGTAGCCCTTCCATTCAGCTGTGACTACCCAGGCATCCAGCTTTCTCAACGATTCATAAACTTCTCGGGCCGAAGTCTCTGAGCCGACGCTGCCGCGAAGATATGCCTGCCCATTCGTCATTATCCGATTCCTTCCATCCTTAATTGATTTGTCTCAGAGAGTCATTCTGGAGGTCCAAAGCAAACGCCATAGGACAAATTGAATTCTTCACTTGGGTGTATTTTTGTCAACAGCTCCCTTTGCAAGCTCAGGCTTGGAAACCTGTTTCGATGGGGCCACTAAACGTAATGTCTGTATAACGTTTCGATGGAGAGGCGGTTTCGTCGTCAGACGTCCGGGCCGGATGAAAGCGCAGACGGAGGCCCGGGAGGCTTCCGTCGGTTTCAGCTGTAACCTTGACGTCAATGCGGCTTCCGTCCCAGGCGGCGCGTTCAAAGCGGGCTTCTCTGCGTTTTCTGAACCAGGTGACTGCTTGCGCGGCTGTCGAAAACCATGCGCCGTTTCGCGATAGTTCGTCAATTAGACGTACGTAGAAGTCTCCCCACAACCGCTCAGGCGCGAGACTCCGATCATGCCAGTTGATGGTTAAGACGCCGCCATGACGCGCTGCATTCTCCAGCAAAGGGAGGATTAGGTCCCAGGCTTCTTCTTCTGAGCAGTTGAGATAGCTCGGATAAAACAAGGCTGTGTCCATGATGTGCATCGGAAGTTCGAGCAAACGAGTTGCGTTAAGAGGCTTGAAGACCTGGCCTGTGCCAGCGCGATATCCAATGGTCTCGTTGTATCCGACAGTGGAGTCATAAGAAAACTCAGCTTCCTGCAAAGCCCGCGAGGAGTTTTCGTCTCGATAGAGCCAATGCATTCTCACGCCGATGTCAGACATGCCGGAAATCTCGCATATTCGACGAGCTTCTTCGCGTCCGTGGGAGCCCTCCAGCCAGGCGTCAATTCCATGGAGTCCGATCTCGCATCCTGCCGCCATCAGAAACTCAATCTTGGGTTTTACCTCGGAAAGGTCGTATCCCGTTGCCCGAGCGGCAGGTGCGACGCCGTTGGCTTTGAGTCCAGGCCGGCCAGCAAAAGGTATGAAGTAGAACGTCGACGGACGCCCTTTTTCCAGTTCGCGATAATCCCGGTCGAATTCATACCAGAAGTCCGTTGCCAATCCCATATAGACGAACGGGAGTTTTGCGGCGGCGGTCAAATTCGCTACTACTTTGCGGGCTGGCAATCTGCCGCGGTGGGAATTCACAAGAGATCCAAGCGTCGCCCGATAAAGAAAACCGAGCATGGTGGCATCGAATTTGTAATTGCGAATCGCTGCGAAATCGACATCGTGCGTAAGGCAAGCTATGAACTGATGCGATCCAGGCACGGGTGGGATCTCGATCAACGGCGCACCGCAGTCAAGAATTAAGTCCCGCAGGAATTCAATGTGCAAATCCAGGGCGGCTGTGCGGGCGTTCGCCACAGGTTGCCCCTGGACGAGCAAGGTTTCAGCTTCGCGAAACAGGTCGTAGCCTACCCGTGCGAGAATCTGACTTCCTGAACGCTCGAAATACACGATGGGTTTCCCAGAGTTGTTTGAACTCAGGCGGTCCGGACTACCAGCCTCGAAAACGGCGACATCTCCATATACATGCAAAGACTGGCGTTTGAAGGAAAGTTCGGCCCCCCCGTGCAGTACGCACACGGGTCTATGTAGCGCCTCGTCGAGAGGTGTACTCGCGCCTGAATACAGAATGCGAATCTTCGCGGTCGGGGGAATCCGTTCGACCGCCGAGGCGTCGCCACAAAGGACGACACTGTAGGCTTTGTGTTCCTGGACAAATTCCCAAGGGGTTTTGAAAAGCTCAAAGAACTCGCGAACCACACTATGCTGAGAAGGGCTCGCGACGATTCCGATCACTCGCGCACCCTATTTTTTCACTTGATTCACGCGTGCTTCGCGCTCGATTTTTTTCTGGTTGGAGGATTTTACGGCCTTGAGGACGTCAGAATCCGGAAAGTCCTTCAGCAACAGTTCAATGTTGGGCATGACGCAATGGCCGCCGATAACACCGGGGAAGTACTTCACAGGTGGGAAAAAACCGACTTCCTCATAGATGGTGATGACTTCGCTGTAATCCACGCCCTTCTTGTCGGCATAGCGTTCGACTTCCTGAGCCCATGCGATCAAGACGCCGAAATATGTGGTTTCAGTAAGCTTCGCCAATTCCGCCGCCTCAGGCGAAGACAGGGTTCTGGTCTTGAGACCCAAGGATTCGAAGTGCGATTTAGCACGGGCAGCTTCCGCCTCGCTTCGGGCGCCAATGAACTTCGCATACTTCTGCATATCGTGAAGCATTCGTGCATGCTTTCCGCGCACAGGACTGTAGGCAACCGACGCCCCCGAACGATCCGCAACCGAGCGCGTCGTTCCAACGGCTACAGTGCTGTTAATAATGGTGAGCTGCGGCTTAAACATATTGATGTATCGGGCCGATTCCCCCACGAACTCCGGAATTTGAAACGGATAACAAATGTGTAGCACATTTACATTTGCTGGAATTTCCGAAGGAGGCGAAATGTCGACGCCCACTACCTTGTGATGCATTCCGATCAATTCGAATAAAGGTTTACCTACTTCGCCGAGACCCACAACTACGTTCATCTCTGATTCGTTCATCGCGTCGAACTCTCTCCCGATTTATTGGGTGCATTGCCAACCTTTTCATAGTCTTCTGACTGTTCGGTCCAAGACGGCGATGCAACTGCAGGACGGCTGGGATCCTGCAGCAGAGCCGCATAAAATTCCGAAAAACGACCTTTTTCCGCTTGCCACGAGAGCCGTTCAAGTCGAGTTCGGGCGCGGTTCAACCGCGCCAAAACTTCACTTGGATGCTCCCAAATATATTGAATCTTATCGGTAAGGTCTGCCAGCTTTCCAGGCTCAAAATAAAAAATGGAGTCATCAGGCAGATACTTGTGAATAGTGTACGTGCGAGGTGAGAGCACCGGCAGACCCTGGGTCAAGTACTCCACGATTTTGGTTGAGAAATAAAGGTCGCCGAAGATGCCTGCCTGGTGGCAAGAGATTCCCAGATCCGCTTTCCTCATTTCACTCCCAACCTGTTCCAGAGGTACGCGACCGACTAGTTCAATGGAGTCGCGAACGCCGAGTGAGGAAGCCAATTCAAGTACTTCCTGTAGCTTGTTTCCTTCGCCCATGATTTTCAGGGTTATCGGCACGAGCCCTTTGAGATTGGCCATCGCCCGAACCGCAAGACCCAGATCGTAGTGCTCCGTGACCGTTCCACAATAGAGAATTACCAATCTGTCTTTTCGCTCAGGCCAGGTTGCTCGCTCCTCACTAAGGGGAAAGTGACTGCGATCGGGAAAGTTGTGAACGATGAATATTTTTTCATCCGGTATGCCCTTGTTCCGGAGGTTTTCCCGCATGGTGTCGTTCACTGAAATAACACGATCCGCAAGCCTGCAGCTAATCCTTTCCTGTATGCGCAGAAGCCGAACCATTGGGCTATTCAAGTCATGTCCCCAGCTACGGTAAAGCTCCGGCATCGGGTCGTGAACGTCCAATACGAGTGTGGCTCCGCTGAGCCTAGGAGCCAGACCGGCGAGTACGAGAATGTCAGGCATGTTGTGCACGTGAACGACGTTGAGCCGCCGCTGGAAATGCAGCGAAGCAACCTTCAGAGCACCCAATAACAGCACCATCGTATATTCGTAGAGGTATCGGAGGGATGTTCCTCTCTTTCGGCTCACAGGCAAGCGGTGAATCTGAACACCGTTGACAGTGGAAGGGCCTCTTTGCATCACACCGTTCAGCTTCTCGGAGAGTGCGATAACGTGGATATCGTAGCCTTTCTCCGCAAGAGTTTCGGCCTCCCGCCGAATGCGCGGGTCGGTCAAATAGCATGCATGCGCAAGCATCGCAATTCTCGGAGTGCTCTTATCCGCCATACCTCTGTATCAAGCTGTCGACGATTTTCTTGTGGGCATAACCATCGCCAAACAGTTCCTGGTAGGGTCCTGTGGGTTCGAAAGTCGAAATTAGATGTGCGATGCGATCTGGATCGGGGCCCGTAAGGACCTTCCATCCGGCCCGCGAGATTTCAGGAAACCATGAGATTTCAATCAGCACGATGCACGGTTTACGCAACAAATAGGCTTCGCGCCGGACGCCGCCGGAATCAGTGAGAATCTTGTCCGCACCCGCAGCCAGTCGAATGAAATCGACGTAGCCTTCGGGTTTTCTGACCTCTATCTGTGAACCTTCGATCAGCTCAAGGATGCCAAAATTCTTCATTGTCTGAAGCGTTCTGGGATGTGCTGGAAAGATGATCTTTCTTTTGGATTGAACCAGTCCTTGCATGATCGACCGCAGCCGAGTGGCATCGGTGAGATTTTCCTGTCGATGCAATGTTAAAACAAGATAATCGCCCCGAGCCGGCGCAATTCCATACTTCTGTAGAGTCATGACCAGAGCGTCCTTCATCAAGTCTCCAGAAAAGGAGATTCGATCAGGCTCGTAACCCTCCTTCTCGAGCGTCTCCACATCTGTCTTTGTGCAGCAGTAGATAATGTCGGCAAGGACGTCCGACACTCGACGGTTGATTTCTTCAGGGTTATATCGATCGTCGGCGCGAATACCGCCTTCTACGTGTGCGAAGGGCATCCGCAGCTTGCTTGCCGCGATTGCAGTCGACATTGTCGAATTTACGTCGCCATAGCTGAGAACGCAGTCCGGTTGCTCCTTCTTTAAGACTTTCGCCAGTTCAATAATGGCATTTGCCGTGAAATCGACGCCGTCAGTATTCGCGATTTGAAGATGATAATCCGGCGGAGGCAGTTCAAAGCATTCAAAGAACACTTTGGACATTTCGTAGTCGTAATGCTGTCCGGTGTGAATCAGGATCTCTTGAACTCCACGTTCCCGGAGCTCTCGATTCAGAAGGTATTCCTTAACGAAGTTTGGTCGTGTTCCGACGACCGAGCAGATTTTCATTCACTGCTCCGAACCATACGCGGTTGAACGCTCACGCCCCGATTGGCGCGTCTCGTTATCCTAAGCGAATTCGCAGGCAAAACCGTGTTACGGACGATGATTTTCTCGGGAAGGCTGGATAGGTCGAGAGACTCGACAGGCCACCGCCGGAGAGATCCCTGCAGGTAGCTCAAGGGACTTCCCACACGGTGCGGTTCGATACCCATGGCTCTCACCCATCGATTCTAAACATATTATAAGCAAAAGAAAAGGCACAAGATGGGGGGGCCCGCCCGTCTTCCTGAGGACGCACAAAGAAATGGCATCCAGTTCCGTATTGCGGAAGTGTTACGGCTGCCGGTTTCCGGGATCTCTGGCTCTGTCGAGCATCTGGCGGATTCGCTGCTCAACCATAACCTGAAACATCCTGAATTTTGCCTGCTGGCGAGCATTGAGATGCGGATCGATTTCGTTCACGAGTTTTTGCTGGCGGGTCAGTGCATCCGCATCCGTTTTGTCGATTTCTCGAACCAGTTTCCTAATTTCGTCCTCCGCGTCGCCTCGTTCGGTCACAAGACGAAGCTGATTGAGGGTTTGCGCGCGACGGGCCGCTATTTCGCGACGTTCCCGCAAACCCTGACGCAGAATGGGCAGAACCTTCGCAAGTTGGTCGTCGCCAACGCCTACAACTTCTGAAAACTGGCTGATATAAAACCCTTCGACGAGATCTTCAATTGGAGCGCCTCGAGGGGCCATCGCATTCGGACGTCGCAGTTGCTGGCGGCGTTGCTGACCGATGCCGGATCGGGCCGCCTTCCAGAGTTGCGCTTGAGCTAAGCCACTCTCGGCAAGCAACAGTACGAACACGAGGAGTGAAATTCGCTTCATCTTCATCATTGATTTTGACTGCTGGAATCACCACCAAGAGCCAGCTGCAGCATCTCACGGAATTGAGCCCGTTCGGAATCCTCGAGAAGGAAGGATTCATCGAAAGCGGAGGTTCTTGACCAAACATTCATTTCCGAATCAATACCACTGAACTGGAAGGACTGCTCTGCTGCCGCTTCTCCGATCATTTGTTCAACCACGCTGGTCCCTTGTATGGAAGGCGTTGGCTCCGCACGCCACAACACCGCCATGATGGTCCCACTGACAACAAGCAGGATAGATAATAGACTCCAGGCCGTCGCAGGACGCATTGGCCATCCAGTCCATCGGCGGAAAGCGGATGTGCGCTGAACCGATCGTGACAACAGTTGATCACGCACGGAAGATCGAAACTCATCCCAGTCCGGTTCTAGAATGTCTGACTCCAAGGCGGAAAACTCATTCTGCAACGACTTCATCGAACTCCATGTTTGATTGCACGTAACGCAGAGACGCAGGTGTGCGTGTCGCTTATGGGGGAGCTCAAGCCCTTCGTAAAGCTTCACAAATTCTTCGGCTTTGAGATGTCCAAACATTTTGCTGGCTAATTCCTTTGGGGCTTTTTGACTTTCGGAGCTCTTAGCAACTTCCGGAGCTTTTCCAGAGCAAAAAAGACGCTCGCTTTGATGGTCGATACCGATCGTCCCGAGATTCGAGCTATCTCTTCATAGCTCAATTGTTCGTTGATTCGCAGTTCAAGTATCGCCTTCTGCTTCGGGGGCAGATGTTTGACCATCCTACGGAATTGGTCTCGCTGCTCCTGTTCTTCCAGTTGCGAGTGAGCCGAAGCGCGAATACTACCGATCGTCTCGGTCACTTCGACAAACTCTTGCGGGCGTTTCTTCACATAGTTGATGCAATGGTTCATTGCAATTCGATAAAGCCATGTCTTAAGGCTGGCTTCACGCCGGAATGTTCCCAGATGTTCAAACGCCTTTATGAATATTTCTTGAGCCAGATCCATGGCGTCGTCTCTGTTTTCTACGAACCGATAGCAGACCCGGTATATCTGTCGCTCGTACCGAATCATCAATTCATCAAAGGCTACCATGTCGCCCGTGAGGTATTTGTCGACCAGGGAGGCGTCCGCATCTTGATCTCTGGAACTCATTGGCAAAGTAACTGTTACGTCGCGCCGCATGTCCTTCCGCTGCTCCAATTCAACACCCAGACCCCGTCCAGTGAATTCGACAGTCCCTCAGGGGCCGCGGTTTAATGGCGTTCGCAATAAATAGTACTATTAAAAGCCTATGACCCTTTTCAAGTCGAAGATCTGGGGTTCTCTCAGCCGTTTGATAGTCCATCTTCGGCGACATCGAGGCCGCATCACACTTGGCTTTTTCTGCATCCTGCTCACCAACGCGTTCCTGCTAGCGACTCCCTGGGTCATGCGATACGCAGTGGACAGTCTTTATGAATCCGTAACGAGGGAGAAGCTGGCTTTTTATGCCTTAGTCATCGTTGGTTTAACGGTGCTGGAAGGCATTTTCCGATTCTCAATGCGCCGGTTGCTGATAGGAACCTCCCGCGATATCGAATATGCGTTGCGAAACGAGTTGTTCAGTCACATCGAGAAACTTTCCGTTTCGTTCTACCAAAAGAACAAAACAGGCGACCTGATGTCGCGAGTAACAAACGACTTGAGCAATGTGCGAATGTTGCTTGGACCAGGAATTATGTACACCGCAAACACGCTGGTTATTTCCATTTTCGCGGCCGCTTTCATGTTGAGTATCGATTGGAAGCTGACTTTGCTTTCATTGGCGCCAATGCCGGTAGTTTCTATCGGCGTCCGATACTTTGGAAGGCGCATTCATGATTTGACCGAAGAGTCTCAGGCCAAGCTCGCATCGTTGAGCGCGAGTGTGCAGGAGAGTCTTGCCGGTGTGCGAGTGGTGAAAGCCTTCGTCCAGGAAGCCCACGAAATTGATGAATTTGAGCGACAGAACACGTCGCTCGTGCAGAAGAACCGAGAGTTGATCCGTGTTACGAGCGTCTTTTATCCCACGATGCAGTTGATGATCGGCATGGCTGTTGCGATCGTCCTTTGGTTTGGCGGAAGACAGGTGATTCAAGGCGTTATTTCACTCGGCGACTTCGTGGCTTTCACTGTTTACCTGGGCATGCTGACGTGGCCGATGATTGCACTTGGATGGGTGGTGAATCTGCTCGAACGAGGGCGAGCTTCGATGGAGCGACTTAATTACATTCTCGAATCGCCGCCGGAAGTGCGCGACGAAGGCGATCTCTTGCACGATTTCGAGATCGCTGGCGCGATTGAATTTCGGAATCTCAGCTTTTCGTATGGCGGTTCCCCTGCTCTACGGAATATTTCACTCTCAATCGAACAGGGAAAAACCCTCGCTATCGTTGGCGCCACAGGATCTGGAAAGTCCACTCTGGTGCAGTTAATCCCACGTTTGTTCAACGCGCCGCCGAACTCACTTTGGATTGACGGAGTTCCTATAGAGCGCATTCCTTTGGATACATTGCGTCGCGCAATCGGTTTTGTGCCGCAGGATACGTTCTTGTTTGGTGAAACGGTTCGGGAAAACATTGCATTCGGGGTTGATTCACCGAACGATGCCGACGTCGAACGCGCTTCGATTATCGCCAATATCTACCAAGATATTCAGGACTTTCCAAAGCGGTTCGAAACAATGGTGGGAGAGAGGGGAATTACGCTGTCGGGTGGACAAAAGCAGCGCACGGCGATTGCTCGCGCGGTTGTTCGCGACCCTAAGATTTTGATTCTTGATGATGCGCTGTCAAGCGTTGATACATACACGGAAGAACAAATTCTCCGGGAGTTAAAGGGGCTAATGAGAAATCGAACCTCAATCTTGATCAGCCACCGTGTTTCGACCGTCAAGGACGCTGATGAAATCATCGTCCTGGATACAGGCGAAATCGTGGAGCGCGGAACTCATACCCAACTGTTGGCAATCAACGGCCTTTACGCCGAGCTCCACAAAAAGCAACTGCTAGAAGAAGAACTCGTTAACGATCTGTAAGTTCCCTCGGGACATCAAAAGATTCATGCACGAAGAAGAAGTTCTCGGCAAAGCATACGACTCGCGTCTGATGAGGCGGCTCGTCACATATCTACTGCCGTATAAAAGAGCAGTCGCCCTTGCCTTTGTTCTGCTCCTGTTTGAGTCTGTGCTCGAAGCCGCCTTCCCATGGTTGACGAAAATTGCAATCGACAAGCATATCGCCGTCGGCGACACACAAGGATTGGTGTCGATTGCCGGGATCTATGTGATGCTGCTGATCGCAAAGTTCGGGGCCGAATCACTCCAATCGTACACGCTGCAAAACACCGGTCAGAAGATCATGTATGACATGCGAATGCAGGTGTTCAGGCGCCTCCATTCGCTCTCGCCTTCCTTTTATGACAAAAATCCTGTAGGACGCCTTCTAACCCGAGTCATTACTGACATTGATGTGCTGAATGAACTCTTTTCAGCCGGCATCGTCTCGATTTTCGGCGATATCTTTACTCTGTTGGGCATCACCATCGCCATCCTGATATTGGATTGGCGTCTGGGTCTGGTCACACTT
>CAZIPZ010000112.1:1957-12447 GCA_964541075.1 uncultured Solibacteraceae bacterium | reverse complement strand
ACGACCAGTACCTGAAATTCGGAGGCAGTTGCAGCAGGTTCAGTCCGGTGGCCTGATCGGGAGTCGGAACCGGCGCACCATATGGGCTGGCGACGGCATCGTTTGCACCCAGGGCGGCCGGCGTCATCAGGGTTTGAAAGCTCGCATTTAACGCCGCAAAACTTGCGAACGTCGCGCCGCTTTTCAGAAAAGAACGGCGATTCAGTGTTTTCGACATCGACAGTCTCCTTTTTATCTTCGGTTGAAAGCAATAAGAAATCCGAGAGAAAGGTAAAGGCGAGTTGCTACAACTTTGTGAAGCACCGTTGACAATTTGAAATCTACTCGCTGATCAGTTGGTCGAGTTCTTGGGAGGACGAAACGCTTAAATGCGGACGACGAGGTGTGTTACTGTATCACGACATTGTCTTGGTTAAGAGACTACATGCAGATGGAGAATCGCTAGTGATGAAACTTTGGATTGGCTCAGCTTTAATCGCGGCGGTCTTCTTTGAATGCATCGCCCAGGCTCAATCGACGACAGCAGAGCTTTCAGGCATCGTATCCGATCCTTCCGGCCTGCCCGTGCCCGGCGCAACCGTTCATCTCCTGAAGGGGAACACGTTAAGCGAACAGTCTATCGAGACGGGCGCTGACGGCCGCTATCATTTTTTAGCCCTGCAGCCGGCGGCGTATATTCTGACGGTAAGTAGAGCTGGTTTTGTCGCGCTCCGCCGTGACGGTGTCAACCTTCGGGTCGGCGACCATGCAGTGATCGATTTTCCTCTTCAAATCGGTCCCGTCACGGAATTTCTAAATGTGAATGCGGCAGCGCCGCTCCTTCAGACGAGCCGCGGAACAATTAGCTTCGTGGTTGAGCGGCGAAACGTGGTCGATCTGCCACTCGACGGGCGCAACTTCGTTTCTTTAATCGCATTGTCTCCAGGCGTCACGCTCCCACCGGGATCCACTCTGCCGAGGATCAATGGCAGCAGGCCGCGCGTTAGCGAATACATCTACGACGGCATCAGCGTGCTACAGCCCGAACCGGGCCAGGTTGCTTATTTTCCGGTCGTTGACGCGATTGAGGAATTTCGGGTGGAAACCAACAGCTATTCGGCAGAATATGGGCGCTCGAACGGCGGTGTGATTCTGGTCAACCATAAATCCGGGACAAATGATTTTCATGGCACTGTTTTTGAGTTTTTCCGCAATGAAGCCCTTAGTGCGAGAAATCTCTTTGCACCCGTGGGTCCGAAGCCGCGATTTCGCCGAAATCAGTACGGTTTTGTGCTGGGCGGTCCGCTTCGACCGAACAAAACTTTTTTCTTTGTCGACTTCCAAGGCACGAACGTTCAAACCGGCACAGTGAGAACAAGCACTGTCCCGACTTCACTGCAACGGCAAGGATTTTTTGGTTCGCCGATCTTCGACCCCGCAACAACAAGACAAACAGCATCAGGTTTTGTTCGCGATCGTTTTCCAAATGATGCGGTGCCTGCTGACCGGATTGATCCGGCGGCTCGCGCCGTCCTGGACCGGTATCCATTCCCCAATGTGTTCACTAATGGCCGCGAAGCAACTGTTAATAACTATGTACGCGTCGGCAACGAGGTCACCGATCAAAACCAGTTTGGAATCCGCATCGATCAGAATCATGGGCCAAATCACCGCATTTTCGCCCGCTATGAACATTTGAGCGACGACTCCAGACCTGTCGCTCCGCTGCCGGATGGGAGCGGCAGCATCACCACGGGCGTTATCGCCGATACTTCAACACGCGCGGACAGTCTGGCTCTGGATCAGACCTGGACGTTATCTGGCAACAGGATCCTTCAACTCCGCTTCGGATATACCCGCCGAGGTCTAGATCGAGTATCGTTGCGAACGGGGAGGAACGCCTCGGAAATCGCAAACATACCAAACATGCCGGCCTCGGCTTTTTCCGACGCCCTGCCTTCTTATGACGTCGTTGGATTTCAGCAACTGGGCCCTCCTGCGAATGGCAATGCTCAATTCAGCACTTCGGTCACTCAGTTCGTAAACACTTTTTCATGGCTCCGCGGTTCCCATAGTATGAAACTGGGAAGCGATTGGCGCATCGAGCACCTCAATATTCTTCAACCACCCAGTCCGACAGGATCCTTTCAATTCACCAGCATCATGACGAGCAACTTGTCTGCGGCGGGCGCACCAATCGTGGGCAGCGGAAACAGCTTTGCATCGTTTTTATTGGGACAGGTTCAAAACTTCACGGTCGACATCCAACGCGAAATGTTGAAGCCCCGCGCCCGGATTGCAGAATTCTTTTTTCAAGATGATTTCAAAGCAACATCCAGACTCGCGCTGAATCTTGGGGTCCGGTATACACTGAATTTCCCATCCACCGTTGTTGACGACCGCGGCGCCGTTTTCAACCTAAAAACCCAAAAGCTCGACTTTCTTGGTAGGAACACGAATTCGAGAGCGGCACGAAACTTGGAAAAACTGAATTTCGGCCCCAGAGTCGGCCTTGCATTCCGATTGAGGGACACGTTTTCATTACGAGCCGGCTATGGCTTGACTTGGATCGAACAAGCCGGACTTACGACTCCGTTTACGACCCCCTTCTTCCCGTTTCTTCAAACCGCGGGCCAGCGCTCGGTTGACAACATCAACGCCGCATTCACGCTTTCACGTGGGCCCTCCACCCAAGTCGTGGAACCTACTCCTGACAGCGGTTTGGGGCAGGGCGTATTCGCAGTCGAAAGAGAACAAAAAAGCGGGTATACCCAGCAATGGAATTTCTCTCTCCAAAGAACATACGGGAGTCATTGGAGCATGGAGATGGGTTACCTGGGGTCAAAGCTGACAAATTTGGGAGTGCCGGATGTCAATCTGAATCAGCTCACAGTCGAGCAACTCGCACTCGGTTCACTACTGACACAGTTGGCGCCTAATCCATTTTTCGGCCAGATCAACGAATCGTCACCTCTCGGCGGACCACTGATCGCGGTGCATCAGCTCCTCAGACCGTATCCACGCTTCACGACAGTGGCCTTCTATCGAAATAACGTGGGTCACTCTACGTATCACTCTCTGCAAACACGACTCGATCGACGCTTCTCGAATGGATTGACGCTTACATCAGCATACACATTCTCAAAGCTGATTGACGACGCCGGCGCCGTGTTTGATGCAGCCATCCTTACGGGACCCGCTGCCACATTCCAGGCGGTCGACAGCAACAATCGACATTTAGAAAAGGACGAATCAACAGGAAGCATACCCAATGTGTTCTCAGCTTCCTTTGTGTGGGAGATTCCCGCGGGCGCGGGACGTCGGTGGAATTTGAGCGGTTGGCGCAATGCGGTTGGTGGTGGGTGGCAGTTGGCCGGAATCGTTCGTTTCCAGTCAGGAAGTCCTCTAGCGGTCACCCAAGCTGTAAACTTTAACGCTTTTGCTGGATTTGGAATCCAACGGCCGAACCGCACCGCGAACCCCACCCTTCCATCTAAGGAAAGGAGTGCGGCCAGATGGTTCAACACCGCAGCCTTTTCACAAGCTGCGCAGTTCACACTCGGAAACGCATCGCGTAATCCCGTTGTGGGGCCACCCTATCAAACAATTGATGTGACGCTGAGTAAGATGTTTCCGATCACGGAGCGTGTACAAACGGAGTTTCGCGCCGAGGCGTTCAACATCACCAATACTCCACCTCTCACTGCGCCGAATACTAATTTCGGAACACCGGCGTTCGGAACAATCACCCGCGCGCTGGATCCGCGTATCTTTGAAGTGGTCTTGAAGGTTCACTTCTGACTTTCCAGCGCCAGCCCAGCCCAAGCCTTCGAAGTTATGTCTTCGAAGCCTTAGCGGTCCAGAGCGTCTGCCAGCAGAAGCGTTAATGCTGGGGTATGATCACTGATGAATGCGGAGTTCTCCCCTATTCAGATACGGCATCGCTCTCGTCTTCATCGCGGCGGCGCTGGGTTTGTCTCTCCTTTTTCAAAGCTTCCTTCCAAACAGCTTCCTGATCTTCTTTCTATCGGCCGTTATGCTTGCGGGCTGGTATGGCCGGACCGGAGCAGGCCTGCTTGCAGTCTTTATCGCAACAGGCCTGGCCGGTTATTACTTCATTCCTCCTTACCGTACATATGGGGTGCGATTGGATGAGCTGCCTTACTTTCTTTCATTCCTGCTGAGCGCCGCCGCCACAAGCTGGCTTGCGGAGGCTCGAAGATCCGCGGAACATCAGAAAGCGCATCTGGACGAACTTTTCGAGCACACACCCGAGGCGATCATGCTGCTTGACCTGCAAGGTCGCGTCCTACGCATCAATAAGGAGTTCACGCGTCTCTTTGGCTTTGCAGTCCATGAGATTGTGAACCGGGCCAGTATTGATTTGATTGTTCCATCTCAGCTTCGCGAAGAAGTTCTGCAAAGTCGGAGGCGACTTTCCCAAGCGCGCCATCTGACGAGCGAAACCGTTCGAAAACGGAAAGACGGCTCCGATCTGAATGTTGCCGAAATTGCGTTTCCCGTGGTCGCGGATGGCAAGTGCATCGCCTTTTACGTTATTTTTCGCGACGCTCAAGGAAAGCGGGCGCTCGAAGACCTGCAAAGGGCGCAGGCCGATCTGTCACATCTTTCACGAATCACAATCATGGGAGAGCTGGCGGCATCAATTGCTCATGAAATCAACCAACCCATCGGAGCGATCGTGACCAATGGAAACGCCGCCATACGATGGCTCGATCAGGAGCCACCATACTCCGAAGGGATACGAGAGGCATTGGAAGACATTGTCCGAGACGCAAACCGGGCGGCTCAGGTGATTGGACGAATAAGATCCCTCTTAAAAAACGCTCCTACTCCAGCTGTTCAGCTGGATGTTAATGAAATCATTCAAGAAGTTTTGACTCTCACCAGCCACGAGATCTCTAGGCGCGGAACCACGGCCGTAACGGAATTGGCTAAAGGTCTTCCACCCATTCTGGGCGACCGAGTTCAACTGCAGCAGGTCCTCTTAAACCTCATCATGAATGCCCTCGACGCCATGAGCGAAACGACAAACAGTCCTCGCCAACTGCTGATCAAGTCCGCCGGAAGTGTCGACAGCGTGTTGGTTCAGGTTCATGACTCAGGTGATGGTTGGAAACCTCAACATTCGTCGGCTATCTTTGATCCATTCTTTACCACCAAAAAAGACGGAATTGGGATGGGACTCACGATCAGCCGCTCAATCATCGAAATGCACGGAGGCCGCATGTGGGCAGAACATGCCAGTCCTGGCGGCGCCACTTTGAGCTTTTCTCTTCCCATCGCGGCGCCGAATGAACCAGGACGACGTTTTATCGCTCGCGATAGAACGTAATGAGTAGTGACAATCAACGAAAGTTTTCGACTCGTTCCGATTCATAAACACTGCCATGGCAATGTGACGAGCCGATTTCTGGGCTAGGGTGATTTTGAAACTTCAGTGTAATGTCGAAGGCGCTCGTTGGTACACTAGGTCTTCACGTGGCTACGGCAAGCGCCCCAGAACCTTCAGTGAGAGAAACGCCCTTCTCGAAAGTACATGACATGAAGAGAGCCGTTCGATTCGCTTCCCTAATGCTGTTCGTTACTTTTGCTTTTTCATGCCGATCGTCGGACCAGAACCAAGCAGCTGCAGGCATGATGATGCCGCCGGTTCCCGTCAGCATTGCGCTGGCGACGGAGGAAACCGTGCCTATCCAAGTTCATGCGGTAGGAAATGTAGAGCCGTCTTCCTCAGTCGAAGTGAAATCGCAGGTAGGTGGTCCGCTATTGAGCGTCCGCTTTGTTGAGGGCGGAAACATAGCGCAGGGAGATCTTCTCTTCGAGATCGACTCGCGTCCATACCAGGAAGTGCTTCGCCAAATGGAAGCCGCAGTTGCTAAAGATCTTGCACAACTAAGACAAGCCGAAGCCAATCTCGCGCGAGACAAAGCGCAGCTCAAAAATGCGGAAACGGACGCCGAACGGTTTGATCGCCTGACGAAGGAAGGGATCACGCCTCGAATGCAGGAGCAGCAGGTTCGAACGGCGGCCGAGGTCGCCCAGCAGTCCGTTCGTGCCAGCGAAGCCGCCATCGAAAGTACGAAAGCGTCGCTCGAAATGAATCGAGCTGCCGTGGAACGCGCCAAGCTTGATATCGGATACTGCCAGATTCGATCGCCTATTTCCGGAAGAGCCGGCAACCTGTTGCTTCATCCGGGCAATCTTGTAAAGGCGAATGGAGACGATCCGCTGGTTGTGATCAACCGAGTCAGCCCCATCTTCATCTCGTTCGGCGTGCCCGAGCGTTACTTTCCTTCTTTGAAGCAAAGGAGCGGCGGAAAACTTGCAGTTCAGGCCGGCGTGGATAAATCAGGGCACAATATGGCCAACGGAAATCTTTCCGTGATTGATAACACGATCGATCCCAATACGGGCACGATTCGCCTCAAAGCCACATTCGAAAACCGCGATGGAACGTTCTGGCCGGGACAATTTGTAAACGTCGTGCTCACGCTTGATCATCAAGTAGCCACAGTAATCCCCGCTGAGGCGGTGCAGGCTGGACAGCAAGGTTCTTTCGTTTATGTGGTGAGGACGGACAAGACCGTTGAGCCGCGACCGGTGTCCACCGGCCAAACAGCGTCAGGAAAGATCATCATTGAAAAAGGTGTTGCTCCTGGCGAAACAGTCGTCACCGACGGCCAGTCTCGCCTCTATCCGGGCGCGACAATAGTGACGCAGGCGAACGCATCGTGAACTTTTCCCGCATCTTCATTGAACGGCCGGTGATGACGGCCTTGGTGACGTTCGCCATTCTTCTTTTCGGCGCTGTTGGTTTTCGAGCGCTTCCAGTAGCGGCCCTTCCGAGCGTGGACTATCCAACGATTCAGGTGAACGCGTTTCAGCCGGGGGCAAGTCCCGAAACGATGGCTTCCTCGATTGCAACTCCCCTAGAACGCGAGTTTTCGACCATCGCCGGTGTTCAGTCGATGAGTTCCTCGAACAACCAGAGCACCACGACTATCACGATTCAGTTCGGGCTGGATCGCAATATCGACGCGGCCGCCCAGGATGTGCAGGCTGCCATCGCCCAAGCACAGCTTCCACCCAACATGCCGCGGCCTCCTTCCTACCAGAAGACCAATCCTTCCGAACAGCCGATACTTTATCTGGCTCTCAATTCCAATACGCTGCCGCTCTACACCGTTAACGAGTACGCAGAGACCATGCTCGCGCAGCGGATTTCGATGGTCAGCGGTATCTCGCGAGTCCAGGTCTTTGGCGCGCAGAAGTATGCGGTGCGCATCCAAGTGGATCCCGACCAACTCGCGGCGCATCGCGTTGGTATTGACGACGTTCAGCGCGCCATTCGAGAAAGCAACGTCAATCTGCCGACTGGCCGGCTCTATGGCGACAAACAAGCCTTCACCGTGGAATCCAGCGGACAGTTGACCAACGCAGCCGCATATCGCCCTCTCGTGGTCGAATGGAGGAACGGCGTCCCACTTCGGCTCGAACAGCTTGCCAACGTAGTGGACAGCGTTGAAGACGACAAGACGATTGCGTGGTTCAATGGCTCTCGGGGAATGATCCTCGCTATTTCGCGACAGCCTGGGACTAACACAGTCGAAATCGTGGACCGGATTCGCGCCTTGCTGCCGGAACTTCAGGCGGTGCTCCCGCCGTCAATTGAACTCGTCGTTGCGTTTGATGCGTCGGAATCCATTAGAGGCTCTATCCACGACGTCGAATACACGCTCGTTCTAACGATCGCTCTTGTCGTCATGGTGATCTTCCTCTTCTTGCGAAACCTCTCTGCAACGCTCATTCCTGGATCCGCAGTCGTCCTTTCAATTGTTGGAACCTTCGCCGCCATGTATGTGCTTGGATACAGCCTCAACACCCTTTCCTTGATGGCTCTTACGCTGTCCGTGGGCTTTGTTGTAGACGACGCTATTGTGATGCTTGAAAACATCATCCGTTACATGGAGATGGGAAGGGGACGCTATGAGGCGGCGCTGCTCGCATCCAAGGAAATTGGATTTACGATCGTATCCATGACCATTTCTTTGATCGCAGTCTTCATTCCGGTCCTGTTTATGAGCGGCATGGTAGGCAGGCTGCTCCACGAATTTTCCGTTACGATCATTGTTGCCATTGTCATATCCGGATTTATCTCGCTCACGTTCACACCGATGCTCGGCAGCCGCTATCTCCCCTCTCACGCTCAGAGGCACGGTGCTCTTTACCGCGCCCTGGAAAGGGGCTTCGATCGACTTGCCGTTGGCTACGACTACACGCTGCGAAAAGCGCTGCGGCACAGCATTGCCACCATGCTGGTAGCGGCGGCCATGCTCGTGGGAACCATCTATCTGTTCATGACCATGCCGACAGGGTTTATTCCAAGCCAGGATAGCGGTTTCATTTTTGGTGTGACGATGGCCGGTCAGGACATTTCATACACCTCGATGGCGCAGCGGCAACGAGCGGTGGCAGACATCCTTCAGGCGGATCCCAACGTTGAAAATGCGGTGACATTTGCGACTGACAGCAATTCTGCGTTTCTCTTTTCAAAGCTAAAAGATCGAGACAAACGCGCGCTTTCAGTCGATGAAACTATCGACTCACTTAGGCCTAGGCTGGCTCAGGTCCCCGGCATCATGACGTTTCTGCAGAATCCGCCGCCAATCACCATCAATGGTCAGTTCACCACCAGCATCTATCAAATGACTGTTCAGAGCGTAAATCTGCAGGAGATTTACGAATGGGTTCCAAGAATCACCGATAAAATTCGCACGCTTCCAGGATTTCTGGACGTGAACAGCGACCTGCTGATCGCCAGCCCGCAGGTGATGGTGGATATTGATCGTGATCGTGCGCAGGCTCTTGCTGTAACTCCAGAGCAGATTCAGGCTGCGCTCTACACGGCCTACGGAGATCGCCAGGTCTCCAACATCTATGCGCCGGCAAATCAGTATTCGGTGATACTCGAAGTGCAGCCAGAATATCAGAACACACCAGATGCGCTGTCGCGGCTGTACGTCCGCTCCTCGAAAGGCGCCCTCATTCCACTCGATCAGGTCACCCGCATTTCTCGAACTGTGGGGCCGCTCAGCGTGAACCATTTTGGACAACTGCCGGCGGCGACCATTTCTTTCAATCTCCAGCAAGGGTTTTCACTCGGCGAGGCCGCGACTCGGGTTCAGGACACCATTCGGGAACTACGGGTTCCTGCAAGCGTGACCGCCAATTTCCAGGGAACGGTCAAGGAATTTCAGGAATCCTTCCAGGGGCTGACGATCCTTCTTATCGTCGCCATTCTCGTCATCTACATTGTTCTCGGTGTGTTATACGAAAGCTTCCTGCATCCGATTACGATCCTTTCCGGGCTTCCGTCAGCAGTGTTCGGCGCATTACTCACTCTGACACTGTTTGGAAAACAACTTGATCTTTATGCTTTTGTTGGGCTGATCATGCTTTTCGGCGTCGTGAAGAAGAACGCGATCATGATGATTGACTTCGCCATAGACGCACAGCGCGAGGGCAAGTCTTCCGCAGAAGCTATTTATCAGGGATGCAAACTAAGATTCCGTCCCATCATGATGACGACGATGGCTGCCCTTCTAGGAACCCTTCCGATCGCGCTCGGATATGGAGAGGGCGCCGATGCCCGCCAACCACTTGGCTTAGCCGTGGTTGGCGGACTCTTAGTATCTCAGTTTTTGACCCTCTACATCACTCCAGTACTCTACATCTACATGGAGAAGCTTCATGCCTGGCTGCGTCGATCAAGAACGACCACACAGTCGTCAGCTGAGACCGTCATAGGCTAGAGTTGAACCTAAGGAAGAGAAATGAGCATACGAAGGCAGAAAATCACCCCGTTTCTGTGGTTCAACAACGAGGCCGAGGAAGCCGCAAGTTTCTACACCTCTATCTTCAAGAATTCAAAGACAGGTCGTATTTCGCGCTACGGCGATACAGGGCCCGGCCCCGAAGGTGGCGCAATGACGGTGTCTTTTGAACTTGATGGTCAAGAATTCATTGCGCTAAACGGTGGTCCGCATTTCAAGTTCACGGAAGCGATATCCTTCGTCGTAAATGTCGAAACGCAGGAAGAGCTCGATGAAATTTGGGAAAAGCTATCCGCCGGAGGAAGTGAAGTACAGTGCGGCTGGCTCAAAGACAAATATGGAATGTCGTGGCAAGTTGTACCCACCATCGTCGGAGAATTGATGCAACGGAACGACTCTGCAAGATCAAACAGAATGATGAAAGCACTGCTTCAAATGAGAAAGCTCGATATTGCGGGTTTGAAGAAGGCATACGAAAGCGAGGTCTAGCAGAGCACCTTCCGAGCTACTCCACACGAAACCACATGAAACGATTCCCGGCTTGCAGGGCCAATTCGTCACCGTCGGTTCCAACGATGATGCCGATGTGATCTCGGAATATTCTCCAGATCGAGCAATTCCTGATAGCGTTGGTCGTATTCGCGGTCGGAAATC
>CAZIPZ010000112.1:0-1947 GCA_964541075.1 uncultured Solibacteraceae bacterium | reverse complement strand
AGACCATCCCTCTTGTTCAACTGGTAGATTTATTGCGCGGAGTGTCGCATGATTCACAACAATGTTCCGCGCAAAATAACCATTGCAACAGTGAAGTAAATGACGAGCCCGGTCACATCAACCAGCGTCGCGACAAAGGGCGCTGACGACGCAGCTGGGTCGAACCCCAGGCGACGCAAGACAAAGGGCAATAAAGATCCGACCAGCGTTCCCCACAGCACAATACCGATCAAAGCAAGGCTTACTGTGAGGGCGACCAAAAGCCAGTGTGGACCATAAATATCGGAAAAAGCCGACCAGATGGAAATTCTAAGGAATCCAATGGTTCCAAGAATCGCTCCCAAGGCCAACCCGGCAAGAACTTCGCGCCGAATAACCCGCCACCAATCCGAGAGACCAACTTCACCAAGAGCCAGAGCTCGAATGACGAGTGTTGCGGCCTGCGATCCTGAGTTTCCGCCGCTGGAGATGATCAAAGGAACGAACAATGCGAGCACTACTGCGCGAGAGATTTCCTCTTCAAAGACGCCCATTGCAGTAGCTGTCAACATTTCACCCAAAAATAAAGCGGTCAGCCAGCCGGCGCGTTTCCTAATCATGCTCCCGAAAGCGATGCGCATATACGGCTCATCGAACGCTTCAGAACCTCCGATGCGTTGAATCTCTTTCGTCGCCGCCTCTTCGGCCACATCGAGAACGTCGTCGATCGTAACAATTCCAATCAGCATTCCGCTTGTATCCGTCACGGGAAGCGCCGTACGGTCATACTGGCGAAAAGTGGCGACCGCCGTTTTCTGATCGTCTGTTGCTTTTAGCGCAACGAATCTTCGGTCCATGACATCCGTGATGAGACTGTCGAGCGGCGCGAGCAGAAGTTCGCGGATCCGAATGTCATCAACCAAAAGGCCCTGTTCGTCCACGACGTAAACGACATTAAGAGTCTCGCTGACATGTCCGTGCGTGCGGATGTAGTCAAGAACTTCCCGGACAGTCCAATGCTCTCGAACGCTCACATAATGGGGCGTCATTAACCGTCCGATGGAATCTTCCGGGTAGCCGAGCAGAGTCATTGCCACGGAGCGCTCAGCAGGAGTCAACAACGCCAGCAATTGACGCGTCACGGTCGCCGGAAATTCCTCAAAGAACATCGTTCGGTCATCTGGCGACATGTTGTTGAGGAGTGCGGCCACGTCTTCCTGAGCCATTGCCTTGAGCAGCGCTTCCTGCTGTTCGCGCGACAAGTACTCGAAAACGGCCGACGCATCCTTTCTTGGCAGGATCCGAAAAACCACAACCTGGTCCTCGATGCTTAACTCGGTCAGCGCCGCTGCGATGTCGCTGTCGTGCCGGTTACGGAGGAGATCTCGAAGTCGTGGATAGTTTCGGGCGCGAACCGCGGCCGCCAGTTCATCTGCTGGTCGGGCTACGCTGCGAATCACCGCGATGGCGTCTTCTCGTTGTGGGCCTGTGAGCTGTTGTTCCATTTGTGTAAGCGCTGCGCGAACAACGTCATGATGATGCACGTGCCGGCCAACCTCCTTGGCAGCATCGAGCCAGACACGGTGAATCAAATCAAGATCGCTGGAAGTTAGAGAGGGTGGATGAGCGCCGAGGTGATAGGCCTCAGTTCGTCCACTGTCCCGGTGAATGACGAGTCGAAGGTGCTGATCCTTTGGTTTGTCTGCGCGTTCCCACGCCTCTCCCAAGAGCCGTCCCTGATCGTCTGCCGAGAGAGTGGTGGATTCACCAACGTGCACCTCTGACGAATGCAACCGTACAGCTACCGCAATAATGCCATCGAATACATCATGCGCAGGGACGATCAAGAATCGCAGGCGCCGGCCGTAACGTTCGGTGACAGCTGCTACCCGAGAGAATAGATGACGTTCCTCATGTGTCGAAGCTGCGCCGCCGCCGGTTTCATCGTCGACATCAATCCCCAGCAGG
>CAZIPZ010000111.1:0-12818 GCA_964541075.1 uncultured Solibacteraceae bacterium | reverse complement strand
TGTCCAGGAAATGCGTTGTACTTCGTCAATATTGGGGTTCCACTGTGTATGGTTTACGAACTCTCTGAGAGCATCCGTGCGAGCCGGTTGCTGGAGGATCTGAATACGAAACCACGGGTTATATACCTGGAAAAGGGCGACTGAGGTAAGGAATGAAAACGAGTGGAACAGAAATAAATCGTCACCTGCTGGCGCCTGTTCTGCACACGGGATGGGGATGGCGAGTCCTTGTCACTGTGTCCGGCTTGGGTGCTCTTGCCGCACTCTCGATGTTCATCTACCAGATCGTTAAAGGCATCGGTGTTTGGGGGTTGAATCGGCCGGTTTTCTGGGCGTTCGACATCACCAACTTCGTATTCTGGATCGGTATATCGCACGCTGGAACGTTGATCTCTGCAATCCTTCGCGTAACAGGAGCTGAGTGGCGGCGTCCAGTGACGCGATGCGCAGAAGCGATTACAGTGTTCGCATTGATGTGTGGCGCAATGTGGCCGATCATCCACTTGGGCCGCCCCTGGCTCTTCTATTGGTTGGTGCCCTATCCGAATGAACGCGGCGTGTGGCCTAACTTCCGATCGCCGTTGATGTGGGATTTCTTTGCGATCAACGCTTACCTTACCGGCTCGCTGATCTATTTGTATCTGCCGTTGATTCCCGATCTCGCATTATTGCGCGACAAGACGACGGGAATGCGTCAGGCGATCTATTCGCTCCTGGCGCTCGGATGGCGTGGAACTCAGCGTCAATGGCATCGATTGGAAGGCGCAGTCCGGATTATGGCAGTTGTCATCATTCCAGTCGCGGTATCCGTCCATACGATCGTCTCCTGGGACTTCGCAATGGCGATCCAGCCGATGTGGCACTCGACGATTTTTGGTCCCTATTTCGTCGTTGGCGCCATCTTTTCCGGCCTTGCCGCGTTGATGTTGGCTATGGTCGTCCTGCGGAAAGCGTTTCACTTAGAAAACTACCTTCAGGATATTCACTTCAACAATCTCAGCCTGCTCATGATGGCGATGAGCATGTTTTGGTTTTACTTCACATTTGCAGAGTATTTGACGGTCTGGTACGGCAATGAACACCAGGAAATGATCGTCATGAATTCAAAGGTAAGCGGTCCGTTCGCTCCTCTCTTTTGGGCGATGGTGATTTGTTGCTTCATCATTCCGATGCCTATACTCGCAATCAAGAAGTTGCGGACCATTACCGGCGTTTCAATCGCGTCGATCGCTATCATTATTGGAATGTGGCTCGAGCGTTTTCTGATTATCGTTCCGACGTTGTCACAACCGCGTCTGAGTTTTAATTGGTTTATCTATAGGCCAACGCTGGTGGAGATTGTTTTGGCCGCCGGTTTCTTCGGGTACTTTATCTTTCTATACACGGTGTTTACAAAGTTGTTTCCGATTGTCGCCGTGTGGGAATACAAAGAGGGGCTCGCGCTTTCTGCGCCGACTAGCCACGAACAGGCCGCGCATGGTCCCAAGCAGTAGTTAACCGAGGAGGCGGAACAATGGCATCGACGATTCTAACTAGTTTTGACCAGGTGGGTGAAGCTTCTGAAGCGGTTGCAGAGCTGAGGCGCAACGGATTTACTTCAAAGACCATTACTGTGATGTCGTCTGAACCGCATCCAGAGTTTGAAGATCATGACGACAAGGGTAGTCAGAGTATTTATGCAATCGTTTGCGCAGTCCTCGCCGGTGGTGCGGCAATTGCATTGACCGTAGGCGTTTCAATCAAGGTTGGGCTAGTGACCGGCGGTATGCCGCTTGTTTCTTTCTGGCCGTTTGGCATCATCGTTTTTGAAACGGCCGCGCTCGGCACCATCCTGGGAACGTTGGCAAGGACAATCTACGAATCCGGCCTCGGCCGGCCCGGCGCTCTCAAGGTTTATGATCCTATCGTGTCTGAAGGCAAAATCCTCATCGCTGTCGAATGTGATGATGACAACCGTGCCTCTGTCGCCAGCCGTGCCATGACCAGCCATGGCGGTTCAGAACTCCGGCGGGTCTGACGATCTTTTCAGACCAGATGGCTCTTCTTCCTGAAGGAACTTAATCCACTTCCAAAGCTAGAATCCGAAAAGATGTGTCAACTTCACGCTCACTGCACGGTTGAGCTCCATGTTGCTGCTGACGCCGCGAGTCTCGTTATACACAACAAACAGGTCGCTCAATGGATGGTGCATAAACCGGAAGCGAATGTTCGAAGTTAGAGTCTTGGCGTCCCTGTTGTATTGAAGGAGGTTCTCCAGGAACATTCGCGCCGAAAAGGCCAGGTTTAAACGCGCGCGAACCAAGTCAGTCTTGAACGCGCCTTCAACGAGCTTGGCATTGCTTCGATTCCAGGTCAGTTCGGCTCGGATGTGCACGTTCGGTTTTACTCCTGCCAGGATGCTGCTGTCCCTTAGAGTACCCGTCCAGAAATCCCCAGTTTTGAGGCTGACTGTTCCATAAATTGGCCGAAAACGGGAAAGGTTCATCTGCGTATTGACCGCATTGAAATGGTAATCGCCTTGAGCAATCGAAAATTCCTTCCGGATCTGAAACTTCGATGTCAATCGCTCGAAGTTCATTACGCGGTCGATTGAGAACATATCTCCCGAGTGAAACATGACATCCGCTCCAACCTCATGAGTTCGGGTCAGTAGCCGATCCGTCTGGTCGGTAATGTAGTTGGACTCGAAGTTCGGCGAGATTTCACGAATTGGACCCGTCTTCGGGCGAGGCGTCAAGCCGCCACCTGTCTGGGATTTCCGGATCGCCTTTCGCGGTTCGAAGCCAAAGTCGTTTCGGTAGTCATCCTGGATCGTGACGTGGGAGGCTCGAACATTCCATAAGTTATCGCTGAAGATGGTCTGCATTTCTGCAGCGAGGTTCTTTTCATCGTGGCCCGGTGTGTAGGTCTTCATCGCAAAGCCGCTTAAGACGAGCCGTCGCTTGAGGAATCGGAACGTCGCATCCGCGCCGCCTGAGCGATTCCAATCTAAGGAATCCAGCGCCTCACGATTGAAGATGAACCCACCGATGTTGGAGTTCGCGAGAATATCCTTTGAGACGCGTCCAACGAACCAATTGTTTGCCGTGAAGGAACCCTGTTTTCCAACCTGCATGTTCAGCACGCCGATCTGAAATCCCGCAGCTCTGCCTGAAAGGCGAGCCCCTCCTCTTATCGGGACGGGTTCTCCATTGGTCAATCCGATTTTCCGGCTGAAAAAAGGAATAATGTCGCGTCCTTGGCCCGCGGTTGTCGTGGACGTAATGCCTTGTCCGCCGATCTGGAAAATCCCAGCGTTTTCCAGGAAAAATTCGCGTTTTTCTGGATAGAAAAGGCTGAAGCGAGTCAGGTTGACCTGCTGTTCGTCGGCCTCCACCTGTGAAAAATCAGTGTTTATAGTTAGGTCGAGCGTCAACTCGGAAGTGACGCCATATTTTAGATCAACGCCGGCGCTGGCTTCCTTTCTCCTAAGAAAGCTGACGCTCACGTCCGGTCGATAATTTGCGACGGTGAAGGGCTTAATTTTCAGGTTCCGTCCCTGGCGAATGCCTTCAAGTCCTTCCAGAGTTCCAGCCAGGAAGACATCGAAGAACCTGAAAGGCCGAGGTGCTGGACTCCAATTCACCCATTCGTTCTTGTATCGGATGATCCTGTAGAAATTCATACCCCAACGCTGAGAAGTTCCCGGGTCGAAACGGAGGGTTTTAAAAGGAATTGCCATTTCGGCGGTCCATCCGGGAGCTTGAATCTTTGCGGCTGTCGTGTATACGCCGTCCCAATCCTGACTTCTCGTGCTTCCCGCGATCTGCTGATCACGTTGTGCATTGCCGGGGTTCATTTGGAACGTAAAGCCGTTGCGGTCGTCATCGAATGTGTCGAGAAGTACGCCGATCGTATCGCCGTCAACCGGGGCATAGTCGCGACGCAGTTCGGAAATCAGGACGGGGCCCTCTTGATGACAGACCACAGAAATGTAGATGTTGTCGTCGTCGTAAAGCAGTCGGAGTTCTGTCCGTTCTGTGCCAGGCATGCCGGTTTTAGGATCCTGTTGATAGAAGGTATCGCTCATCTCCGCTTGTTTCCATGCTTCCTCGTCAATAGAGCCATCAATGTCTATTCGACTCGCAGTTCGTTGGATGTGGTATACGCGAGTACGTCTAACGGCCTCATAGTTCGTAATCGGACCACTGGCAATAACAGGAGTCTCAACGGATAGGGTTTGCGAAAGGCCAATTCCCGAAGAAAGACAGATCACGAGAATCGCTTTAATCATTTTTCTCATCTGACCGCCTGAAACGAAGTGGCGGAAGTATAACCTCAGCAACTCGATGTGACCACTAGGAAACAGCGTTTCAGCACGCCGCTAGCTACTCCTCAATCGCGTCCATATTCGTGGGGCCGGCTGGTCGTGGACGGCTGGAATCGAAAATGGGCTACAATCGACGCGTAGTTGAGGTTCCAGTCAGCGGTAGTCAGTTTATGAGAGCAATGCCCGGAAATATTGATGAGTTACTTCGTGCGATATTGACGAGTCGTGTTTACGAGATCGCCAAGGAAACGTCGCTCGATCGCGCCCCGCGTTTGTCTGCGCGACTGAATAGCGCCGTGTGGCTCAAGAGGGAAGACCAACAGCAGGTTTTCAGTTTCAAAATTCGCGGCGCCTACAACCGGATGGCTCATTTGTCTGCTGGAGAAAGGGAACGTGGCGTGATAGCGGCAAGCGCTGGTAATCATGCCCAGGGCGTAGCGCTTTCGGCGAAGCGACTGGGTCTGCGGGCGACAATCGTCATGCCGAACACGACGCCCGAAATCAAGGTCGCAGCGGTTCGCGAGCTTGGAGCCGAAGTGGTTCTTGCCGGCGATCACTATTCCGAGGCTCAACTCCATTGTGATCGGCTTGCCGCAGAGAACGGGATGACGTTTATTCATCCGTTCGACGATCCGATGGTGATTGCGGGACAAGGCACGATTGGAGACGAAATTCTGCGGCAGAGACCGGACAACCTGTCAGCAATTTTCGTTCCTGTTGGAGGGGGCGGCTTGATCGCAGGAGTTGGCGCGTACGTCAAAGCCCTTATGCCTGAGGTCCGCATCATCGGTGTTGAGCCGGTGGATTCCGATGCCATGAATCAGGCGTTGATTGCAGGCCGTCCTGTTGAAGTGGACAGTGTCGGTTTGTTTGCCGACGGTGTCGCTGTACGCCAAGTTGGAAAACGAACGTTTCCAATCGTTCAGGCCACCGTCGACGAGATTTTGCTCGTGAGCAATGACGAAATCTGTGCCGCGATAAAGGACGTTTTCGACGATACACGCACGATCGTCGAGCCAGCCGGCGCTCTCGCTGTCGCCGGACTCAAGGCTTATGTTCAGCGCGATAGCAGACCAAACCGTCAGTTCGTCGCAATTTTGAGCGGCGCGAACATGAACTTTGATCGCTTGCGTTTCGTTTCCGAGCGCGCTGAGCTTGGTGAATATCGTGAAGCAATTTTCGCCGTGACGATACCGGAGCGACCTGGTGCTTTCCGACAATTTTGCGGAGCGGTCGGCCCGCGCATCGTCACCGAATTCAATTACCGCTTTAGCGGCCGCGATCGAGCTGAAATCTTTGTCGGGTTAGGTGTTCGAAATCGCGACGACGCCAGGCAAGTTCAGAATCAATTGATCAGCCGCGGCTATGAGACGGTCGATCTCACCGAAAACGAGATGGCCAAGTTGCACGTGCGTTACATGGTCGGCGGCCGCGCCAGTGGCGTGGCGCACGAGCGCATCTGCAGGTTCGAGTTCCCCGAGCGTCCTGGAGCACTCATGCAGTTTCTTGATACGCTTGGCGGACGTTGGAACATCAGCCTCTTCCACTACCGCAATCATGGGGCGGATTTTGGCCGCGTGCTTGCCGGTTTCGAAGTATCCGATGCGGAGTATCCGGATTTCGAGGGATTTCTCGCAGCTCTAGAATATCGGTATCAAATCGAGCAATCGAATCAGGCCTATAAGCATTTTTTAGCCCCCAACGGCTAAGCCATCCCGCACTGGGCTAACTTTGGTTGTTCGCTCTGCGCTCGACAAAGTACCTTTCATATGGCAATCCAATATCCTGCCTGAATCTTCAGCAAACCATCTCCGTTAAAGCACGATGAGTCATAGAAAGAGCTTGACCAATGCCTTGTTGCAGGATAAAAATCTACTTTTTTGATAGGGAATTAGCGAATGCTCTCAATGAAAGCCAAGTACGGATTGCGTGCAGCCCTTGTATTAGCTCGCCAGTACGGCAAGGGGCCAGTCTTAATCTCGGAACTGGCGACGACGCAAAAGATTCCAAAGAAATTCCTAGAAGCGATCCTTTTGGATCTGAAGCGGCGTGGAATTTTACTGAGCAAAAAGGGAAAGGGAGGCGGCTATTATCTTGGAAAGCCTCCGGACCTTATCACTATTGGCGAATTGATTCGTGCGGTTGATGGTCCAATAGCCCTTTTGCCTTGCGCAAGCAAGACAGCATATCGCCCATGCGATGATTGTCCCGAGCCTTCCACTTGCGGCATCCGCGATGTAATCAAAGACGTACGAGATGCTACAGCCAGAATTTTGGATGGGACAACCTTGACGGACGTTCTGGGTCGGATGCCGAAACTCAGCCCCCGGGTTCAAACCGCGATGTACCATATTTGAATTGTTTTGCGAGATTAGTCTACTAAAACGGTCGAGAGGATCAAGAAATGAACAAGAACTCTGCCGTGGGGAAGTCGGGAATGACAGAGAACTCGGGATCTAGGTCGGAACTGGCGGCAAAGATTCTCAAGGCGATGGACGGAATCCGATACGGTTCTCTGGAGATAGTGATTCACGATTCGCAGGTTGTTCGCTTTGAGCGTCATGAAAAGATCCGTCTCCATGCCGATATCGACAGCTACAGAAATGATCCTCAAGATTGAAGGGGACCGGCCGGATACGCCGGAGGTCGAAACACGGATCCCTCGGAGCTTTACCGGACGACCGAAGAGCTTCCGAACTTTCTGGAAATTCACACAATGAATGTCACAAAGATCAATCGCGCTCTTTTATTGCTTCTCCTATTGGCTTGGATGGCGAAGGGGCGGACTGTACTGGCGCAGGACCTGAACGCGGGCAAATCACTCGAAGCCAAACTGGACTTTGTCATCGAGAAACTCACCGGCCTGGAGAAGCGGATGAATGCCGTTGAAGCTCGTCTGAATCTGCCGACCTCAACGACTGCGGCTGCGGCGGAATCCGGCCTGGATATTGCCGCTCAAATCGAGAGTCTCGATCAAAAGATCCGGGTCGTCGAGCGGAAGCGTGAACTCGCGCAGGAAGATTTTGCGGCAAGAGCGTCTTCCTCGCCAGTCGTTGTTGCCGGCGCCGACGGGTTCATTCTTCAGTCCAGTAATGGCGACTACCGTTTGAGTTTCGGCATGGTCGCCCAGGCGGATGGACGATTTTCGCTCGATAGTCCGAAGCCGATTACAAACACATTCACCATCCGAAAGCTCCGTCCCACATTCACGGGACGCGTGGGCAGGTACTTCGATTTCAAAGTTATGCCCGATTTCGGGAATGGCGCGAGCGTCGTTCAGGATGCGTACTTTGATATCCGTTTCTCACCGAAGTTCCGAGTGCGAGCCGGCAAGGACAAAACCCCTGTTGGCTATGAACTCCTGATGGGTGATGCGTTTCTGTTTTTTCCCGAACGTGCGCTAGCCTCGAGTCTGGTGCCAAACAGGGATATCGGCTTTCAGGTCCAGGGCGATGTTGTTGGTGGAAAAATTTTTTATGCCGGAGGAGTGTTCAATGGCATACCCGACGGATCGAGCTTAACCACGGAAATCGACACCAATAACAACAAAGATCTGGCTGGCCGCGTTGTCTTGCAGCCTTTCCGTTCGGCAAAGACTCCTGCAGGCGTTCTGAGTGGATTCGGATTTCAAGCCGGTGGGTCGAGCGGAACCCAAAATGGCTCACTGCCATCGTTCAGGACTTCAGTCGGGCAAACCTACTTTAATTACGCTCCTACAACGACGGCGAATGGCGATCGGCATCGCGTCTCGCCGGCGCTGTTTTACTACTACAAATCGTTCGGAGGATTTGCAGAGTACATGCGGTCGCGTCAGACCGTAAGTCGCACAGGCGTTAATGCAGATGTTAACAATCAGGCATGGGAGGCCACGGCTTCCTACGTGTTGACGGGGGAACCGGCCTCCGACAGAGGTATTCGGCCGAGGAACAACTTCGATCCGGTTAATGGACGCTGGGGAGGAATACAACTCGTCGGACGCTACACCGTTCTGACCGTTGACCGAAAAGTCTTCGATCTGGGATTGGCTGGGGTCAATGCAAGCCGACAGGCGCGGTCGTTCACAGTCGGCGCAAACTGGTTTCCCACTGGTTTTATCAAGACGTACGCCACATTTGAGCGAACTGTTTTCAACGGCTACAGCAACCGGCCGCCTGAGAACGTCGTCCTTTTCCGTAGTCAATTGGCTTTTTAACAATTGGGTGACATATGACAAAGTTCAAGAAAATCGCACTGATAATTGCTCTGGCGTTGGTTCTTGCAGGTTCCGTCTCGGCCCAAACGCAACTGCTGAATGTTTCGTACGATCCAACTCGCGAACTCTACGAAGACATTACTGCGGCATTCAGCGCCAGTTGGAAGGCGAAGACTGGCGCAGCTGTGAATGTCAGGTCCTCCCATGGCGGTTCAGGAAAGCAAGCTCGTTCGGTGATCGATGGTCTGCAGGCCGACCTGGTCACCTTGGCGCTCGCATACGATATTGATGCAATTGCGGAACGCGCCGGCCTCCTACCAAAGAACTGGCAGTCACGACTGCCGAACAACAGCACGCCATTCAGGTCGACAATTGTTTTTCTCGTGCGGAAGGGAAATCCTAAACAGATCAAAGATTGGAACGACCTGACGCGTTCCGGCATTTCCGTCATTATGCCGAACCCGAAAACCTCAGGCGGCGCTCGCTGGAATTACCTGGCTGCTTGGGGATTCGCGCTTCGAAAGAACGGAAACGATGAAAACAAAGCCAAGGAATTCGTCAGACAGGTGTACAAGAATGTGCCGGTCCTGGACTCGGGCGCGCGCGGATCGACCACAACCTTTGTTCAGCGGGGAATAGGAGACGTTCTGGTTGGTTGGGAGAACGAAGCCTTCCTGGCAGTCAATGAATTGGGGAAACAGAAGTTCGAAATTGTCGTGCCTTCAATGAGCATTCTCGCCGAACCTCCCGTCGCCGTCGTGGACAAAGTGGCCGCCAAACATGGTACGGCTGCGCTCGCAAAGGCCTACCTCGAATTTTTGTACACAGAGCAGGGACAGGAAATCGGAGCAAAGAACTATTACCGCCCATCTCTGAAGTCCGTTGCTGACAAGTACTCCAAGCAATTCCCGGTCATCATGCTGTTTACGATCGACGAAGTATTTGGCGGCTGGCAGAAGGCTCAGAAGAAGCATTTTGACGACGGCGGCGTTTTCGATCAGATCTATCAACCGGGCAGCTGATTCCCTACCAAGTCCGGGCTTCGGCCCGGACTTGAAATCCATACATGAAAGCGAATAGGCGAAACATTCTTCCGGGCTTTCGCATATCTACGGGATTAACCCTTGGATACTTGAGTCTCCTCGTACTCATCCCCTTGAGCGCCGTATTTTTGCGTGCGGCAACGGGCGGCTGGACTACATTCTGGGAGACGATCACAGCGCCGCGCTTGATCGCTGCATATAGGCTGACGCTTGGCGCGTCGTTTCTGGGCGCTCTGATCAATGCCGTGTTCGGCCTTTTGGTGGCATGGGTTCTCGCGCGGTACGACTTTTTTGGAAAACGGGTGATCGATGCTCTTGTGGACTTGCCGTTTGCGCTGCCTACGGCAGTCGCAGGTATTGCTTTGACCGCAATCTATTCCGAGAACGGTTGGATCGGACGATATCTTGAGCAGTTGGGCGTCAAGGTGGCTTTCACGCCGCTCGGGGTTTTGGTCGCCTTAACATTTGTCGGGCTACCGTTCGTTGTCCGCAGTGTCCAGCCTGTCCTCGAAGATCTGGACGCGGAGATTGAGGACGCCGCCCGAAGTCTCGGCGCGAGCCGGTGGCAAACCTTTTCAATGGTCATCATGCCAACAGTGCTGCCTGCGTTGCTGACCGGTTTTGCATTGGCGTTTGCGCGCGCACTGGGGGAATACGGATCGGTGGTTTTTATTTCCGGAAACATGCCGATGCGGACTGAAATCACATCCCTGCTGATCATCACCAAACTGGAGCAATACGACTACGCAGGAGCCACGGCCATCGCGGTCGTCATGCTGGTGTTGTCTTTCTCTATGTTGTTGTGCATCAACCTGCTCCAGGCGAGAAGCCGGCGTTATCAGGAGCTTTGATGTGAAGAAGCGTCCATTAAGTCCGGCAGTCGGGGCGGGCGTGCGCTGGCTTCTTGTGCTGATTGCCCTGCTGTTTCTTGCGGTGTTCTTGGTGACGCCGCTGGTGGCCGTATTTGCAGAGGCATTTGCGCAGGGGTGGAACCTGTACTGGGAAGCGATTAAGGAACCGGATGCGCGATCGGCTGTCTACCTAACGTTGATGACGGCGGCAATTGCCGTTCCTCTAAACACGCTATTCGGCCTCGCGGCGGCATGGTCGATTGCAAAGTTTGATTTCCGCGGCAGAAACTTGCTTCTGACCCTGATCGATTTGCCTTTTGCCGTCTCCCCGGTGATATCCGGTCTCATCTTCGTCCTGCTGTTTGGTCTGCAGGGATGGATGGGACCATGGCTCGCCGATCGAGATGTGCAGATCATTTTTGCGCTGCCGGGAATCGTTCTCGCTACCATGTTTGTGACTGTTCCTTTTGTAGCGCATGAAGTTATTCCACTCATGCAAGCCCAGGGTAGGGAAGAAGAAGAAGCGGCGATGGTGCTCGGGGCGGGCGGCTGGCAGACGTTCTTTCGAGTGACCTTACCCAACATTAAATGGGGTCTTCTGTACGGCGTTATTCTATGTACGGCGCGGGCGATGGGCGAGTTCGGCGCCGTATCCGTTGTATCCGGACACATCCGGGGAGAGACCAACACCATTCCGTTGCATGTGGAAATTCTTTATAACGAGTATAACTACGTTGGGGCCTTCGCTGTGGCCTCTCTTCTGACATTGCTCGCGCTCGTTACATTGATCGTGAAAAAAATCGTGGAATGGAAGACCTCAGAAGGATGACAATACCGGGTTTGGTTTGTAGGTTCAGTTTGGAATGGCCCGGATGGGAATAGAAGTTCGAAATATCTCCAAAAGATTCGGTAATTTCGAAGCGCTCAAGAACGTTGATTTAAGCGTGAAGGACGGCGAACTCGTGGCGTTATTAGGGCCTTCGGGATCTGGCAAGACCACTTTGCTTCGAATTATCGCCGGCCTGGATTTTCCCGATTCGGGCGCTATCCTCTTAAATGGTGAGGACGCCAGTTCGAGGTCGGCCCGAGAGCGATCTGTAGGTTTCGTCTTCCAGCACTACGCGCTGTTCCGCCACATGACGGTATTCGAAAACGTCGCTTTCGGTCTCAAAGTGCGGCCGCGGCGAAGCCGCCCAACTAAGCCGGAGATTCGAGAAAAGGTCATGGCTCTGCTGAAGCTCGTTCAACTGGATCCTTTAGCGGACCGCTATCCTGCGCAGTTGTCAGGGGGGCAGCGTCAGCGCATTGCGCTGGCGCGAGCTCTCGCTGTCGAGCCGAAGGTCTTGCTTTTGGATGAACCCTTTGGCGCCCTGGATGCTCGTGTTCGGAAGGAACTTCGGATGTGGCTTCGACGGTTGCATGACGAAATTCATGTCGCGTGCGTCTTTGTGACACACGATCAAGAAGAAGCGATGGAAGTATCCGACCGGGTCGCGATAATGGATCAAGGGCGTATCGAACAGATCGGAACTCCTGAAAACGTCTACGAGCATCCTGCTAACGCCTTCGTGTATCGATTTCTTGGAAATGTGAATCTATTTCACGGCCGTGTGGAATCAGGCAAGGCTCAGATAGGGCATCTCGAAGTGGACGCGCCTGAACATCACAACGCGCCGGATTCGCCTGCCGTTGCATTCGCGCGGCCTCATGAGATGGAAATTTTTCGCGAGCGAAACGGCGGCGAAGCGATCGAAGCGATGATCGTCTACATTCAGGCGGTCGGTCCGAACGTAAAATTACAACTCAAACGAACCGACAATTCTCAGATGCTTGAAGCGGAACTCGCCAAAGATCGCCAACGCGAGCTGAATCTCAAGATGGGCGAACATGTTTTCGTCAAACCACGCCAGATGCGTGTGTTCATTGCCGATTCATCGGAGAAGCCGCTCAACTATCAGATTTGATGAAAGGCGAATGTTCGGACACAATCGACCTGTAGATGGATGACCTCCAGACTCTGATCAAGGAGCTCAAATGGCAAAACAATCACGGCCTACAGCGAATAAGCGAGCGCGCGAGAAAGCCAGGCTGGATCGAAATAAGGAAAAGGAACAGCGTCGAGCTGAGGCTCGCGAGCGAAAAGCCAACGCGCCACCGCGTTCCAAGGACGAAGATCCTGATGTCGCGGGAATACGGCCTGGTCCACAGCCTCCTCCGGAATGGATGTTAGATGACGCTGGTGACGGTGAAGCTCCCGAACAGGAGTGACTCCTTCTATCACTGAGGCGTCGGACATTTCATGGTGTGAGCTTCCCAGCCCGCATTTCTTCATTTCAATCCGTCCCAAATTCGGACCATTCAGTCGGCTTAAAGCCCCACAGCGAATGGTCCTCGTGCGTTTGCCGACTACCATTGATTGACCA
>CAZIPZ010000110.1:0-12982 GCA_964541075.1 uncultured Solibacteraceae bacterium | reverse complement strand
CATTGTCCCGCGTTTTTAGAAATCATAAGTGGACCATGGACTCGGAACCGCAAAAAGAGTTAGGAAAGATAAATGGAGCCGTTGCCGTCTATGTATCCCAGTGAGGTTAAGCCGACAAAAAACGGGCTGGGTTTGTTCGCGACTACTGATCTCGACGTTGGCGAGATTGTCGAAAGATATGAGGGCCCGGTCAGCAAGTATGAGGACGTTCCGGAACAGGAGATCGGCTACGCCTTGCTAATTAAGAATGATGAGTGGCTGGTTCCGAAGACGAACGCCAGGGTGCTGAATCATTCGTGTGAGCCCAACTGTTACATTTCCGATGATCTCAAGGTTGTTACACAGATTCCGGTGCAAAAAGGTGAAGAACTCACCATCAGTTACACAACCATCAATATGGCGGATCACATGGCTGGAGAGGAAGGTGGATACTTTTGGGATCCACGATGGACCTTCGAGTGTCGATGCGGATCAGCCCATTGCGTCGGCCTGATCAATCGATACGTGGTCGAACCTTTAGACGATCCGAACAGTTCGAAGATATACGTGCACACAACCGCAGGAAAAGGCCGTGGCGTTTTTGCGAAGAGGAGCATCACGAAGGGCGAGGTTATTGAAAGAGCGCCAGTGGTGGTCATTTCACAGGAGGAATGGCCGCAGCTGGAGAAGACGATCCTTGCAGACTACGCCTATGAATGGGGTGACAAAGGCGAGCAGGCGGCAGTCGCGCTAGGTCACGTTTCTGTATACAACCATTCATACAGTCCCAACGCGATGTACTTGTGGTCGATCGACGACTTGACGATCGAAGTCGTGGCGCTGCGCGATATTCAGCCTGGACATGAGATCGTGCTGAACTACAACGGCGAACCGGACGATCCTGAGCCGCTATGGTTCAAAGCGGTATGAACGGGAAAGGAAAGTCTTCCTGTCTTCCCGTTTTTAAAATTCGATTTTACCTGCTCGGGTCTTACCAACGCGCGGTCCCTTGAAATCCCGAGCCGGCGCGTGATCCAAGTTAGCCAGGCGTCGGCCGAGTTCAAATACGAGTTGGCCAATGCGCGCCATCTTTTCGAAGTTAATTTTTTCCACGGAGTCGCTCACGCGATGATAGTCCGAATGGAGTCCCGTAAAGAAAAAGATGACCGGGATCCCTTTTGCGGCATAGCTGTAGTGATCGCTTCGGTAATAAATGCGTTCGGGATCCATCGGGTCGTTCATGCCGTAGTCGAGCGACATGGGCATGGGAAGGCCTGAATTCGCATCGATCATCAGGTTATGCAACTCGGTGCTGATCCGGTCGGAGCCCACAACAGAGACCGTATTGTTTTGGTTATCCTTGTTGTCGCGGTTACGGCCGATCATGTCTATATTGAGCTGCGCCACGATCTCTTCGATCGCAACCGTTGGATAATCCGCGAAGTACCTGGATCCATAAAGGCCCAGTTCTTCTCCGGCGTGCCATACAAAAAGGAGAGATCGTCTGGGCTTTTCGCCGCCGGCAAAGGCATGCGCCAAGCCAATGAGCGTGGCGGTTCCTGAACCGTCATCGTCCGCGCCATTCCAGATCCGGTCCGTCACTCCACGGGCAAGCGAACCCTGCTGGTATCCCAAATGGTCGTAGTGGGCGCCAAATGCGACAAAGGTCTTCGATAGCGCAGGATCTGAACCTTCAACGAAGCCCACGACATTGCGTGTATATCGCGTGTTGACTACGTCATAATCCGCGTCCAAACGAAAGGTGAGCTTCACGCCTTTCAGCGTGAAGGTGGGAAGGGCTTCTCTTTGATCGCTTTTCGCCTTTAGAGCGGCATATTTCGTGTCCGCTGCGCTGAACAAGAACGTCAGAAATTCTTCGTTAGCAGTAATTGCGGGTGTTTGGGGCAGATCGAGCCGCTGCGTGGTGGTAAAGTCCGGATTGTTGGAGTTGCGGTCCTCATAAAGGTCCTCGATCGGTCCGATCACCGCCGCGGCGCCGAGCTCTTCCACGGCGACGGATGTACGGTTCTGCAGGACCCGGGCCGCATCCAAACGATCTACGGCCCGCGGTCCTCGCGGTCCAAGCCAAACTACAGCCTTGCCCTTCACGTCACGATCCTTGAAATCGTTTTGATTGGGGCCGAGATTCAATCCATAGCCGATAAATTCCACATCGTTAAGCGTCAACGTTCGCTTTCCGCCCACATTCTTGGGAAAAGTAACGCCCTCACCATTCTTGAATGTGCGTGATGTTCCATTCACCTCGACAGTCAGAGAAGAGTTGTTGTCGCTATCCACCCCGAGAACGCTGACTCGCTGGAAATAGGTTCCTTCGTCACCGCCGGGCCTCACCCCGGCTTCTCTCAGGCGTTCCGATATGTAGGCTGCGGCAAGCCCCAGTCCTTCCGAGAAGGTGCCGCGCCCTTCCAGCGCATCCGACGAGAGATAGGTGAGCCATTCCTTCAACGGTTTCGCCGTAAGAGAAGCCGGCGCCGACCCATCACTTCGCGCCGAAACGAGAGTTCGCTGGGCGCAAAGGCCTATTCCGATTGTTGAAGCAATGGCCAGATAGAGAAGCAGGAGGCGGGCGCTCTTCATGGGGGAACGATATCAGAAAGCCGTTTAGACCTGAAGCGTACTGGACCTCCCATCGTTCAGACGGCGAATTTTCAAATGCTCGAAATCATTTATACTAGGCGCCTATATGAACGTGGGCGGGTTTAAAATGTCGGCGGTCGCGGCGGGCATCAAGAAGGGTGGAGCGCTTGATCTGGCGCTGATCTATTCGGAAACTCCAGCTGCTGCTGCGGCCGTCTTCACTCAAAACGCTTTTATTGCAGCGCCTTTGATCGTATGCCAAAGGAATTTGCGCGCGTCGGGGAATCGTGTACGGGCTTTGTTGGTGAATTCAGGGAACGCAAACGCTGCGACGGGAGAAAGCGGGATTGCCGGGGCGACGGCCTGCGTCGAGAAAGTTGCCAATGAACTCGGGTGCTCTCCGCAGGAAGTTCTTGTTGCGTCGACTGGCGTCATCGGACGTCCACTGCCTGTGGCAAACATTTGTGGGTCTGTCCCAAACCTCGTTTCCGGTCTCCTCCCGACGAACATCGACGATCTCGCCCATGCGATCATGACCACGGATACAGCGCCGAAAATTGCATCGACGGAAGTTGACGGCGCTCGCATTACCGGAGTCGCGAAAGGCGCAGGAATGATTCATCCGGATATGGCCACAATGCTGTCGTTTGTAATGACGGACGCGGTCATATCGAAAGACAGTCTTCAGGCGTCCCTGAACCATTCCGTACAGCGGACTTTTAACTCGATTTCAGTTGATGGCGATACTTCGACGAATGACATGGTGATTGTCCTCGCTAATGGATCGTCCGGCGTTCGAGTGGACGGGAATGATTTCCGCAAAAAACTAACCGAGGTTTGCGAGCAGCTTGCAAAGGCGATCGTTCGCGATGGAGAAGGAGCAACGAAACTCGTGGAACTCACTGTTGAGGGCGCACCCAGCGAAGAAGCCGCACGAACGATCGGCCGCTCCATCGCACGTTCTCCACTCTTTAAGACTGCAGTGCACGGTGCAGACCCGAACTGGGGACGGATTGTAGCAGCCATCGGAAACTCGGGCGTACGCCTGGATTCAGATCGAGTCGACATCTTCATCGGGGGCGTGCCTATTTCAAGTGAAACGCTGGAAACGGCGCGCGAAAAACTCTTTGCCTCTGAGATCCCGATCCGCGTGGTGCTGCACTCCGGGAGCGGATCTGCGCGAGTCTGGACGTGCGATCTGTCGGCCGAGTACGTCCGGATCAATGCGGATTACACATCGTAACCACCATGAAGCATCCGTCGGTTTTTCTGTTCGACCTCGATTAAGCGGCCCGCCTCATTTCCAGCACGTCTGGCTGCGTTTCACCTGTGCTTAGCATCCGGTCGATCGATGCGGTTCCGGAGCCTCGGATCAACACCGCAGAACCGATGGCCAGCGCCAATATGTGGTATTCGAATCCTTCTCCGGGTTTGTTTCCCGTCCAGTTCATGAAGAATCCGAAGGGTAGGTGGACCATTAGAATGGCTACAGTCATATTCATCATGATGCCGAAGGCGGCCACTCGACCAAGAAAACCTACAATCAATCCGAGCCCGCCCAAGAATTCGGCGGCGATAGCCAGGAAGGCTAGCAAACCGGGAACGCCCATTTGTGTGAACATCTGCATTGTTTCGGAGTAGCCGCGCCCTCCATACCACCCAAACACCTTCTGAACGCCGTGCGCGAAGAATGTAATGCCTAGCGCAAGTCGCAGAATCAGAAGGGTGTAATCATTCGGCGTGTTAATAATGCGAGAGAGCATACCAACCTCCTCTTTAGTGATGGACGGCCTACAAACGTCAATGCGAGCAGCCTTCAGACCGGTACAGATCATTTGCCACCGTTCCGACAAATGTATTGACAGAAAAAGCGCCGTAGGTTACAAAGTTGTCGCTGCACAAAGTTGTGCGGCTAAAAAATTCTGAAGACGACGACGTCCAGTTGTTCACCTTTGTTGGTGCTTCTGGGCGTTTTTTTTTGCACTCAAACTAAGGAAAGGCGGGAATGACAGTGAAAACCTATAAAGTTATCGCAGCGTTATTGATTGCTCTGACGATTGCGTTCTCTGCGGAGACCGCAAGCGCGCAATCAACAATATTCAATATTCCAACGACGGACACTGTTTCGAAGGGAAAGGTGTATGCCGAGTTCGATTTCCTGGCGCAGGCGCCCGCGCCGGACACGGGAGAATACAAGATATTCAATCCACGTTTGATTGTTGGCGCATCGAACACTGTTGAAGTGGGCGTGAACTTCCCGGTCTATCGCTCGGGCGGCGTGAATAGCGGATATATCCAGCCGAATGCAAAGGTGAAGTTCTATAACAACGACGATGGTGGAGTTGCTGTCGCGGCCGGCGCGCTCTTTAACACCCCTCTCAACAATCGCGAGGCTCAGGAGAGCTGGGGGCTTGTTTACACCGAATTCAGCAAGAAAGTTAAGAGCGGCAATTATGGACCGCGCTTCCACATCGGTCCCTTCGGAGCTATTGCCCAGCAGGAAAAAGCCGGTTTCCTTGGCACCAGAGCTGGCGTCATTCTCGGGTATGAACAGCCCATTCATCCAAAGGCCAGCATTGTTGCGGATTGGTTCAGTGGAAAGAACAGCATCGGATATTTCACCCCCGGAATCTCGATTGTTCTGCCAGGCAGCGGCCTGCTGAATGTTGGTTACAGTGTCGGGAATGACAGCTGGGAGAATTCAAACGCTACCAAGAACCGGTACTTCTTCGCCTATTACGGCGTCACGTTCTAATTTGCCTCAGCCAGAGGGACGGGCGAGAGTCCGTCCCCTGGAGGCATAGAAGAGAAATAATTGCTAAGAATGGACAGGCAAAAGCCTTGCGGGACTTATGTCTGTTTTGAATGGTGCTGCTTTCTGACAGAACAATCGCCGGTCTCTTATTACGGTTTCCTTTTGTGCCAACAGCCGAAAGCGGCTGTGCACAACGGCAGGTTTTGACGTTTTCACTTCAGCTTAGCTTGGTGAGCTTGCAGAGTCCGCATCGTTTACGTTAGCGCCGCGGCATTCACGCTTCGCGCCACTCGGATCCGACAAAAACCAGTCGCACCCTCGTTTCGCGCCGTCGCGTTTTGATTACGCGCAACCCACATTACGCTTTGCCGCACGACACTTTCGTTAAAACCGTCAATTTTTGGTGAGGCACCCCCAAGGGGCGGGACTTAAAGGAAGAGAGGTGTGTTCTAACGAAAAACCTCCGCGCCGAATAGGAATGCCATGCCGCTAAGCGAGAAACCCATAGCGCGAAATTAGAGTGCGAGGGCGCGAAGTCGTTTTGCTGTTACGCCGGGCGTGTTTGCCCTTCGGCACGACCAATATGGGACTGGTTTGACGAATAGGGCGGCGCCGGCCGAAGACGTCACACGAAAGTATGGACCCTTTGGAGACAAACCATTCAATCGCATCGCTACCCTACCTATGTTGCGGGTGACATTTCCTTCCGCGTGCTTTTGCGATGCAATTCTTCAGCGAGAATCACGGCTTCAGCGAGTTCGCGCATCGGTTTGCGCAGCCTGCGGCTTTCGTTGCGCAGATGCAGATAGGCTTCTTCTTCGGTCATGCCGTCACGGTGTTGGAGAATGCCTTTCGCGCGTTCAATGACCTTTCTGGCTTCCAGCAGCCGTTTCATTTCGAGCGTCTCCGACATCAATCGAGCGTTTTCCAGAGCCAACGCCGCCTGACCGGCGACAGCTTTGGCGAAGCCGATTTCATCTTCGGTGAACGTTCGGCGTTCGGACAGATAGATATTTAAGGTGCCGATCACACCGCGGCCTGTCATCAATGGAACCGAGAGCAAGGAGCTGAGACCCGCTTTGCGTGCGAGTTCCGGATACCGATAGAGTTTTTCCGAAGCGACGTCCTCTACAGCCAGTAATTGGCGCTCGCGCACAACGCGACCGATCAGCGACTCTTCAATACGAATCGGCAAGCGATTCAGGTACTCCGGAGACGAGCAGCGAACCGCCTGGATGGAGAGCTCCTGCTTGTCCTCGTCTAAGATCATGATCGAGCACAGCGGCGAATCAAACGTTTTCGCCACCATTTCGGAAATCGCCTGCAGTATGCGGTCCAGATAGCTTTCGCTCGAGATTGTTTCGCCCACCGCGGCCAGAGTTTCGAATTTTTTCGCGGCAGCCTGCGATTGTTCGTACAACCGGGCCTTGATGATGGCGCCCCCCATCTGCTCCGCAACATAGCTCAGAAGCGATACTTCTTCTGCGGTATGCTGCCGCGGCTTTTTATGGTGAACGTTGATCACGCCGATGACCTCACCGCTGGTGACGAGCGGTACAGAGAGAAAAGCTTCGTATGAGTCCTCGGGAAGAGACCTGAATGACTTGAAACGAGGATCTGAAAAGGCGCGCGAACCTAGAGCAACAATGGATCTGTGCTGCGCAACCCATCCCGTCACACCCTCGCCGATTTTCATCCGAATGTTTCCGATTTCCGGTGCGTGAGGAAGCTGCGAGGCGCAAAGCACGATCTCGGCTGCGGACTCTTCCAGCAAATAGACAAGACAGGCATCGCAACTGGTGACTGAAACGACCAGTCCAACGAGTTCATCCAGCATCTTGTCCAGCGTCAACCTGGAGCTGACGATTCCGCTGATGCGATGTAATAGCGCGACCTGGGAGTCAGTCGATTCAAACGGACGATCTTCATTGGTAGACATAACGTTGTCTCGACCTCGTGGTCCTTTCTAAAAAGTTGCCTGAACGGGCCTGGCACGCACTCGCGGCGCGGGATAGGGGTGGTTGCCACGAGCATTGGGATCCGACAACTTCTTGCAAAAGACTCTCCAATCGTTGCGGGAAGGAAGCTCGTTCACGTCGTCACAATGAAACGTAAACAAACCATTGCTATTGTCAGGTCCTGAAGTATTGCGAGAAGCCAATCCTTTACGCCGTTTCATTCGTTCGAAATCCTACAAAGATGTTGTTGAGGCCGGATTCACCAGACACAAATGTTGGATTCATGGCTAATCTCTGAATCTCTCGCAATCGATGCCGTGTCTGCGCACCTTGTAATTGATAATCCGCTCCGTTGTGTCGAGCAGCCGCGCAGCTTTCGCTCGATTTCCCCGTGTCGTCTTCAATGCATCGAGAAGAAGGTCTTTTTCATACGCGCCCAAGGCATTGGCCAGCGAGACGCGGTTCACCGTGCCGGAAGCCTGCGCTGTTTGCAGCGTCGGCGGCAGATGGTGGCCGTGAACGGCGGCGCCATCGCAAACGAGCACAGCGCGTTCGACAACGTTCTCCAATTCGCGTACATTGCCGGGCCAGTGATACGACGTAAGCATATCGATAGCCGGCGTCGAGATTCGCCGGATATCTTTTTGGTGTTCACGCGCATACTTTTGCAGGAAATGGTCAGCCAGCAGCAACAGATCCGACTTCCGCTCGCGCAACGGCGGCACAAAGATTGTGAATACGTTCAAGCGGTAGTAAAGATCTTCGCGAAACTTGCCCTCGGCGATGCTTTGCTCGAGGTCTTTGTTCGTCGCGGCGATCAAACGCACATTTGAGCGTATGGTTTCCGTTCCCCCCAGCCTGTCGAATTCTTTCTCCTGAATGACCCGCAGCAATTTCACCTGCGTGGAAGGATTGATGTCGCCAATTTCGTCCAAAAACAGAGTTCCGCCTTCCGCAAGCTCAAAACGGCCCTTCTTGCGGGCTTGGGCTCCCGTAAACGCGCCCTTTTCGTAACCGAACAACTCGGATTCGATCAAGGAGTCGGGAAGAGCAGCGCAGCTTACTTTGATAAACGGTTCCTGAGCGCGTTTCGAGTTGTAGTGGATAGCGTGTGCGATCAATTCCTTGCCGGTCCCTGATTCGCCGCGGATCAGCACCGTGGTATTGGTGTGCGCAACCTGGGCGATCTGTTCGTAGACCTGCCGCATGGTCGTTGTGGTGCCGATGATGTTCGAAAAGTCATATCGTTCTTTGAGTTCTTCCAAGAGATGACTGTTTTCGTCCATCAGCCTGCGCCGTTCGTCATCAACCAGATGATCAGCCTTGATGCTCTGGGACATCATTCCGGCGACCACTTTGAACGACAGCATCTCTGCTTCGTAATCCCGTGCGGGATCAAATCGAAGATCGACTCCAAGCGCGCCCACGGGATTCCCGTTCACGACAATCGGCATGCAGATGTAAGTCAGGTCCTGGCGGTGCAGATTCTTTCTCTGGCCCCGGTTTAAAAACATAGGCTCTCGGCTGACTTGTGGAACGATGATGGGTTTCCCGCTCTCGACCACGCGGCCTGTGATGCCTTCGCCAAGACGGTACCGAGCGCTCTTACCGGCTTCGCTGAGGCCGATTGAGACTTCCACCCGTATGTCTTTGGACTTGGGATCGATTAAGGTGACGACTCCCCGGACAATACCGTGCTTCTCTTGAAGGACTTCGAGGGCGCGTTGGAAAGCAGTGCGTGGAGAAATGGCCTCGGATAAGGCGCAACCAATGTCCACTAGCAGAGACAGGTGGTTTCCGTGACGGTTTCGTTCTCGATATGAAATATCCGACAAGTTTGTAGCCACTCTGGGTTCCAAAATTGAGGTTAAAAAACAAAAGACGTCCAAAGCGTGTCATCGACACGGCTTGGACGTCTTTGTCCGGTTCAATATAAGTACGGCTAAAATAAAAAACCCTCAAGCCGAATGGCTTGAAGGCTCTCATAGCACGCTGGTCAATGCCTCGTCGCACGAACCAGTCTTAGGGTTTATACCACACGGCCGATGAAGTAGGAACCGGATTTTGAGGAGACGTCTGTTCGGGTTAGTCGCGCCAGCCGGCTCTCCGCGCCCATTCCTCAAGTTCTTTTCGACGTTGGGCAAGTTCCGGGGGCGGACCCTCATTGAACATGGCGGCTCGGTTTCTACGCTCTCGAATATCCGTAGCCAGGGGCATCATACCCACGGCCCGCCGGCGTTCATCCACGTGGTCGGGGTCTTCGACAGGACACGGACTCATCTGGCCGTCATCATCCCATTCAAACTGTGTGCCGTAGATTTGAGGCCGGCCTTCGCTCCTGCGAATGCGGTCTTCGAGCATTGCCGCTTGCCATGCTGGGGCTTCATCGGCCTTGGCTGCAGCTTTCAGACAGGCCAGTGCACGCCGTTGGAATTGCGGTTCTCCGATGGCATTCTGCGCTATTCGCCAGGCGGCTCGCATACCGCCCTCACCCACCAGACTTCTGCCGGGCCACCCGAAATCATCAATGATCTTGTTGAGGCGGAGCGCGTTCTTTCGATGAATGGCTTCGATCTCGGCAGGGTACGCGTGATAGAGCTTCGACTCATCGGCGAATCCCTTAACCGCAGCTTCGTCCGCCTCATGCATGTCCAGAAGTTCTCTTCTTAAGTACCGGTTCATCATGGATTAGCAACACTACTAGATCTGTACATGCTTGGCATTGAACCACTATGTCTTACTTTGTGAAGAAGGGATGAGTCAGCAAGGCAGGTTTCTGCTGTGCACCGGTCGGCTTCTTGAGTTCCAGTTCACTCAAGAGCACAGCTGCGGGAGCGACAACGCTCGTCGGTGCACCGCCTGAAACTCTGTTCGCGACGAAGTTATCCTTGCCCACCGCTTCGATTTCGCGCAGGGACTTCACCGTAATGCCGGTTGCCGAGACTCCGCGAACAAGCTCCTCGCGACCGTCCGAGACAAAGACCTTGTACACCAGAACAGGCGAGCCGATCGGACCGCGGCCATCCGGGCTGAGCGCTTTGATAAGGACTCCGTACTCGAGCTTTTCGCGGCGGCACAAGTTGATCAGCTCCTGTTTCAGCTCGTCATAACTCTTGCCTTCGCTTGCCTGAATGAAGAGATTTCCAATTTGGGCGCTTTCCCTGCCTGGCACGGCCGACCGGCCGTGCCCATTGGATTGCGTCAGATCCTTCGTCGGCTTTCGCGACATTAATAATTCTCTCAACACGCCCTGCTGAATCAGCGAAACGCGTTTTGCCGGAACGCCCTGATCGTCCACGATGTAATGACCGATCAGTTGATGATTACCGATGCTTTGCTCCGTCGGGTCATCAAATACCGACAGAAACTCCGGGAGCACCAGTCGGTTCATCCTGTCCGTCAGCTCGCTTCGGTCGGAGGCGCCTTGCGGGTCGCGCTCGGACAATGGAAGTCGCTGTCCCGAGAGGTTCGGCGCGAGAATGCGAGCAAACATTTCCGCCGATGCCTGGCCCGCAAGCAGGACCGGTCCCGAGTAGTCCTCCGAGAGAACCGGCGCCTTTCGAAGTGCTGAAACATCGGCGGCCACGCTTCGAATCAATCCCGTAATCTCGTCGCCGGACGGAAGCAAGTCAAAGCTCCTCACGTTTAACGGAATGGAGTAGTTCATGCGCATGCCGTCTTCGGCCTGCGTGCTGGCGCTGATTTCAATCGAAACGATTTGAGACGGCTGTAGCGTTCGTGTTCCTTCGCTGTTAACGATGTATCGGTGAGTCAGAGTGCCTCGTAAAGAAACCCTCGATGTATGAACGTCAGGAAATTCCCTGAAGATTCGAGACCAATCCCGCACCCGCTCTTCCCATGCCTTTTGATCGACCGCCAGCGAACCTTTCTTCGCAATTTGAGTGATCGGTTCTTCCTTAGAGAAATCGGGAAACTCCTCGTTGCGCGTTCGATTTTCGACAAACGCTCTTTTCCGCGCGATTTGCTCAATAGCCTGTTTGTAGGCGGCATCCGTTGCAAGCCAAAGGGAATGACGGAGAGTGTCATAGTCGTCATCCATGACGACGGGATTGAGCACGCCTGCTGAGGAATTCTGACGGGAGTTGGAGCTGACGAATTCGGAATTGTCGAAATCGTAGTCGCCCACGCGCACCTGCACTTGAACAACGCGTCCTCGATTCCAGTCGGTCAATGTTAAGGAGCCGAACGTAGCCGATGCTTCATATCGCTGTTGGTCCACTATGACGTACTGAATGAAGTAGGGTTTTTCGAGGTCTTTGAACTGAAGCTCTTTCATGGACCGCTGGAGTTCGTCATTCATGGCGCGCATCACGACGTCGGTTCCTTCGGGACCGGTCTGCGCCAAAACCGATATCTGGCAGCACACGACGAATAGGACAATTCTCAAGAGGGAGCATGACTTCATTGGCAGAGTCGTTTTCATCTTGAAACCGGCGGCGGTGGGAGTATGGGAGTCCGTTCCGAGGACTTGGCTTTCTTTTGAACCTCAATCTGTGTCGTAAGAAAGCTGGGCGCCACCGCGGCTACGGGAATATATCCGGACTCAGCGCCGCAGAATCCGTTGAAGACTTCAGGCTTGTCTCCAGCCGCCACAATCTTGCTGAATGAAGTGAGCGGCGTTCCGATGAGATCGGCGCCGCGGACGAGCTCGTCCGGACGCCCGTCAACGTATATCCGGTAAACGATTATTGGCGTGACTTGGAACGCTTGAGGGCTCGATCGCGTTGTTAGCGTGAAACCCCCGGAAATGTCTTTGAACAAAAGTCCGAAAGGTTTTCCTTGCCTCTTCGCTTCCTCGATAAGCATCGAGCGCAACTTTGCCTCGGAGACCGTGTTGGTCGCCTCGATCATCAGGTTGCCCTGGCGGCCGACGCTCCTGAAGCCGGGAGCTTTCCGTCCATGACCGTTCGAATTCTCAAATCCCGCCACAGGCGCCCGTGAAAGCAGAAAGTTTTTCAGAATTCCTTTATCCACGACCGTTACTCGCCGGGCGCGAACGCCTTCGTCGTCGAAATTATAGTGTCCGTTCAAATCCACGCCGCCCGCACGTTTGGCTGTTGGATCGTCATATACAGAAATGAAGTCCGGAAGCACAGGCTGATTAATACGTCCTGTGAAGGTTTGTCCTTCATTCTCATCCTTCTGCCGTTGGCCTTCGATGCGGTGACCGAAGATTTCATGAAAGAACACGCCGCTCGCTCGACCCGAAAGTATCGCTGGTCCCGTAAAAGGTTCAATTACGGGCGCCGCGCGCAGGGCCTTCAGGTCCTGCACCATGCGCTCAATCGTCTGGCGCAGGACTCCATCCGATGGGAGGCCCTGCGGCGAGTGGGCGTCGAAAGATTCGAAACGATAAAGGTCCATGCCATCTTCGGCGCGCGTGCGCGCGTAAATGCTGAGGCGGATTCGCCCACCGCCATGACGAACCGATGTCCCTTCGCTATTGACAACGTGCTGCTCATCCGAACTCGACGACAGGTCGACGTCGCCGTCATAGATTTCCGGATAGGCCTTGAAGAGCTCCGAATAGCTCTTCAACTTCTTTTCCCAATCCGCAACATTCAATTGGAGCGGTTCGTGCGGAATCACGGCTGTCTGCTTCTGTTCTCGAGAGAGATCGGCGGACGAGTCATGTTCTTCAACCTGGATTGCGTAATTGGCCTTCACTTGA
>CAZIPZ010000109.1:0-13063 GCA_964541075.1 uncultured Solibacteraceae bacterium | reverse complement strand
TTCGCTAGACAAAGGACCGCCCGAAACACTTCTCAGAAATGCCGTTGGCTCGCCTACGCTGGGGGCGGCAACACGCGGAGTTGGGGCGCCCGGCTCATCCTCAACAGTTACAGGGGCCTGTGCATGGCCCGCCGCGACGAAGGACAAGGCAAGCAGGGCCGCGAGTATCGTCACGCGGTGTGTCATTGAATTGAAATTCCTTTCCAGACCAAATCACAAACGAATTGGAAATCATCCTCCAGCGAATTGTGGGTCCACCGAAGAATGCGCTGAGATACGACGCCGCGGACAACGTCCGAAATGGCGAAAGCGGTCATTTCCGTAGTGATCGATCGAATTGTTTTCCGGCGGACACCATCAGCCAGAATGCTCTCGATGAGCTTTGCTTGCTCAAGATAGAGCTCGAAGAAATCCTTTGGCTGCGCTGAGGGATGACTAAGAGGGATCTGTCCGAGTTCAGAGTAATAAATTCTGAAAAAATCTCTGTTGTTGTCGAAGTACTCCTTATGTTAGAGAAGCCAAACCAAATTTCAGCGCTTCAATCTAAATTTGCCGCTTCGACCTGTAATGGAGATATATCGCACCCTTCGCTACGCCGGCCGTTTCGGCAATCTCAGCACCCGTTGCATCGTGGAAGCCTTGTTGGCAATACGCTACGCGCCTGCGTCCAGATTTTCGCTTGTTCGAAATTCGATCATCGCAGGTCTCTTTGTTCTTCCACGAAGAGGCATCGACTCACTCCCGATCACCCCGAACGACTGGAAAGTCATTATATTGAACTGGACTTTAAATTCACATAACTTGCGGTCTTTTCGACTACGTGCGGGTTCCGAACGATGGCGCCTGCTTGGATATACTTAGAGAAACGCAATGAAGACGTTGCTGATCGACAATTATGATTCGTTCACTCACAACGTGGCGCACTACCTTTCCGAAGTGAATGGGGAAGCACCGTGGATCGTTAAGAACGACGAGTTTAGCTACACAGAACTTCTAAAGCTGTCTTTTGACAACGTGGTCATCTCTCCCGGACCCGGGACTCCGAAAAACGGGCGCGATATGGGCGTGTGCACAGACGTTATTTTGCGTTCGGAGTGTCCGATCCTAGGCATCTGCCTCGGATTCCAGGGAATAGCCGTGCTCCTCGGCTGCGACATCCAGCGTGCGCCAGAAGCCTGGCATGGGCGTGGCAGTTGGATTACTCATGACGGAAGCGAACTTTTTAAGGGAGTGCCCTCGCCGTTTTTTGCGATCCGATATCACTCTCTTCATATTCCGACATTGACGAACCCCGACCTTGCGGCCACGGCTCATACCGAGGACGGAATTTTAATGGCGCTACGACACGTACGAAGACCGCTTTGGGGCGTTCAGTTTCATCCTGAGTCCATATCCACCGAACACGGCATACAAATTTTCAAAAACTTTCGAGATCTGTCTCATGTGAGGCAGGCGTTTGCTGTTGGGATAGCTTCGGAAGGAATCGAGCGCCGGGTGTCGCCGAAACCGAAGATAGTGGTTTCCGCTCATCGCCAAAAGGTCAGATTTCAAACGGTGAACAGTGCGCCGACGCCCGAAATGGTATTCCAGGCCTTATATGCGAATCGCGCGCCCTCGGTTTGGCTTGACAGCAGTTCTGAGAGCGTCGGCATGTCGAGATTTTCATTCATCGCTGATGCATCCCACCCTTCTGACTACATTGTTCGGTACCGTTCAAGATCACAGGCGCTGGAAATTGAGCGTCACGGCGTGGCTGTGTCTATCAGCCAAAACATCTTTGAGTTTTTGAAAAGTGAGCTGACAGCCGGTGCTGTAATCAACCCAGGTTTGCCTTTTCCGTTCTCCGGAGGCTTCATCGGATATTTTGGGTACGAGTTGAAAGCAGAATGCGGTGGCCAGCAACGTCACCACTCCAATTTGCCCGACGCCTACTTCCTGAGGGTGTCGAGATTTCTGGCTTTTGACCTTGAAACCGGCGACTGCTTTGTCGTTGCAACAAGTGACGATGGAGACGAGGACGTATGGATAGCTGAGACTGTGAAGCTCCTGAAATCGGTCGGCGAACTCCGCCCGCCTGAGGTTTCTTCGCATCGAGTGTTGCCGGTTTTTGAACTTGAGCAGGGGCGACACGACTATTTGGAAAAGATCCAGACCGCTCTAAAGAGAATCGGAACCGGTGAAAGTTATCAGGTTTGCCTCAGCAACCGCATTCGCTGTCGGTTCAATGGGGATCCATTTCAGCTTTATCGGACTCTGCGGAGAAGAAATCCGGCGCCGTTCTCAGCATTCCTCAACTTCTCGAACTTCGCCGTCCTCTCTTCCTCACCGGAACGGTTTCTTCGCATCGATCCCAACGGGGACATCGAAGCTCGGCCGATCAAGGGAACCATCTCGCGATCACATGATCCGCTCAAAGATAGGAGATTGTCAGATCGTCTTCGTTCCAGCGAAAAGAATCGGTCGGAAAATTTGATGATAGTGGATTTGCTTCGGAACGATCTGAGCCGCGTGGCAGAAGTGGGGTCGGTTCATGCACCGTCTCTGATGGCAATTGAATCTTACGCAACCGTGCATCATATAGTCAGTTCTGTTCAGGCCAAGTTATCTACGGACTACGATGCCATTGATTGCATTAAAGCTGCATTTCCAGGCGGTTCCATGACGGGCGCGCCAAAGTTGAGAACAATGGAAATCATTGATGAACTGGAAGCTAGCCCGCGAGGTATTTATTCCGGAGCTCTGGGATACCTTTCACTCACCGGCGCCGTGGACTTAAGTATCGTTATTCGAACGATTGTTGCCGAGGCCAGATCCATATCCATTGGGACGGGCGGAGCTATTGTGTCCTTATCGAATCCTGAAGAAGAGTATGAAGAGATGTTGCTGAAGGCGCGTGCGCTGATTATGGCCATAAGTGAATACTATCAAGGCGACCAACGTCCATTCCGTTACACAATCGACCATCATCGCAGGATGAAAGATTAAGGGCGCTTCTGATGTGGGTTTATCTGAACAAAAGCCTGACGCTCGCTGAAGGCGCCGTTGTGTCGATTTTCGATCGAGGATTTATGTACGGTGATGGCGCTTTCGAAACGATGAGGGCTCACCGGCGGCGTGTCTTCCGGTTGGAGGACCATCTTCGGCGTTTGCAGTCGTCGGCCCAGGCCTTGAGGATGCGCCTTCCGCATTCCCCTGACGCCATCGCATCGAATGTGCAAGCGGTGCTCGACAGAAATAACCTTGATGACGCCGTCGTCCGCGTCTGCCTCTCGCGGGGATGCGCTGGCCGCGGCCCGGCATTTGACAATCACGCTGAACCGACTTACGTCGTCGTCGCCGAGCCTCTGGCAATTGGCCAGAATGCGTTGCGGCCAGGCGTTACTGTCGCCATTTCGAGCGTGAGACGAGTCCCTTCCGTGTCCTTGCCGTCACATGTAAAACATTCGAACTATCTCAATTCGGTTCTGGCAAGAGCGGAAGCGACGGAAACAGGCGCTGATGAGGCGCTCATGCTCACTGTCGAAGGCTATTTATCGGAATGTTCGTCGGCCAACTTCTTCGTAGTTTCCGGGTCCATTCTGTTCACACCCTCCACAGATTGCGACATCCTGCCCGGCATCACACGGTCGGTGGTGATGGAGGCGGCGAAACGTGAAAGCATCGAAGTCCGAGAGATGCGACTACCCTTAACGGTCCTTGAGAGCGCGGAGGAAGCGTTCATTACAAACAGTGTGCTTGGAATACTACCAGCAAAGCGCGTTGGGGATCATGATTTCCACGCCGTGGGGGCGATTACCTCACGCCTGGTGGAGACCTACGAAGCAATCTTCGAAAGGGAAACGTCAACATAGCGAGGAACGCGTAAAGAAGAGAGTTACTATCTCGATGATTTTTGCGGCAATCTCTGTTTGCTATGCTTATTACACATGAGTAATTCCGGTAGTTTGACAGGGTTGCGCGTAGTAGCTTTCGAAAGCAGGCGCGCAAACGAAATATCTGAGATGATACGCCGGCACGGAGGTGATGCCATCAGTGCACCGGCTCTTCGCGAGGCGCCTCTATCAGAGAACAGCCACGCACTCGAGTTTGGACGCCGATTGCGCGGAAAAGAAATTGACATCGTTGTGCTATTGACAGGCGTCGGCACTCGCTTCCTCGTCGATGCCCTCTCCGCGGAGATTCCCAAAGAAGACTTCGCTCGCGCTTTGGCTTCCGTAATCACGGTGGCGCGCGGACCCAAGCCGGGCACAGCTCTTCGCGAACTGGGACTCACTCCCAGTATTTCAGTTCCCGAACCGAATACCTGGAAAGAGCTCCTTGCCGCCATGGATGAGCGCCTGGACATTCACGGAAAACGGGTGGCTGTGCAGGAATATGGAGAAGAAAATCCGGAGTTGTTGGCGGGTTTGCGAGAGCGAGGTGCGGACGTCCTTCAAGTGCCTGTGTATCGCTGGGCGTTCCCGGACGATGTCGAACCTTTGAAGAGAGCGATTCGGCAAATCCTCGAAGGACAGATCCACGTGGTTGTTTTTACCAGCGCAATTCAGGTCGAACATATGTTTCAAGCGGCTGGCAAGGATGTCGCTGAACCCCTCAGGGAATCATTCTCAAGACTTGTGGCCGCCTCGATCGGTCCAACCTGCAGCGAAGCAATGCGCCGCCATGGGCTGGCAGTCGATATAGAGCCTGAGCATCCTAAGCTTGGCTCCTTGATTAACGCCTTGGTAGATAGTGGTCCCGCGCTCGTTCACATTAAGCGTCAGGCAGCTCGATGAAACTCGGCAAGCTGTTCGCAGGCTCTCCCAATTTCCACGAGCTGTCTTTTGACCATGGCTCGGGCATGCGCCGTTAGGGGCGTCAAAAGAACCTGTTCATACTCCTGAAGAACGTTTCTCAGGACCACGTCCGATCGAAGATTCAAAACATCTGCGCCGGGCGCAAGCTTGTCGATCCCCGTGCTTTCTCCACTCAGTCTGCGGTTTTCAATTTCCAACTCGAAACTAAATTGTTCGAGTAGCTGACAGACTCCATCGGTCAACTGGCGCAGCTCAGCGTCCGCCGCTGTTTCTGCCTGGAAACGGAAATGCCGTATACATTGGTTGCAAGTGTCAACCAACTTGAATAGTCCCATGTGTGCATCACTCTCGCTTACCTCAACGTTCATGTGCTCATAAGAGCGTCGGCGCTTCGCCATGGCAGTTCAGTGCAACTCAAATGCCGCCAACAGTGAGTTTAAATTATGGGGTGCGCTGCAGTTTCTAGAGTCAGAGGTGGTCGCCGGATTCCACTATCGCACGGGACGTCTTTCCCGATTAAGGATTGTGCGTATCGGCGCAGTCAGCGTATTCCGGAGTCTGCTTCCAGTAGGCGCCGGAATCGATTTGGGGATCTCGCCAGTGGTCGATAACTGAAACTTTCTGAACGCATCCCACCGTACACGTGGGTGCGCACGCTTTCTTCGCGAAGTATTCTCTTTCGATATCCTCGAACGTATATTTTTCCAAAGGAATCGCCGGATACCCGCGCTGTTGCGAACAGTAATGAACCAATCCGTCTTCGCAAATGTATAGATATCGAGCGCCGGCGCGGCAACGCCAGTCGTTCGTCCTGCCTCGTGCCAGATTCTCTTGGAACCAGTTCAACCTGCTGTATCCTCGCTTGCCGTAGTTTTTGATCTCGCGATATACGCGCTCTTCGCGATTGTTCAGAGGTTTCACGGCGCCATTTCCATCATGGATAATACCAAGCGAGCTTGAGAAGCCCAGCGCAACAGCCCTATTTGTAATTGCCTCTGCATCTTCAGGGTTTCTTATTCCTCCCCCAATGACCGAGTTGATGTTTACGGCGAATTCCGCCCCTTCCGCGAGCTGCTCCAGCTTCTTATTCAGGACCCTGAGACTCTTCAAGGACACATCATCGGGCTGAATGTTATCGATGCTGATCTGAAGATGTTCGAGTCCTGCATCGTTCAACGCGGTGATTTTTTTCGGCGTAAGCAGATAGCCGTTGGTAATCATCCCGGCAATGATGCCGTGATGGCGAATTCTCCGGATGATCTGTTCGATTTCCGGATGGAGAAGAGGCTCGCCTCCGCTGATCGTGATAACGGCCGTTTTCAGGTAGGCAAGACGATCGATCCTGCGAATCATTTCGTCGGTGGGAACGGGTGGGGAAAAGTCGTCGTACTCGTTGCAATATCCGCATGCTAGGTTGCAGCGTCGTGTAGGAATAATATGCGCCAGAAGAACGTGCCGTGTTGACGCCAATCCGCGAGCAATCATCTGGATTTCGCGCCAACGCAGCCTCAGCTTACTCATTCGTCTCATCTATACTCACCGCTGTTGCCGTAGATTTATCAATTCGGGGCCGGAAGGGCTCGCACCTACGAAGTCCTGTAAGATAACACAGGCGTGAGTCCGGGGAAACCGGATTGCAGGACTTCCTAACGCGAACGAAGGCCTCGATGTTAGGGAACGAATTGCAGCACCACTCTGATCAGTGATGGAATCGCTTCAAACTCCCAGGAGCGGACTGCTTCCGTCGCGAGACTTCCAAAGACTTCGGGAACAGATGAAATCAACCAAACGCCCGCCACCCGCCCCTGGTCTGTGACTTGAACATCGAGGACAACTTTGCCTGCTTGTTTCTCGTGTAAAAGGTCCGCAGGGTAGTAGGGCTGGACAAACCGCTGCACTTGCGGCCCTGTTGCAGATTGCGACATCAATTCATATTTTAAATTGTCAACGGCATTGCCAGCATACGGACTCAAACTCATGTGGTCGGAAAAAATCGGAGCAGGGGGAGAAGAAACCGGTGGTGATTGCTCCGCCGCAAATCGAACCGTTTCTCGGATGTGGCGCATGTCATCCAGATAAATCTCCGCCAGCGCCCAATAGACGTCCGATATTCGCGTTCCGTTGGCTGCGGCCTGTTCCAGGACATTGCGCACTGAAGGAATGTACAGCTCTCCCATACTCACCAGTTGAATGGCTGCTCGAACGCCAACTTGTGGATCTGCAAGAGCGTCCACAAACCAATCTCGTGCTTCACTCTCCTGGCTTATTCGAGCCAGTATGCCCCGATAGTATGAGGCTCGCGGAAGCAGTTCGCCTGTAGTCACCAGGGCTTCGAGACGTTTCCTTCCCTCCTGAATTTTTCCTGAAGCCAGGAAGATTTCGCTAATCGATGTTAATGCTTCAGCCTCTGACATTTCCTCGATCCTAACCGTTGGTTCGCCACCGGCCGCGCGTATATGAACGGGCGTTGGACGCCGGATCGCCTCCCTGATATATCCGATAAATTCAATTTCGAGAGTCCGCTGGTTCACCTTCAGGTAATCAAGGAGGTTGACGTTCTCTCGAGTAAGCGCATCAAGATACTGCTTGAATCCGACGGAATGGCGACTGTGCATCATGAAATGCACGAAAGCCCAAGCTTGTGTGTAGAAGCGGTTCGCCTTTCCAGATTCGTTGTAGTACGGCGAGTCCAAATCTGTCGCGAAAAACTCACTCAACGGCATCGGAACCGTCGACCGAAGTATTGAGAAGCGCTGCCGGGAAACAGCGCCAAGATAAATGTCCTCTTCCCGAATCTCGGCCGTTGCAAAGTATTCAGCCAATCCTTCGTTAAGCCACGTTGGCCTCTCTACTATCGCTCGACTGAGAAAGTAGTGGGTCAGTTCGTGATAAACAGTGCTGGTGAGAGCGCGCGGATAGATTCGACCGGAAAGCACAATGAAATCTCTATCCTGACCTCTTTGGTAGTATCCGGAGACCTGAAGTTTCTTGTCGTTATAGACAGGCGCAAGTTCTGATAGGGTTTTCTCGTCTCCAATCAACATGACTTCGATCGGAAGCTCAGGTAGTCGAACTTTCTGAAAAATGTATGTGCCTACGAGCTGATGGAAATTTTCCAATTCTCTGAGAACGCGTTTGGCTGCCGCTTCGCCAGCTGAGGACTTGACAATGTAGGTCTCCGAACGCACCTGGACCCAAGAGAGAAAAAGAGATATGGCCAGCACCGGGATCATTACCGGCCAGTTTAGCATGGTCGTTCCGCCGCGTTGACGTTCGGTCGGTGCTAAAATGCCCCGCCATGACCCGGCGGTTCACTCTTGGATTGCTCCTTCTTTTCAGTGTCTATTTCCTTGGAGGGGTCGGCTACAAGTTCTTCAGTCCCCAAACGCCGTTCTTGGACTGCCTTTACATGTCGGTTATCACAGTTGCTTCGGTCGGATTCGGAGAAACTGTGGACCACACGGGCCGGCCGGATTTGCGCGTGTACACCATCGTGCTGATCCTGTTCGGTATGGCAATCAATCTCTATGCAGTTTCGATCGTAACAGCCTTTGTCGTAGAGGGCGATCTGTCCCATTACTTCTGGAGGAGGCGAATGAGTCGAAAGATTCAGTCGATGACAGGACACTACGTGGTTTGCGGAGCAGGTGAGACAGGATTGCGAGTTATTGAAGAGCTAATGAAAACAAAGCGTGAATTTGTTGTGATCGATTCTGATCAACAGGCTCTGGACGAGCTGACGAAGACCAAGGATATTGCAGTCATACAGGGCGATGCGGATCACGAGGAGACTCTCGATAGCGCAGGAATACGCCGCGCCAGCGCTGCCGCGGTCGCGTTGCCGACAGACCGGGATAATCTCGTCACAACGCTTAGCATCCGGACAATGAACCCAAAGATCCGCATCGTGGTTAAGGAAATCGAACCGGGAATGGCCAGTCGTTTCAAGCGCGCGGGAGCCGATGCCATCGTGAATCCTGCGACCATTGGAGGCCTTCGTCTCGTTTCGGAAATGGTGCGGCCCTCCGTGGTGTCTTTCCTGGATCTGATGCTTCGTGACCCCGACCATGCCTATCGCGTTGAGGAGTTGACGATCGACAAGGAGTCGTCCTGGGCAAATCGGTCCTTGAAAGAATTGCCCTTGCGAACCGAATACAATTTGCTCGTCGCTGCAGCGCGCCTCACGCACTCCAATGATTTTGTCTACAATCCCGAAGACTCCTGGGTTGTACAACCCGGGCAAATCCTGATTGTTCTCGGCGAGGTCGACCATATCGGACGGGCACGGAAGGTTGCGCAACCTCGGACATAAGGGAATCGATGATCCTTCGTTTTGTCTGGTCAATCCCAATCGCTGCGCCACCCGAAAAATTGTGGCGGTACATAGCGGACACCAACCGCATCAATCAATACGCTGGCCTTCCTGAATTTACGTTTAAGTATGTCCCTGAGGTTGACGGCGGCTCGCGTCAGATCGGCGAAACGCGCTACATGGGATGGCGGCTTCGCTGGGATGAACATCCATTCGAATGGATAGAAGGCCGCTATTACGAAATCGTCCGCACGTATCATAACGGCCCAATCCGGAAGTTTCATACGGCCGTCTCGCTTCGAGAAAATAATGGCGGAACGGTCTTGGAGCAAACAATTACGTGCACTCCAAGATGGATTTTCGCTATTCCTGCCATCTATTGGGAAATCGGTTTTGCTTCGCGAAGACGATTCGCTGCGGCATACAAGAAAGTCGAAGAAATCCTGCAGGAAGAATCACAGTCGCCATACAATCCTCGTCCCCGCCAACCGATCGCCGGGGGTCGCCTTCAAGCGATGCGTGAACGCCTGGCAAATGCCGCAGGCCGAGAGTGGCTTCCGCGTCTCGTTGAAGCTATCGAAACCTACCCCGATGAAGAACTCGATATGATGCGGCCGTTTGAGCTTGCGGATCGCTGGAAGGCCGACAGGCGTGACGTCTTGAAGTTGTTTCTCTATGCGGCGCAGGCCGGCCTTCTGAACTTGTCTTGGGATGTCATTTGTCCTGGTTGCCGCGGCCCTCAGGAGCGGCATGAAAGTCTCAGAAAGTTACGCACACAAGCGCACTGTCCTGCGTGCAATATTCGCTACTCGACCGATTTTGCCGAATCCGTCGAAGTCACTTTCCATCCCAACCCTGCCATTCGTCAGGTCAATGCCGTCCGATATTGCAGCGGCGGGCCGATGAATGCGCCTCACGTGGTGGCCCAGCAGGTGATTCCTGGGAAGCATTCAAAGACCATACAAATGAAGCTCAGGTCCTGGAAGTATCGTTTGCGATCTTTGAAGCTTGATGGCCAGACTACTCTTGAGGTTCGTTCGGATGCGCCTGCCTCCAATGCGAAGGTGAGAATTCATCGCGCGACTCTCGAACCGACCGCCCTTGCCATGACTCCGGACGTTTCACTCGTGCTCGAGAACGACGATCAAAAGGAAATTACGATGATGCTCGAACGTGTTCAGGGTGACGAAAATGCAGTCACCGCCGCTACGGTGATTGCAATGAATGAATTTCGCACCCTGTTTTCCAAAGAAGTGCTGAGTCCTGATACGCCAATATCGGTAGGCGCGGTAGCCTTGATGTTCACGGACCTGAAGGCATCAACTGCGCTCTACGAACAGATCGGCGAGGCGCCGGCATACGCACTGGTCCGCCGGCATTTTGATCTGCTTCGACAGAGTATCGCCTCGGCAAATGGTGCGCTCATCAAGACAATAGGAGATTCCGTTATGGCTGCATTTCTTGATCCTGCGGACGCCGTTGAATCGGCGTTCCGGATGCATAAAACGATCAATGATGATAACGCTGCGCGCGGAGAGCCTGCGCTCATCCTGAAGATTGGAATTCATCATGGGACATGCATCACTGTGAACTCCGATGACATTCTCGACTACTTTGGAACTACAGCGAACGTTGCTGCGCGAATACAAAAGGAGAGCCGAGGGGGCGACATCGCTATAACACCGGAAATCTGGAATGATCCGAATGTTCAAAGGGTGTTGGCGCGGTATTCGCACTGCAAGGAAACAGAGGATTGCGTTCTTCGAGGGCTTACAGGAACACGGAAGGTCTACAGAATTCAACCAATGATGATGGCCGCCGGAATCGGTGATCGATAGTATCCGGAGGCCGTCGATTAGTCTATCCGACCGCGATGTGTCAGTTCAGCTTCTTACCCTCCGTGTCATAGACTTCAACCGTTCCGAACTTTTCCATCGGTTCTTTGATTTTCGATGCATCTCCCACCGCAACAACCTGGAACGCGTCAGGGTTGAGGTACTTCCGCACGACGCGTTGAATGTCGGCCGGAGTAACAGCCATCACCTTTGCCGCATAGCTATCCCAATAGTCCGCGGGAAATTTGTAGATCGAACGAACGATGTAATAGCCGAGCACCTGGTCCGGATCCTCCAGCGATAAGGCGAAGCTCGCCACTATCGCTCGTTTCGCTTCATCCAACTCTTTCTCAGGAGTCAGTTCGTCCCGAAATCGTTTGATCTCCTGAAAGAATTCAGTCATTGCACCTTCCGTCACCTCACTCCGAACGGCGGTTACCGTTCGCCATGGTCCGGGCCATTTCAACGCAGACAGGCCGCTCCCTATGCCGTATGTGTAACCCTTTGCTTCGCGAAGATTGAGCGACAAACGTCCGGTGATGCCACCTCCGAAAACATGATTGGCAACAACCAGTGGGATGTAGTCGGGATCTCGGCGATCAATAGCGATATTCCCGATGACGAGTGAGGTTTGAACCGAGTTCGGACGGTTCACCAGCATGACTTTTCTTTCCGAGGCCGGCCTAGGATTCGGGGGTAGAACTTCAGCCGCGTCCGTCTTTTTCCATGGAGCAAGGGCTTTCTCGAGCTCGGCAATGAGGTCCGTGGAATGTACGTCTCCGGCGACTCCCAACACAGCGTTCTGCGGCAAATACTTTTCACGATGCCACTGGGCAAGCTTTTCAGGTGTAAGGGCGTCAATTGCCGCCTCAGTTGTCGTGACGATCGCCGCTGGGTGGGTTCCGTACACGGCTCGGCTGAATCGCTCGTTCGACAAAAAATTGGCGGAGGCCCGCTGCTGGCGAAGCTGCACTTTGATCCGCTGTTTGAGGCGACCCAGTTCGTCGGCTGGGAAACTCGGATTCAGCAGTACATCGGTCGCCAAGGCGAACCACTTGTCAAAGTTGTCGCTGAGTCCCGATGCACTGACCGTAGCCGCCGAAGAACCATACCCCGAACCTGCCGAAACAGAGGCGCCTAACAATTCGCTCTCCTCTGCAATTTGGAGGCTCTTGCGACTCGTCGTCCCTTCACGCAGCATCTGAGCAGTGACATTGGCAAGCCCTGGAAGATCGGATGGATCATAAACGGGACCGGCTCCGCCGATATTGAACTGCAGGGAAATTAACGGCAAACGATGGTCCTCAACAATCAGAACAGTAAGGCCGTTGCTAAGCTTCCTCTCTATTGGCCGAGGAAGGCTGACCTTAAGAATGTCCTTGGAAACAGGGGCGAGGTTTTTTCTTTCAACAGCGCTCAGGTTAGGCGGTGAAACGTCCTGCTGCGCACTGGATGGCGATGCCAACGTCCAAAGAAGAAGGAGCGCTGCAAGCACTTGCTTCATCGAGAACCTCCCTGCGTTTTTGGGACGGTTACGACGACCGTGCGATTGGTATCTACGAGGTACGTTTCAACGGAACGCCGAATTTGCTCCTTGGTGACGCCCTCAACCTTTTTGCCCCAGGTATTGATCAAGTTTGGGTCGTTGTAAAACACTGCATAAATGCCAAGCTCCGTAGCACGGCCTCGAGTTCCCGCAAGCTGCCGCACCATGTCGCGTCTGGCCGCTACTCGAACCTTCTGAAGTTCTTGGTCGGTCACAAGCTCTTTCTTTAGTGTTTCAATTTCTTCATAAAGGAGTTTCTCGACTTCTGCGGGATCTTTGCCTGGACGAACAGTTGCAGAGACCCAGAAGAGTCCGGGCCCGCGCCGTTCTAGCGGTCCGGCCGACACATTCACTACCGATTCAGTTCGCCGCACCATTTTTTGATAGAGCCTTGAAGAAAGGCCGCTGCTGAGAACATCTCCGGCGACGTATAGCGCATACCAGTCTGCTGTGTTGCCCGGCGGGATCTTGAACACGATATCGAGACGTGGAAGTTGCGCAAGGGGATCCTCAACAGTCTTGCGCCTCTCCGCCATTTGGCGCGGCTCTGTCATGTCGGGAACAGGCGGAGCGG
>CAZIPZ010000108.1:0-13121 GCA_964541075.1 uncultured Solibacteraceae bacterium | reverse complement strand
ATGTCAATTAAACCCGATTCATGGATTCGTCGAATGGCGGAAACTCATTCAATGATCCAGCCGTTCAGTCCGATACAGGTTTCCGAAGGCATGATTTCATATGGTTTATCGTCCTACGGCTATGATCTTCGCCTGGCGGACGAGTTCAAAATCTTCACGCCGCCCCCTGGCGTAACTATCAATCCCAAATCCATTCCCACGGACCATTTTAGAAGTCATAAGGGGCCCCATTGCGATATTCCTCCTAACGGATACGTCCTTGGCAGGACGCTGGAGTATCTGCGTATCCCTAGAGATGTCCTAACCTTGTGCGTTGGTAAATCCACGTATGCTCGCGCTGGTGTGCTTGTCAATGTGACGCCGTTTGAGCCCGAATGGGAAGGATTTGTCACAGTCTCAATCGTTAACACAACGCCGGTGCATGTTCGGGTTTTTGCGAATGAAGGATTGTGTCAGGTTCTTTTTTTTCAGTCGGATGAGCCGTGCGAAGTTTCATACAAGGATCGGAAGGGCAAGTATCAGGCGCAAACGCAAATTGAATTTCCGAAGACCAACTAGATGGCGAGACCCCCATCAACTTGAATGATCTGGCCGGTGATGTAGGCGGCTTTCTGGGAAAGCAGGAAGAGCGCGATATCCGCCACTTCCTCAGCTTTACCGAAGCGTCCTAGCGGAACTTGCTGCAGGATCTGGCTCCGGTATTCGTCCTTAAGTACAGCGGTCATGTCCGTTTCGATAAAGCCCAAAGCCAGAGCATTGACGGTGATATTGGCTTTGGCAACCTCCTTAGCTAATGCCTTTGTAAATCCGATGAGGCCGGCTTTCGACGAAGAGTAATTCACCTGGCCAGGCATGCCAACGATTCCGCTGATGGACGTGATGTTTAGTATGCATCCACTTCGTTGGCGCAGCATCACTCCAACCACAGGCTTTGTCAGGTTGAATACGCCTTTCAGGTTGGTGTTGATGACGTCATCCCAGTCCTTTTCGCTCATCAGTGCGATGAGCTTGTCCCGGGTTATTCCTGCGTTGTTCACAAGGATGTCGATGCGGCCGAAACGTTCCTTTACGCTCTTCACCAGTTCGCGTGTATTGGCCAAGCTGGTAATGTCGGACTGGAACGCAACAACAGTGTCGCCGTTGGCGATCTCGTCCGCAGAAGCCTTGTTTTGAGCGTAAGTGAAGGCGACCTTCGCGCCTTCCCGAGCTAGCGCTTTGACCATTGCGCGTCCGATGCCGCGGCTTCCGCCGCTGACGAGTGCGACTTTTCCTGAGAACATAAGAGGCAAATGTAGCTTTCTGCGAACGGCCTTCGCCAGCGAAAAATTTCCAGGCGTTCGTCATCGAACTGCACGATGAGATGACTGGCTGCAATCAAATTGTTAATTTGTCGGACATCTCAAACAGGTTGAGGTCCAGGGTCTTTTGTTGCGCTACAACATCTTTCAGAGGGGTGGCGCGGATTTGGTTTCCGAGCATACCCATCAGCAGGCCGCGCTGGCCGGCTCTGACGTTGTCGATAGCTGCAGCTCCAAGGCGCGTAGCCAAGAGGCGGTCGAAAACCGTTGGTGTTCCGCCGCGCTGGACGTGACCCAGTATCGTGGCGCGCAGTTGGTAATCGAGTCTTTTTTCGTGTTCACGGAAATGCGCAACCAGCCGCTCCGCATTGTTTTTTGCGCCTTCCGCGACAACGACCAAGGCATGTTTTTTTCCGCGCAGGACGGCTGAGCGGAGCCGGGTTGCGACGCTTTCCGTATAGATTTCGCGTTCTGGAATGATGATGGCTTAAGCGCCTCCAGCAATTCCGGCCACAAGCGCAAGGTACCCGCATTCGCGGCCCATGACCTCGACCAGCAGCCCCCTATGGTGTGACGAGGCGGTCACTTTCAGGCGGTCAATGGCTTCGACCGCGATGTTCAGCGCAGTATCCACACCTATCGTTACATCCGATCCGTACAGGTCATTGTCAATTGTTGAAGCCACTCCAACTACGGGCACTCCCGCCTCCGAGAGTGCATAAGCGCCGCGTTGGGTGCCGTTCCCCCCAATGATGACAAGTCCATCGAGTCGGTGTTGATCAAGGTTCCGGATTGCCCGTGACCGTGGCTCCGCCTGCATGAACTCCGGACAACGCGAGGATCCAAGCATCGTTCCCGCCGTTTGAATGATTCCACCGACATCTCGAGCCGAAAGTGGACCGATCGCCCCTTCGACGAGGCCCTCGTAACCTCGCTGGACGCCAAATACTTCGATTCCAGAAGCTATTCCGCAGCGAACGACCGCGCGGACGGCGGCGTTCATTCCAGGCGCGTCGCCGCCGCTAGTGAGTACGCCAAGGCGCCTCATGTGGTTATGTTGCAGGTGGAAGTCAAGATCATTTCACTTCTCGCTGGTTGAGGACCGAATAGCAAGTTCGAGGAGCGTGTATATCATGAAGGCTATGGCCGTGTATTGCAGCTGTAGGGCGTTGTTGACGTAATCGATCAGGGTTTTCTGGGCTTTGATCTGTGCGCCTTTCCATGAAGATAGCGGGTTGCCGAATTCGTCCTCTTCCCGGTCGATCTGTCCGTCGTGGTTGTCGTCGATGCTGACGATATATGGCGGCCCGACCCGTTCGTCGATCCACATATCCCACATACGGTCCCGATCCAGATCGTAGAATACTCGCCACGGCCGGCCGTCGCGGGTGTATTTGGCCACCACTCCAGTTTCCGGAGAGTCCTTTCGCCATTCCTGAAGCGGTGTTCCATAACCAAAGTAGTACGCTCCATAAAGCAAAAATAACAGCACAAGGGTTCTCATCGGCAGCGTAATGAGCTCCAGCTGTTTAAACATAATTAAGGGCACAATAGCACGGGCCTTGTCTTTCGATCGACTGTAGTGCGATAACATTGGGCGCGAAGTCAGCACCGATAACACGCTGCAAGGAGATTCAGATGAGAAACGATGATGAACTGGAAGACTTCGGTTCTTTGACGGATGATGCGAACGGCGACGAAAGTGAGGCCGGCGTCGACCGCATAGATCAGGCTCCAGAAGTGGATGAGGCCGAAGAAGAACCAGCACCTGCCGCCGCTCCGGCAGGAGCGCCTGTGGCCCGCGCGAGGCCAAAAGCCAAGCCGAAAGCCAAAGCCAAGGTGAAAGCCCAACCGAAAACCAAGGTGAAGGCCCAACCGAAAACCAAGCCTAAAGCTAAAGCCAAGGCGAGTAAGAAAACTGCCGAGCCCGCGCGTAAAACGGCGAGCGCGGTGAAGAAAAAGACAACCAGCAAAAAGACCGCGGCCAAGACTTCGCGCACCACTGCCAAGAAGACCGGCGGAAAGACGGCGAAGGCAAAAAAAGGCAAGAGCGGAAAGGCGAAGCGGAAGTAACCAAAGATCGAAGGGAGGGGATTAGATGAGCCTGCGCGCCACGTTGAAGCGCCGGATTCCAGCTCCCCTCCATCCGCCGCTCAGAACATTGCTGGACGTCGGACGAGCCTTTATGCGGCGCACGTCTCCCTATCAGGTGCGCGTGCAAAAGGAGATCGCTATCTTTACGGAGATTCAGCAGGTCCACGATCTCCCCTCAATCGCGCACTACTGGTCCAATAAATATCTCGTTCCGATCCTTCAGCCATTCGGTTTTACAAACGCGATCGAATTTTTCCGAATGTACATGGCGCGGATATGCCGTGAAGGACCACAACACACATATTCCTTTCTGAGCATCGGATCCGGCGACGCTGCACCCGAAATCAACATTGCCCGTTGGCTAAAGGAACAACAGATCTCGAACTTCACGTTCGAGTGCATCGATCTCAACGAAGCCGTTCTCGCGCGTGCGCGTGCGGGCGCAGACGCTGACGGTGTTGCGGATCACTTCATTTTTTCAAAATTCGATGTGAATTCCTGGAAGCCCGCCAAGGAGTATCATGTCATTCTGGCGATCCAGTGTTTGCACCATTTTGTCGCTCTCGAAAAGCTCTTCGCCACGATCTTTAAAGCGCTCCATCCCGATGGATATTTCATGACCGACGACATGATCGGCCGCAACGGCCATCAACGATGGCCGGAGTCCTTGGAATTCGTGAATCAGCTGTGGCGAGAACTGCCTCACAAATATACGTACAATCACGCGCTAAAGCGCTATGAGAAGGATTACGAGAACTGGGACTGCTCGACCGAAGGTTTTGAAGGAATTCGAAGCCAGGATATCCTTCCTCTGCTCCTCGATCGCTTTCATTTCGACCTATTCATCGGGTTCGGAAATATTGTGGATGTTTTCATCGATCGGGCGTTTGGGCCTAATTTCGATCCCGAGAACGAATGGGACCGCGCCTTCATCGATCGCGTGCACGCGCTCGATGTTCAGGAGATGGAAAGTGGACGGGTAAAACCAACCCACATTCTGGCCGCGATGACCAAGAAGCCCGTGGCCGCAACCAAAAAACACAAGCACCTTTCGCCTCAATTTTGCCTTCGCAAACCTGACCATCCAGGTTCGCGTCTGCATGGATTCTTCTCGGCTGTTGATCTTCTTCGAAAGCGCGTAGGATGATCGGATGGACCGATTCGATCAGCAGATTGGCTTCATTCTCGAAATCGACAAACTCAAAAGCGTGATTCGACGCACGTATCTGATTGACGCCGACCGTCGGGAAAATTCCGCCGAGCACAGCTGGCATCTGGCAATCATGGCGATTCTTCTGGCGGAGCACGCCAACGAGGCGATAAATGTGCCGCGGGTCGTGAAAATGGTTTTGATCCATGACGTCGTGGAGATCGATGCAGGTGACACCTACATTTACGACTCGGCCGGCGGGGCAGACAAACTGGAACGGGAAAGAGGGGCGGCCAAGCGGCTGTTCGGCCTGCTGCCTGAAGATCAGGCGAAGGAATTCAGTGAGTTATGGGAGGAATTTGAGAATGGAGAGACGGCTGACGCCCGGTTTGCCGCAGCCCTGGACCGCTTTATACCGCAGCTGCACAACTATTATACCGACGGCAAGTCATGGCAGGAGAATCGGATTACGGCTGATCGTGTTCTTGCGCGCAACCAGTGTATGGAAAACGGCTCCGTCCGGATGTGGGAATGGACCTGCAACATGATCGCCGAGGCCGTCAAAAAGGGAATTTTGGGGGCCGCTCCTAATCTTTGAAAACTGTGCTATTCTCTCTAGGTTAACTGCGGCAGCCATTCTCGCTGCTGTTTTTTGGAAAACCAGGAGCCTCTTGCCTCTGTCTGGAGAGTTGATTCTGCTTTTTGATCCCTTTCCCGCTAGTCCTCGAAGTTCCTTACAAATCTGAATTAGGAAATTGAATGTCTAAGAAAATCTACGTTGGTAATTTGTCGTTCAGAACGACGGAAGAAGAACTTACAAGTCTCTTTGAACAGGTTGGTGCAGTTGAATCCGTCAGCATCATCACGGATCGCGAGACCGGCCGCTCTAAGGGCTTCGGGTTCGTTTCGATGGGTGAGGAAGACGCGGATAAGGCTATTACACAGTTCAACGGCAAAGAGCTCGCAGGACGCGCGCTAACCGTGAATGAAGCCCGCCCGATGGTGAAGAAGGAATTCACTAGCCGAGCTGGCCGCCCGAACCGCTGGTAAGTCCGATTTTTCAGACCCGGATTTTGGATTGCGGATTTTGCCGGCAATGTTGAATCCAAAATTCGAATTCCGAGTCTGAAACCCCATGACAGAACCTTCGTTCAAGTCCGCCCCTCGCCAGCATCACAGTTTGCTTGCGGTCGTCGAGAAGAAGACCCTTATCTGGCTCGCCAGACGCATGCCTGCCTGGTTGAATCCGGACCACCTAACTGTGCTCGGTTTTGCCGCAATGGTCATAGCGGGGCTGTTTTATGCCATGGCGAGGTTCAATCCATTCTTCCTTGTCGCAGTTTGCGTATGCCTCGCCGTCAATTGGTTCGGCGACAGCCTCGATGGCACGCTTGCGCGCGTGCGTGAACAGCAACGTCCTAGGTATGGTTTTTATGTCGATCATGTTGTCGACGCATTCGGCACGCTTTGTCTCATCGGGGGGCTTGGTCTTTCCGGTTACATGACCGGCGCGGTTGCGATGGCCTTAATCATCGCTTATTTCTTAATGGCGATCGAAATCTATCTGGCGACGTACACGATCGGTGTGTTTCGTCTATCTTTTGGCTGGTGGGGGCCCACGGAACTACGCATCCTGCTTTCGGTCGGAAATCTTGTGCTGCTGGTCCGTCCTGTCGTTCACATAGGTGGTAATCCATATTTGCTGTGTGATGTCGGCGGGATCGTAGCGATTTGTGCGTTGTTGTTCGTTGTCATCCTCTCCGTAATAAGAAACACGACCCGGCTGTACAACGAGGAACGGATTCGATAAGAACGATGCTTACGCATTGGCTCAAGTTCAATACAGTGGGCATTGTTGGGATCGGGGTGCAGTTGCTTGGCCTGGCGATATTGAAGAGCGGTTTCGGCGTGGACTACATCGTCGCGACCGGCGTCGCCGTCGAATTGGCCGTGCTGCACAACTTTGTCTGGCATGAACGTTGGACGTGGTCTGACAGAAAGCGTTCCAGAACTCGGGAGGCGATCAGAAGGCTACTGCGTTTTCACATCGGAAACGGTGCGGTGTCCCTGTTAGGCAATCTCGCGCTGATGTGGGTTCTCGTGGATAAACTGCATCTTCACTACCTGCCTGCCAACATGATCGCCATCGCATCCTGTTCTGTGGTGAATTTTTTCATTAGTGATCAATTCGTCTTCACCGAGCCCTGAGCACATTCTCGGCAAAGGGCCATTCTTCATCGATCCACTGCGCATCGCAGTGGAACCCCGCCCGTTCAGCCATGAGTACAACCTGGTCGGAAAGGAACTTGTAACTGCTTTCCGTCCATATGGTCTCGTCGTTCTTTAAGCGCACGCTATAGCCGGGGCTGATGGTCACAATTTGATCGCCCAGCGATTGAAGATGCATCTCGATGCGATGTTCTTTGGAATCATATCGGGCCAGATGCCGGAACATTTTCAAGTCGAAATTCGCATTGAGTTCACGATTGATGCGCGCCAGCAGGTTCAGGTTGAAGGCGGCTGTTACGCCAATCGCGTCGTCGTATGCCGCGAGCATCCGGTCCTCGGCCTTCACAAGATCGGTGCTTAGAACGAAGACATCCCCCGGAAGCATGTTGTTGCGCACCTCACGCAGGAAGTCTTCGGCGGCGTCCGGAGTGAAATTGCCGATGGAGCTTCCCAGAAACAACACCAGCATCTTTGAACCCCGAGTGCGAAAGCGCGATGCGGCTCGGAGGCCAGCAAGGTAGGAAGCCCGAATCGGCGTGACTCGCAGATCTGAAAAATCACTGACAGTCCGTTTACTGCTCGCTAACGCCGCGGAAGAGATGTCAATAGGGCAATAAGTCAGGCGTTTCACGTCGACGTGGCGAAGAATGCGCCGCGCTTTCTCTCCCGATCCGCTGCCCAGCTCCGCAATCACGGACAATCTGCCGCAGCGGCGGACAAGTTCTTCGGCGTGACGGTCCAGAAGCCTCAGTCCCGCGCGCGTTAAGCCATATTCGGGAAGCAGGGTTATAGCCTCAAAAAGTGCGGTTCCAAGATCATCGTAAAGGTACTTCGAATGGAGTTCCTTTTGTCCGGTCCGGCTCAACCCAGCGCACACATCCTCAGCGAATTCTCCACAAAAGTAGAGCTCTTCCCGAACCTGTGTGATTGAAATCTTCATTGGTTCTCCACGCATCGGAATTTTGCGTAGACATTGGGATAGTGTGGTTGAAACCAGTTCCGGAAGGAACGCCGCACCAATGAAGCGGAAGTTCTTGCCGACGCCCCTTTCATCACAAAATGTCTACCATCGAAAAAGTCGGCGGAGTAACCACGGTAAAAAGGGAAGGGCTCGAAGCCGGGGAAGGGTTTGAACTGCGAAGATGTCCACTCCCAGCCGTTTCCAATCAAATCAAACACGCCGAAGGCGCTCTGACCTTTCGGGAACGACCCTACTGGCCGAGGTTCCCATGAAACAAAATCGAAATTTCCGCGCCCTTGGTCCGGAGGTTCTTCTCCCCATGGATAAGGTCTGTCGATTCCATCTGGCGCTCCAAAAGTCGCGCGATGGTACTGACCCTCTGTCGGAAGCGACTTGCCGACCCAGCGCGCGTAAGCGCTGGCCTCCGCATGGCTCACGTACACTGGCCATGATGACGGCAGAGGAAGCTCCGAGAACATGGTGCGAATGAACCATCTTCCGTTGCGCTCGATCCAGAATTTTGGATGTCTCACCTCCTTGCTTTGAATCCATTCCCACGCGTCGTCATCCCAGAAAGAGCGTTCGTGGTAACCTCCGGCGCGAATAAATTCCATGTAGCTTTCGTTGGTTACGCTATATGCATCGATTGAAAACTCGGGGACATCGATCCGCAGCAACCGGAATTCGTTGTCCCAGCCAAATGAATTCGGATCATTTGCGTCCTGCCCGAGAATCGCACACCCGGAGGGAATGTCGATGATGCGCGGGCGAGGAGACTTTGCATCCGTTTGATCCACCGCACCCCGAATCTTTGCATGGAAGGGCAGCCAATGCAGCATGTATGCAAGAGTCTCACAGTGCATGAGGCGATGTTCCAGAGCTACGTGGAATATCAAACCGTTTTCCACATACGACTCAGAGGACTTTGAAAACGCTGCACGGTCTAGGCACTCATCAACCCTTTGACGAATCCGGGAATTATAAATCCGAACCTCGTCTAGCGTAGGCCAATCGCTGGGTGCGTCCTGAGGAACCCGCCCGTTCACCGGATCGATGCCAAATTCAAACAGTCGATCAAGCTGTGCGTCGAACGATCGCTTTCCAAAAGCCGCGCGACAGATCATGTTCCAGTCGAAGGCTTCGAGATGGCCGAGATAGAACACCAGGCGATGGCGTTCCGGAATCGGCCGTTCGTAAAAGGCGGACGGCGACACTATTCTGAAGATTTCATCAGAACGTGTTCTGGCGTTGGACAACCGCCCCTTAAAAGAATTTCGAAGTTGTTCGGGAGAACCTACCACGAGCGTATTTTCCCATCCCAAGTAGTTCTAACCACCAACTTTGTTGTCGGATCCTTTGTAATACCTTTTGGGACGTGTTTGTTTCGGCTCAGGTGCGGGGTATGCGTTTCTTCAGAGATCAACCCCCCCGACTTGGCGGTCAGGCCGCTTTCGAGGAGTCTTCAGCAGCGCCATTAATCTTGCCTCTTCGCCGCTTACGCTGTTGTGAAGGATCGAATAGACGTTTCCTCGCCTTTTGGAACACGGATTTTCCGAGTTTCAAATAGAGGAAAGCCGATGGCAACGGATCATTCCAGGCGAATGTGAGATGAAGATCGGCGGCCCACAGTCCGGCGATTGCGTTTCCAATCCACTGAACGGCTCTTCGAGGCCCAACCGTTCCCTCTTCTATTCCATGGAGAAATCCCTGAATATCTCCAAGCATCCAGTAACCTCGTTGTCCAGGTTCATATGTTTCAGATGACGGCAGCGATGCTGGCCTTCGTTCAGGATTGGCGATCTCGACCGCCATTTTGGGGAAATCGAAACCGCTATAGTACGGGAGAGCGCAGGTGGCATCGAGCCGGGGATTGATTTCGAGGAAGTAAAACTCGCCGGTTTTCGAGTCCGCGAGAAATTGGACGCATCCAACGCCGGAGTAATTAAGGCGGCGGATTAGTCTATCGCAATAGTTTCGGAGCTGGAATGTCGGTGGAACCGATACCCCGTCGACTTCGAAACCCGTTTCATCAGGTCGGTCCGTCCTGACAACGTTATGTTCAAAGTAGGACAGCAGATTTCCGTTGACGGCCGCGAAGTGGCAATTTGGCCGATAACTTTCAATGTACTTCTGAACGATTACCGAATCATTCGCACCCGGCCACGCCCAAAAGTGGGTTTTTAGCTCTTCCGGTGTGCGGCAGATGATGGCCTTCTGATTGAAGAAGAAATCAAATGATCGATTTGGCTTCACGATGCATGGAAACCCTACGCGCTCTGCGGCCGCGAACAGTTCCGAAGGATTGCCGGCGCGGGCGGACGCGGGCAAAGGGATTCCAAGATCTTCAATAATTCCGTACATGCGGTTTTTGTCCAGGCATGCCTGAAGTGTCGAAGGATTGGGCATCACGATCCTGGCTTGAGGCGGGAACAAATCCATGTTCCTCGAAATGCACTCTAGAAAGGTTTCCCCGATCGGGAAAACAAATCCGATGTCAGGGCGACTTCTAAGAAAAGTCACAAGCGATGAAATGAATTCGGGTTCATGCTCGGGCTGAGGATGGTCCCAAACCTCCTTCGTATAACGCGAAAATTGTGTGAACGTGCGTCCGCTGTCACGGCCGACGATGATTTCGTGGCCGGCGCGAGCGAGCGAACGTATAACGGTGACCGTATGCCGAAAATTGCCTAATGTGAGGACTTTCATTCACTCCAACCCTTTAGGCATAGAGCACAATCGATGCCACTCGCAGGCATTGTGGTCGCGACGATATTTCGGGGTTTTCGATCGAACCCTCAGGCTAGGAATGGTACAAAGGCGCCAATGGTGACCCGTTGTTACTTGGTGGTTGCGGCACAAAAACGGTCGAAAGCCGCCGTGAGGAGGCTGGCGATTTCGGGAGCCTCGCGTCCTTCAATTTCGTGTCGCTGCAGCATATACACAATTCTGCCGTCCTGCAGCAGGCCGACCGATGGAGATGAAGGGGGGTACCCCGAAAAATAACTTCGTGCGCGGTCGGTTGCGGATATGTCCGCTCCCGCAAAGACGGTGACAACACGATCAGGTGTCACCGCATGTTTCAGTGCAAGAGCAATTCCAGGACGAGCTTTTCCTGCAGCACATCCACACACGGAATTCACAATGACCATTACGGTTCCCTTGGTTGAACGCACGACCTCTTCGAGTTCCTCGGGGGTTCGCGTTTCTTGTACGCCGAGGCGGGTCAAATCTTCACGCATTGGCTTGATCAGCATTTCTGGGTAAGGCATAGCACAATTTTAGCACATTATTTATATCAGCATGGGGCGGGGAACACTGTTGAGTGGATACTTGAGAGGTGGACAGGGCGATCGCGAAGATCGCCCTCGTTATGACGGTTCGACTACAGCGCCTGTCCTTCGAAAGACTTGACGTACAATATCTGAGAGTTGCCTTTTTTCACGACGGTGCCGGTTACCGTAATCATGTAGTTCATTTGTTTTACGAAATTGTCACGCATTTCGTGACTGGCCTGATAATCCGGAATGCCAATCAGGGTATAGACTTCGTTTGTCGCCGTGTCGACAAAGCCGATCGGATTTCCCTGGCTCACGCACTTGGTCGAACAAGTTTTGTGACCTACGCCGTGCAGTTCACGGTTCATGTAGCAATACATATCGACCACTTCGCCCTTGATGGTTACGTCTGTGCCTTTGATAGCAGGTGGAATAATCTGCGCCAGCAGAGCACTTGAGACAAGGACGAGGATAGCTGGAACCACCAGCCCCAACGTGGCCCACTGCTTGAACATACTCCGTCGATTCATTTTCCGTTCTCCTAATTCGGTTTGATGAAGTAAAACCTTCCAGACTTCGTCATGGCATGTGGGCTGGTTTGACCGCCAAGCGAACCGCTGGATCGGACCATCGCTGAAATTGAGAAATGGCCAAACCTACCTACCTGCAGAGCAAAGAGCAGGAAGCGACATGGTGCCCTATCTTTGTTGATAAGAAAAGCCCAAAATGCAATTTTTCGCAAAAAATAGAGGCCTAAACGGTTAAGAAATCGATCTTTGCGCGAGCGTGGGGGTGGCGGGAGCCATTGCCACGGGTTGAATATAATACGTCACGAGGTGAGCCATGCCGCGTTACACACTGCTTCCAGTTTTCTTGCTGATGATTGTAGCTGCACCGGTGCACGCCCAACCTATGCGATTAAGCCTTAAAAGCGCTATCCAGGCCGCATTCGAAAACAATCCAAACGTGAGAATTTCACAGGAACAGGAGGTTCAAAGCCGGACGCGGGCGAGCGAGCAGCGGTCCCTACTCTTGCCTAACGTGAGTGGAGCGCTGGTTCATACAAACCAGACGATCAATCTTGGAGCGCGCGGTTTGGACCTTCCCGGGATGCCGAAGGTAGTCGGCCCGTTCAGCAACAATGACGCTCGAGTTCAATTCTCCGAGCCTTTCGACATCGTCCTGATACGACGATACCAATCCGCTAAACGCACAGCGGATTCATCGTCGTTCGACACGATGGCGATGAGGAATCGAGTTGCAGCAACCGTTGCCCGCCTGTACTTCGATCAGCTTCGGGCGGCCTCGCTGGTGGAATCGATGCGGGCGCAGATCCAGTTGGACGAAAGCCTTTTGAAATTGGCGCAAGATAGGCAGGACGTAGGCGCAGGCACGGCTCTCGACGTTACGAGGTCGCGAAGCCGGCTCGCCACGGACCGATATCGCCTTATTCAAGCACAGAATGACCTGCGGACTGCGACCCTTCAACTTCTGCGCGCTATCGGCGAACGCCTCAACCGCGAAGTCGAATTGACTGACCCGCTGGCAGCCCCTGCGATGATGATGCCGGCCATTGACCAGGCCCTCGAAAGAGCCTTTCTCAATCGGCCTGAATTGAAATCCGAGCAAATGAAGCTTGAAGCGGCTAAGTTTTCGCATAGCGCCGCAAGTTCAGAATTCCTTCCCAACCTGCAGGTCTTTGCAGACTACGGAAACAGCGGAACGCGTGATTCTTTTGTTCCGACCAGAGTGCTCGGCATTCAAATGAATATTCCTTTCTTTGACGGCGGTCGCAGAAGGGCTCATCACCAGCTTGCCCGAAGCCAGTTCAACCAGGCTCAAATCCGCGTTCAGGATGTCCGTGACCAGATTGAGTTGGAGGTTCGTAGCGCATTGGATAACCTGAACGCCGCCAACGAGCAACTGCGAGCAGCTGAAGAGGTGTTGAGGCTATCTCAGGAGGAATTCGACCTTTCTCGTCTTCGATTTGAAGCGCAGGTCTCCACTCAGATTGATGTCTTGGGGGCGCAGGCCCAGCTTGCGGAAGCACGTTCACGGCACGTGACGGCTATGTTTTCTGTTCGAAGCGCGCAAGTGGAGTATGAACGATCAGT
>CAZIPZ010000107.1:0-13151 GCA_964541075.1 uncultured Solibacteraceae bacterium | reverse complement strand
GTCGAGTGATGTTCAAGCCTATGCCGCCGGCTGGATGCCACGAACTGCGTGAATATCGAGCTCCACCGCGAAACTCGATTCGATTGAATCGGCGTTCCAGGCCGCCGTGAAAATTGAAGCCCTGAAACCCATCGGCGACATCAGCTGCGACACTCCAGGCGCCTCTGTCGTACGCCACATTTCCTGCGTAATTCACCGGCAGTTCCACCGTAATTGGACCGGCTGGAGCGACGAGCGACTGTTCGACGAAGTCCGATCCCTCAATGAGACTACGAAGAACGAAACGTTCACTGTCGAGGTTCTTCCACTCGATCTTGTTGCCTAGACCTGCAGCGGCTAAACCGAACTCCCATTCGTCTTTTGCGACTCCGAAGCCCACGTCCACCGCGAGTCCATTTCCCGAGGATGAGGTCAGATGGTCGAGAACGACTGGAGTGGTCGTCGGCTGCAGTGTGATCAGGCTCTGATTGTCGGTGTCGAATCGGACATTCAGGTTGGCCGAGTCGTAGCGAAATCCTCGAAGGTAATGATAGTCCGCCGAAAAGTACACCCCATTGCGTTCCGAGCCGGCCGAAAACGCAAACGGAACCTGCACCCGATAGCCTGCGGTGATAGCGCCTGCCGCCTGTCCGAGAGATGCGTTGACGATGGAGAACGTGCTGTTCGCGAACTGAGTCGCTGAGGATGCTCCGAGGACCTCCCTGAGTCTCGGGTCGACGTCAAGCTCATTTCGAACAGATAGGTAAGGGCCCAGCCCGAGAAAGATTCCATGCCGCACTCGGCCGCCGGACACTCTGATCGTTTTTCCGAACGTGGGTGAAGCGAGGCCTTCCGCGACAAGTTCCCTGGTCGGTACAAACCCCCGGTACGTATTCAAGTCGCGGCTTAGCCTTCCATTGACCAGATCCCTGACGAAGGCGGCTTTCGCTCCCGAAGATTCTCTGTTTACGACGTAGTGCAATGGGTTAGCGAGGTATTCAAGAATCCAGACAGGATCGAAACTATCGCTACCCGGATCGTAGCGTTTTAGATTAGTCGCACCCTGCGCCAGACCTATGGGAATGACAATCGCGCGATACGGATGCCGGGATTGAATCATTGAGGCAGCTCGGTTGCTGACATCACCTACACCGCCAAGGCCGATCTTCCGCGCGTCACCGTCAAAGTTCTGCGCAAATGCCGCGACTTGAACCAGCAAAATCATTATGACAAACCATCCTAACGTTCTAAGTTTCATCTCTATTCTCCAAGTGAGTCAGGGCAACACCTCCTGACCGCGGGCTCATTATGGCACCTTGGCTCAAAGCAAGCCGTAAATACGTGCGCTCCGCCAGGCATGCTGATATTCTCAGTTGCCTCTGCGCTAATATCTCAAAGTAGATAATCCATGCTTTTTGTGCTGATCCTTATGCTGCAACTCGCTACCCCAGAAGAGTTGCTGTACCGAAAAATAGGGGACGAAAGAGATCCCAACACCCGACTCAAACTGTTGCAGCAGTTTGAGCAAACATATCCCACCTCGACAAAGATGGCCGAAATCTGTGAAATGACAATGGACGTCTATCGGATCCTGAACAACCTCTCAAAAATGGTTCAGTATGGTGAGAGGGCGATCGCGCTCGAACCCGAAAACCTTCAGGCCTTGACCGTTGTCGCCAGACAGTACTCGATTGAGGGAAGGAATTTCGATAAGGCGCTGGCGTATGCGCAACGCGCCCTTGCTTCAGTCAAAAAAAGAAAGCAGGAGGCGAAACCGAAAACCGTCCGGCAGGAAGAATGGCAGTCCTATCTTCAAAGTATTTCGGCGGCGGCAGAAGGGACGATCAGGTATGTAAAGGGAACTTCGAAACAGGCCACTCTTCGTCGTGCCGCTAGGACGCCCGGAGCTCCCGGAGCAGGCGCTGCTCGATGACCCGCACACGTTCGATCTGACCTTTCGCTGGAAATCGCTCGTAAAAACCTTCACTACGAAACTCTTCTTTGAGGGTCACCCAGCCATCAATCAATTTTTCAAAAATGCGGGGGCCTGGATTCTCACGCCACTTCGCGATCAGATTTGGTCTTTCGGTTAATTCGCCCAGCACACGTATAACCGCTTTGAGCGTGACGCTTGTTGTGAACTTATAACGCTCGTTCGATGCCCAAACCTTTTCCATGACGTTTCGAACTGCTTTCAGGTAATCCGCAATCAGCTCAAACGCGCGATCCGGTTTCCCGCGAAATTCCTGCATGAACAGGGGCTCGTTACCTTCGACCAATCTCTTGATTTCGTTGAACAGTTCAGCCTGCAGTATCCACTTTTCTTGCCTGCTGCGGCCTCCGAGACGGTTGATCTTGTACTGGAGGGGTGAAGACGCCTCTTCATAGAGTTGTTTTACAAGTATCGCCGCAAGCCGCGTTTTGTCATCGTATCGGCTGATGCGGTCCAGAAGATCGACCAGGTGCGATCGATTGATGCGAGTTTGCGTGGAATTGATAATGACGAACATTTCAGCGGCGAAGTCTGCCGTCTTGCCGTCGAAAATCACGCACGGAACTTCGATTTGATCGAGCAATCGAGGATTTTTCGATCCATAAAAATTGAGCCCTGCGAGACGATGTTGGCCGTCGATAATCAAAAAACCAGATCTTGGGTCGTCCAGATTTCCAACTGATTCAAAATTTCCCAGCGGCTTAAAATTTAACACTTCTTCGGAAAACAGCAGGATCGTTCCGGGTATCGCAGGTTGCGTCTCCGCGGAATCGTAGAAATTGACGATCTCTCTAATCTTCCGCCGGCTCAGCATACGCTGGAAGGCCTTCTCACTTCTTTCCACCGAGCCAATGAACTTTGCAATCGGATCGTCCCGGTCGCCTTCTGCTTCGATCGTCTCGCCCTCGAAATAGAATCGGCTTGTGAATCTCACCCTTTTTAAAACATCTGGCGCCTTAAAAGAGACGAAATAGAAAATTCCGTCTTTTTGACGAATGCGAGTCGCTAACATGCTGGGAAGCATTTCAGAAAACAGCCCGTGGAGCAAGGGGACAGAGAAATTTCGTGTTCAATCCCACGCCCACATAGGGTTCCGGCTTGGGCGCGGAGCGAGCCATGACTCGTCACTCATCCAGAAACTCCCCTCCACTTTTCCTCTGGGAGTCCTTCTGATCTAATTGATTTGTGGGCCTGAGTCTGAACCGAATGACGGACGAGCAACTCCTCGACCTCAGGTTTTCCGATCTCCCGCTGCGTATTGAAGGCTCCAAGCTCGAGCAGAGGCTAAAACGGCTCCATCGTGAACTTGAAGCCCACGAATTAAACTTTCGACCACATGTTTGGTTGTCGGAGGAGTGGTTTACGCCGGACGGAGTTGCAGGGTTCGCCATTCCTTTTTATCTCGCTCATCCCCGACTCCTTCAACTCGAACGGCGCCAGATGTTCCAGGTCGAGGGTGGAACCGAAATGGAATGTATGCGGATCTTGCGGCATGAGGCAGGACACTGCATTGCAAACGCTTATCACCTTCATTCAAGACGCTCTTGGTCGGACACCTTCGGCTCATATCGAGTCGCCTATCCCGACTGGTATCGCCCGCAACCCAATAGCCGCGATTACGTCTTGAATCTCGACGCATGGTATGCGCAGGCGCATCCGGCGGAGGATTTCGCCGAAACCTTCGCCGTGTGGCTCGCATCTGGAGAACGCTGGCGTCGGCAGTATGAAGGATGGGGCGCACGGCGGAAGTTAGAGTACGTTGATACTCTGATGAGGACGCTGTCACAACGGTCACGCGCGGTTAAATCAACACGGGAAGTTGAACCGCTTCAGAAACTGAAAAAGACGCTGCGAGATCACTACAGACGGAAGCGCGCCTACTATGCGATCGATTGGCCGGCCTCCTATGATCAAAATCTCTATCGCATCTTCTCTGTGCAGAGCAAACGGCGCGCATCAATCACTGCGGCTGGATTCCTGCGGCAAAAGCGGCGAGATATCTCTCGCCTTGTCGCACAAGGCACCGGCGTCCACCACTACACGATCAATCACATTCTCAAGGACATGATAGGGCGGTGCCGCGAGCTTAGACTCTATGTAGCGATGCCTGAAAGACAAGCCTTGCGCTTATGCACGGTTGCGGTTGCCACTCAGACTATGCAGGTGTTGAGCGCCGGGTATCACAGGATTCCGTTGTGAAGTTCAAACCAAAAACGAAGCTTCGTGTAGCCGTACTGTTGCACGAGGACCTGGTGCCCCCTGCAACCCTTGAGGCGGACGTGGAGACAGAGAAGAAAGCGTGGAGAACCGAGTACGATGTGATCTCGACGCTGAAAAACATGGGACATGAGGTCTATCCCGTCGCGTTGCGCAGCGACCTGGCTGTCATCGGAAAAACCCTTGAGGAACACAAACCCCACGTTGCGTTCAATCTCCTCGAGGAGTTCGACGGTCACGCTTTGTACGATCAGCACGTCGTGAGCTATCTGGAGTTGGTCAGGCAGGCTTACACCGGCTGTAATCCTCGCGGACTAACCATCGCGCACGACAAAGCACTGACTAAGAAGATCCTTTCCTATCATCGCATCAACGTGCCCCGTTTTGCCGTGTTCCGGTTAGGCCAGAAGGTGGTCCGGCCGAAGCGTCTCCCTTTTCCGCTCCTGGTCAAATCCGTAATTGAGGAAGGATCCGTCGGCATCTCTCAGGCGTCTGTAGTTGGAGATGATCAAAAGTTGACGGAGCGCGTGGACTTTATTCACCGCCAGACGAACAGTCACGCCATCGCCGAGCAATACATTGAAGGACGAGAAATCTACGTGAGTATTATCGGCAACCGTAAGTTGCAGGCGTACACGCCGTGGGAGCTTGTCATGAAGAACCTGCCCGAAGGCTCATTGAATATTGCGACGGGCAGACTGAAGTGGAATCCCGAGTATCAGAAGAAAGTGGGACTTGAAACAAAGGCGGCGGACATCCCGCCCGAGGCCCAGCGGAAACTCGAGCGCCTTTCCAAGCGCATTTACCGGCTGCTGGGATTGAGCGGTTATGCTCGCCTGGACTATCGAATGTCCAAAAACGGAGAGTTTTACCTTCTCGAGGCGAATCCGAACCCACAGATCGCCAAAAATGAAGATTTCGCAGACTCCGCTGCTCATTGCAAGCTCAGCTACGAACATCTTCTTCACAAAATTATCAATCTCGGCCTCAGCTACGATTCCACTGAAACACCGCTCATCCTCTAATAGGCGCAGGCGCTTTTGGGGAATTTGTGCGCCCTTTTCCAATGAGAGCCTTCCCTTAGAGGGTGAACGGCTCCGCTGAGGTGAGGAGTATGTGCTAAAATTTCTTCTCTTTTCACTATGAAGAATCCCGACCTAGAAGTTTCAGCCTCACTGGATTTCATTAGAACTCGCATTGCGGAAGACCTCCAAGCCAACAAAAACGAAGGTCGAGTGCATACCCGTTTCCCCCCCGAACCCAACGGATATCTGCATATTGGCCACGCGAAAGCTCTTTGTCTCGATTTCGGTATTGCCGCTGAATATAACGGCTTATGCAATCTGCGTTTTGACGACACCAATCCAAGCAAGGAAAAGGAAGAATTCGAAGAAAGTATTATGCGCGACATCCGGTGGCTCGGATTCGACTGGGGCGATCGGTTGTTTTATGCGTCGGATTATTTCGACAAAATCTACGAATGCGCGATCAAGCTGATTGAAGACGGAAAAGCTTATGTGGACGACTTGACCGCCGATGAAATACGCGAGTATCGCGGAACGCTGACAGAGGCTGGAAGGAACAGCCCTTACCGGGATCGATCGGTCGAAGAAAACCTCGACCTTTTCAAGCGGATGCGTGCGGGGGATTTCGACGAAGGGCAAAGGATCCTGCGAGCCAAAATAGATATGGCTTCAGGGAACATCAATATGCGGGATCCGGCGCTGTACCGTATTAAGAAAATTGCGCACTTCAGAGCGGGCGATAAATGGTCTATCTATCCCATGTACGACTTCGCCCATCCCATCTCAGACGCCCTCGAGAGCATTACTCATTCGATGTGTTCACTCGAATACGAAGACCATCGGCCCCTTTATGATTGGGTTCTCGATCAATTACCTTCGTTGCCTTCGCGCCCGGTGCAAATCGAATTTGGACGCCTCAATTTAAGTTACACCGTGCTCAGCAAACGCAAGCTGCTGGCGCTGGTCGAAGAGGGTTACGTGACGGGATGGGACGATCCGCGGATGCCGACGCTGAGCGGATTTCGCCGAAGAGGCTACACGCCTGAAGCAATTCGAAATTTTTGTGATGCGATTGGAGTTGGAAAGCGCAGAAACGATATCGTGGTCGATGTCGCGATGTTGGAACACTCGGTTCGCGAAGACCTCAACAAACATGCTGCTCGAGTAATGGGCGTCCTTCGCCCCTTGCGCGTTGTTATCGAAAACTATCCGGAAGACCGCGTCGAAGAGCTCGAAGCGATAAACAATCCTGAAGATCCGAATAGCGGAACGCGCAAGGTGCCATTCTCGCGCGTGCTGTGGATTGAGCATGAGGATTTCCGTGAAGATCCTCCCAAGAAGTTTTTTAGATTGGCTCCCGGACGTGAAGTCCGGTTGCGATACGCATACTTCATCACGTGTAAGGAAGTGATCAAGGACGCGCAAGGAAACATCGTCGAACTGCGGTGCACCTATGATCCCGCCACCCGAGGCGGCGATTCACCCGATGGGCGATCCCCCAAAGCAACAATGCATTGGGTGTCCGCTCAACATGCGGTCGATGCGGAGGTTCGTCTCTACGATCGCCTCTTCAAAGACGAGAGACCCAGCGATTCCGACGAATTGAGCGTTGCTCTGAATCCCGATTCTTTAGAGATTTTGAAAGCCAGCAAGGTCGAGCCCGGCTTGCAGGACGCTGCACCGGGCCAGCGGTTTCAGTTCGAACGCCAAGGCTATTTCTGCGTTGACGTCGACAGCAGGTCAGGCGGACTCATCTTCAATCGCACAGTGACATTGCGGGATACTTGGGCCAAGATAGAAAAAGCGCAAAAGCGCTAGGAGGGGCGCCACTTTTGGCCAAACGCTTCGCTTGGTGTAATTGCGCATCCTGCCAGATCTTCGGGCGCCATGCAGTATCCGTCGCCATAGCTGCTGGCCTTCCATTGATTTTGTCCGGTATTTTCGCCTGGAGCAAGAGCGCCAGCAACTATAGTCGCCCGGCTGCTCCACATTCTCAGGTGACAATTTCAGCACCGGAAACATCAATCGGCAACTCCGGGCCTCAAGGAATAGAACGAAGCTCGCAAAACATCGGGCGTGAGATGGCATCAAGACCGAATGAGCAGCTTTCTGCGAAACCTTCTTCAAGCAAGAATGCTCTGGAGCAGCCATTAAGAAATAACCGGACGACGGAGCAGGCAACCAAAGCGGCTTCAGATGCGGTTTCAATTAAGGAAGGCTTGTCTTATCGGGATACTGCAAAGGCGGATAGGCCGGCCCCGTCGGATGGAACGATCAAGGGAGCGTCTTCAATCCCATACGCCAGAATTGAAAACCGGTTCACGCATCGCAACGTACCGGACAACGATGCCTACCGTACCGAATTCGTCATCCGACTGACCGTAGATGACCCACTCCCAACGATGTCAATTGAAGTCGCTGCGGCTTCCATAAGTGAGATGCGCGTGCTCCCGCAACGGGTGGGTGGCGGACGACCGCTCGTAGAGATAAGCCGCGGCGTCGCATCAACGCGACTCGAAAAGGTGTTTGGAGCGTATCTGTTCGTTGTACGCACCGAAAATCCCGAGGATCTGCAAATCAGCGTCAGCCGCTAGCGTTGGCTGTCTCGCCCGGTCGAATGGCAACAAAGACTTCCCGGCCCCATTCATCGTGCGCCACTCGCGCTGCGAAACCCGCCTGCTGCAGCTGGTGAAGCCAAATCTCCCTAGAGAACAAGCCGAACACGTGCCGATCGTGAACGACCTGAACAGGGCCGCGCCCCTCGCGAAGGAGGTATGCAAAGTCGACAGTGTAGGTCGAATCACTTGGATCCGGATCGAATGTCCACTCGATATACCGAATACCGCGTTCATCGTCGTCATGCCCTCCGTGCGTGGTTAGCGACACAAAGTTCTCCCTCACGACGTCGGGCATGATAAGGGCGACACCGAATGGTTTGCAGTGCAGAAACGCTGTGGTCAGGACGTGCAAGAGCTCGATCTCAGTTGTCATGTACATCACTGCATCGTGAACGAAAACGGCGTCGTACCGCCTATTTAGCCTTATGGATCTCATATCGCCTAGGATGTGCTCGCACTCAGGGTTAAGCTTCCGGCTAAGGTCGAGCATTCCCTGTGAAAGGTCCACGAGAGTCATTCGGAAATGCGCCTTCAGGTGAGAAGCATTGTTTCCTCCTCCTGAACCCAGTTCGAGTAGTGTTTGAGGAGGTATTACACTGGCTTGAACTATAAGGTTGCGACTGAACTCCGCTTCATCGGAGTAGTCCCCAGGAGCGCTGAGTAGATGAAACCACGACGCTAACTCTCGATAGAGTTTAGGCTCTTCAGGTCCGGACGGCATGACCGTAGGCGGTTAAGGCATGAACGGCCGCATCGAGCTGAACTTCCTTGATCAACAGGTAATCCGTGCCGTACGTGGCGACAGGGAATATTGTGACCCCGGCATCCGCAAGAGGCTCGGCGACGGATGCAATGATTCCTGTTAAGGACAGGTCCAGGGGCCCTTCGAACTTGAAGATACGCCAGCCGCGCTCGCCGGCAGTATCGGCTGGCGCGGCCTTTTCGGCGCAGACGATTGAAAGTTCATCGTGAGTGCGAGTTACAGAGAGAAATTCACTTTGGCTGGTCCAGTCGGGAACAGGAAGCTTGGGATCAAGCCGGCAAACAGCGTAATAGTCCGGCAGCAGCGTTAAGGTTAATAGGGCCCTACGACTCATCTCGATCTATCCACTCTTCGACTGAAGGAGGGTTATAGGTAAGAATCAAGTCCAGCAGACGATCTGGGTCCGATTCCTCAAGCACAAGCTTTCGATTGTCACGACTCACAAAGCCTTCCTCGACTCCTTTGTCGAAATGAGTCAGGAGAGAGTCATAGTAGCCTTCGACGTTCAAGATGCCACATGGTTTCCTGTGGAGACCCAGTTGAGCCCAGGTGATGATTTCGCACATTTCCTCAAGGGTCCCATACCCTCCCGGCAGCGCAACAAAACCGTAGGAAAGATCTGACATGATGGCTTTGCGTTCGTGCATCGATCGAACGATTCGCAATTCCGTTACACCTTCATGGGCCAATTCCCTTGAAACCATGGCGCGTGGAATCACGCCAACCACCTCACCACCCGCCTGCATCATCGCACTTGCGATCTCACCCATGAGTCCGACGCGACCGCCGCCGTAGACAAGCCCAAGGCCTCTTCGCGCCAGTGCACGTCCCATAAGCCGCGCAGCTTCTACATACGCTGGGCGCAAGCCGCTGCTTGAGCCGCAAAAAACGCACAGGCGCTTCATTCCTTTGTAGGCGCCAGCTGAGAACTCTGCACCAGGGACGCCATTTCCTGCATCATTTCTCGTTCACCGATTCCTTGCCAGCAGTGACCCTGGCGCGGCCCAAAGACAATGCGGCCGCCATACGGTGGATCAGCCGTTTTCAAAAAAGTATCGACCAAATGAACTGCGTTGTTCAGAAAATAATCGTCCCCGTCGCCTATCCAGATGTTTATCTTCGCATGCATTTTCGGCGCAAGCGTCTTCCAATTCCCTTCAAGCACCATCCGCAAATCGTACGGTTTCCAATGTTCCACGATGGAATGATCGATAACGCCCGTCTTAGGATCCCATAAAGGCGCAGGCTTTCCATCAGCCCCGCGGGGACCGTACACCGCGTTCCACGCGCCCCACTGTCCGCCGGACATCGTCCATCGGTCACCCGAGCCCATGACGTTCTCCATCTGACACTCGTGACGAATGGTAAAACGCACTTCGCCATCCTGACCTCGCGCGCTCGGTCTCTCGGTCCCCTTGTCGTCCCAATAGGCGTTCTTGTCCGCATAAATATTGATTAGTTGAAACGCCCGAAAATCGAGACTATCTGGACAAAAAGCCCATACACCGTTGAAAAAATCCGGATAAAACACTTTCAGCGCCAGCGAGACCCAGCCGCCCGTCGACCCGCCGTCCAGGACGCGAGCGTGGGGCTGGGCGATCGCACCATACTTCTGTTCGACATACGGAATAAGTTCCTGGGTGATCGCATCGCCGTACGGACCGTTGTTGTCGGAATTCACTTGATAGGGATCGCCGTAGGGTCCGTCGCCATCCAGATGAAGAAAGATCATCTGTGGTGTGCTTTCCGATAGCCACGATCTGCGAAAGTCGGATCCTGGAGCCATCAGCTTCTTGACCTCAGTGAAACGCGCCCCGTATCCACCAGTATGAACACGCAGAGGGAATCGAGCATCACGATCGGCTCCATAGTCTCGCGGCAGAATCACACCAGCTCGAAGGTATATAGGCCGGCCGTGAAATCGACTCAATAGTTGAGACCGGATCTTTACAAACCTCGTGTAACGGTCGGCCAACGGGAAATCATCCGTTTCCGCTCGTGTGAGTCGAAGCTTTACAACACCGCCGGCCCGAGGATTGAGTCGGACCATGACGACGTCACTGTGCAGATTACCCGGCGCGTTAGTTGATCTTAAATCGATGTTCGAAGCCAAGGATGCTTGCACATAGTAGTTGCCCGGAGGCAAAGAATTCAGGCTTGATATAGGGAAGATTGAGGATCCGCCGTCGAGTGCGGCGCTGGTCGACGGATCGATGGAACCGACATCGCGCGCCAACACGAACGCCGTGCTTTCCGGTTCCCCGATGTTGAAACGGGGCTCGGGTTGAGCCGACTTCGCAATGACCACAAAAAGGCGTCCAGGCCTGGCAGCGACCTTGGAAGTCACCTCGAATCTGAGCGTCGTCTGACCTTGCGACGCAGCAACAAAGACTCCCAGGAAAACGCCAATCGAACCGAAAATGACTTTTCCGAAGTTGTTTGGACGCTGATCTCTCAATTACCCATTCCGATGACAGCCGCGCGGTCGTCCTTGTGTGGAAGAAAGGGTCCATCCGTAAGACGAAATTTGATTACATAGCCGGCGGGCTTCTCTTGCATGGTCACACTGGCCTGAAAGTTGGAGATGCCTTGAGGCTGGATTTCAGCTGGCTCCACTTTGGCCTCGATTGTTTGTGGAAAACGTCCTGTGATTTCCTGAAGGTCGATAACCGCAATAACGTCGGAAATGGCGAAATCCGTACGGTTTCCGGCGGCCCCTGTAATAGTGATCGTGTTACCCGTAATACTGTGGTCCAGCGCCTTCAGCGACAAGGGTTCCGCGCCATCCGGGGCTCTCGGCACGAGGGCCTGGACATAATCCTCATTCATAGGCAGGATGCGGGCGGAAACACCCGTGGTCATGGTCGCAATAATAAATGCTATCCCCGCTACCGCCACAAAGGCGCCTGTGAGACGCGCATGGCCGTTTCTCGGATCCGAGGCGGTCAGGTCGAATTTGAAATCATCATTCTGAGGAGTAGACACTGGTTAAATGATAACAAAAAGGGGACAGAGGGTATGATCCCTCTGTCCCCTCTGTTGGCAGATCAATCTATTCGGCTTCTTTTTCTTTCTTGGGCTTCTTGGTCTCTTTTTCTTTTGCTTTCTCAACGCGCTCGGCTTTTTTCGCTTCCAATCCACTACCGAGGAGCTCAATTATCGCCATATCTGCTCCATCGCCTTTACGGTTGCCCAGCTTGATGATCCTGCTGTAACCACCTTTGCGATCCGCAAATCGGGGAGCAATCGTATCGAAAACCTTCTTGGCGATGGCGTCTCGCAACAGATAAGCCTGCACCTGTCGGCGAGCATGAAGATTGTCACGCTTGCCAAGCGTGATCATCTTCTCCGCCAAGGGCCGTAGTTCCTTAGCCTTTGGAAGAGTCGTCATCAAGCGGCCATGATCCAGAAAATCCGTCACGAGATTCCTGAGCAATGCACGCCGGTGGGACGTGTTCCGGCTGAGCTTTCGATGATCGTTTCTATGTCTCATATAAAAACTCCTGACGAATCAAACCATTCAGGATGTTTCGGATCCTAAACGCTCTGTTCTGCGGACGTCGAAATGACAGGTCTTCCGTGGTCGTCCAGCTTCATGCCTAACCCAAGACCCATACTCGAAAGGATCTCTTTGATCTCATTGAGAGACTTTCGGCCGAAATTCTTCGTCTTCAGCATTTCGGCTTCGGTCTTGGTCACAAGCTCACCGATGGTTCTGATGTTGGCATTCTTCAAACAGTTGTAAGAACGAACGGACAATTCCAATTCGTCTACCGATTTGTTCAAATGTTCAACCAGAGCATCGTGCCGAATTTCCGTCGGCTCTTCCACCGGCTCCGGCTTTTCTTCGAACTGAATAAAAATCTGCATGTGGTCTTTAATCAGCTTTGCAGCCAAACCCAGTGAATCCTGTGGTGTGATCGAGCCGTTGGTCCAAATTTCGATAGTTAATTTGTCATAGTCTGTGACTTGGCCAAGACGAGCTGCTTCAACGAAGTAGTTGACCTTGCGAACAGGTGAGTGAACTGAATCCACCGGAATGTAACCAATTCCCAGATCTTCGTCGAAATTGCGGTCTGCCGACACGTATCCACGCCCGTTCTGAACACGCATCTCGATCTGCAACGATCCACCTTCGCTAACAGTCCCGATGTAGATGTTCTTGTCGAGAATTTCAACATCCGGGTCATGTTCGATATTCCCTGAGGTGTACACTCCGGGTTGAGTTCCCTTTAGATAAATGGTTTTTGCATCATCACCGTGCAGCTTGAGCGGAATCTGTTTCAGATTGAGAATGATGTCAGTCGCATCTTCGACTACACCTGGAATTGACGAAAATTCATGCAGCACGCCTTCAATCTTGATGGCAGTGATTGCGGCGCCCTCGATCGATGACAAAAGAACACGTCGCAGGGCATTACCGATAGTAGTGCCGAAGCCGCGCTCGAATGGCTGAGCGGAAAACTGTGCATACTGGTCGGTTAACGTGTCGCTGGCGATGATGAGTCTTTTGGGTTTTTGGAAACCTTTCCAAAGCATTAATTTGTCCTCGATGT
>CAZIPZ010000106.1:8594-13372 GCA_964541075.1 uncultured Solibacteraceae bacterium | reverse complement strand
AGGCGGAAAGGGTCTGTTCACCAAGGAAATCGACGAGGCTTTGTTGGACGGACGGATTGATGTGGCTGTTCACAGCCTGAAGGACGTGCCTTTTCGTCTGCCCGATGGGATTGATCTCGCCGCCATTCCGAAACGCGAGGACCCGCGTGACGCATTCCTCTCCAACGGTCCCAAGCTGGTTGAGCTCAGGGAGGGCGCACAAATTGGGACCAGCAGCCTCAGACGCCAGGTTCAGCTCCGGCGCCGCTTCCCTGCCGTGACTCCCATCACGCTGCGAGGAAATGTGGACACGCGACTGCGCAAACTCGCTGAAGGCGAATTCGAAGGAATCGTGCTCGCAATGGCCGGACTCATCCGCCTCGGACATGCGTCTCGAATCACTGAAATTCTTGAAGACGACATCATGGTATCGGCTGTCGGCCAAGGGGCCTTAGGCATCATGTGCCGCAGTTCAGATGGCTCGACTCGGCAGATCCTGCAGGCGCTTAATCACGTTGAGACCCATTTGTCCGTGCTCGCCGAGCGCAACATGCTGCGCGCGCTGGGCGGCAGTTGTCAGGCTCCAATTGGGGGTAGGGCGAGGATCACGGATTCCATTATGACGATCAAGGGGCTGGTCGCCAGCCTCGATGGGAAGCGCGTGGTCCAACATGATATTTCCGGTCCCGCCGAACGCGCGACTCAGCTGGGTTTCGATCTCGGACAACAATTGCTCGCCATGGGGGCTCAGGCGATCCTTGCCGAAATTGCCGCACAAGGAACTGACCGGTAAGACCGTCGTCATCACTCGAGCGACCGCACAGTCTGAAAGCCTCAGGCTGCAGCTGGAGGATGCTGGCGCACGCGTCATCGAGTGCCCCACCATACAAATCATCCCACCCAAGAGCTGGAAACCAGTTGACGCAGCGATCAGGCGACTCGATGCGTATCAGTGGTTGTTGTTCACGAGCGCCAACGCAGTGAATCAGTTTTGTAAAAGGCTTGCAGGCGTTGCATGCAACGTTCCGATTGCAGTCGTTGGTTCGGCGACGGCCGCAAAGGTGATCGAATGGGGGCTAAAGCCGGCGCTTATTCCCGTGGATTTTAGGGCGGAAGGGTTGCTTGATGCTTTTCCTCAGCTGATGGTGGGAATTCACGTCCTGTTTCCACGAGCGGAGGTCGCCCGCGAGCTGCTGCCCGATGAAATTCGCCGACGGGGCGCAACCGTCGACGTGGTGGTCGTATACCGCACCGTCCAATCGGACTCCGGAGACCTCAAAAAGATTATTACTTCAGAGAAAGTGGATTGCATTGTTTTCACCAGCCCTTCAACAATACCGGAACACCTAGCACCGGAACTGGCGGACGTTCCCATCGCGGTTATCGGTCCCGTCACTCGCGAGGCGGCAAGGCTGCTTGGCCTACACCCTGCCATAGAGCCGCAAGAATCCACGACAGCAGCTTTGGTCGCAGCAATTCGAAATTACTTCGAATAAGATCTTCGGGAAATCGAGAACATCTACAGCGGAAGCGGATACATGATCCACCCAATCACGAAGGCGACGGCCAGAAAGGAAAGAAAAACGAGCACACCGTACATCAACTGCTCGATAGGTTCGTTTTTTGTGATGAGAGCAAAGACCGTGGATACGATTACTGAAAACAACAGGAGGGCTTCGAAGTGCGAGACTTTCACGGCTTTCTGCCCTGCGCGATATCGAACGTATCGAGTACGATCAAGTAATTCAAAAGCCCCGACACCCATAGAAACGTCGTGCCGTAATCGTATGTTGTCGACGTCATTGTCCCGATACCCTTTTCCCACATCTCAGCAAGGATATACGGCCCGCCGGCGCCTACATTGGCAATAAACGCAAAAACCTGAAGCGGCTCCTGAATCGCGAGGTCATAGAGCTTGCCCTGCATTGCGATGCCAAGCATGAACATCGACGCAACGCACGCGGTAAAAATCAACCCACGGACCCATCTGCCCAACAGAATGTGACCAAGTCCGGGCACCAGCCATGCTCCGGAACAGATCGCTAAAGTAGCAGCCATGCTAACCCGCGTTAGTTTGACCGGCTTCGTTGGAAGGGTGGATTCCTGAGTGGATTCAGCAGATCCTACACTCTGTTCAGCATTGTCCATGAAAAGTAACAGGTTCAGTGACTTAGCTCGGCTAGCCTTTGTTCGAGGTCACTCTGTTCCAAGCCTACAATTTGAAAAATCTTGTGTCTACTCTTTTCTCCGTAAACGAGCCGCACATTGCGACGAGAAATACCAAAACTTCGAGAAACCGCTTCAACGGCGGCTCTGTTGGCCTTGCCCTCCACGGCTGGCGCGGTTAATCGCAGCACCAGTTCGCCTTCGCGTAGGCCGGCAAACTCCGTCTTCCTGGCGTTCGGTATGACCCGAACTCTTAACATCATCGGCGAGCGCCGAAGATGGCCGTTCCGATTCGGAGCATTGTGGCCCCTTCTTGGATCGCCACTTCGAAGTCGTTGCTCATTCCCATCGAGAGTTCTCGAAGCGCAAGGCTTTCGGCAAGTTCTCGAAGCCTGGCGAAGTAAGGCCTGGAATTCTCAGGATCCTCAGAAAATGGCGGCACCGCAAAAAGCCCACGCAGCTGTAATCTCTCATACTGCTTGAACTGAAGGGCGAGAGCCGCCAGTTCTTCTGGCGCAACGCCGGCTTTGCTCCGTTCATCCGCCAGCTTAACCTCAATCAGGACCGGCGTCGGAACGGTTGCGTATTCGTTGAGCCCTTTGCAAAGCTCGGCGCGATCCACCGACTGAATCCAATCAAAGTTCTCGACGATTTTTCGAACCTTGTTGCTTTGGAGTTTTCCGATGAAATGCCATGTCAAAGGAAGATGTCTGAGCTCTTCGCGCTTTCCCAGCGCCTCTTGAAGTCGGTTTTCTCCAATGTTGATGATCCCTGCCTCGGCGGATTGACGGATATGTGCGGCTGATACGGTCTTAGTGACTGCGATGAGCCGGATCGATTCCGGATCCCGGTTGCAACGAATGGCAGTTTCTCGAATACGGTCAAGAATCCGGCGGCAGTTCTCGCCGACTTGATTCATCTGGCCTTTCTGGTCCGTGTGGTTTTGGCCGCCCGGCCATCTGCAGTTCCCACCGTCTCGTTCTCTTCTGTAGGGACTTCGGTGATTTTAGGCGCCCCGCCCTTTTTCTGCGTTTCCTTCAGACTCTGCTTCAGGACCTCCATAAGATCGACAACCTTTCCGGGAGCCTTCAGCTTGGCGGCCGGAGTCTTGGGAGAAACGCCTTCCACTTTCATGTGGATCACTTCCAACACCTTGTCGTGGTATTCATCCTTGTACTTCTTTGCATCGAACTTGTCCGACATCGAGTCGATGAGGGTGTTAGCGAGATCCATCTCCTTCTTTGTTACTTCCATTTTGGGCAGGTTGAGTTCCCCGGGTTCCACTATCTCATGCGCAAAACGCATGGTCTGCAAAGTCATCATCTCTCCCACGGTTTTCACCGCGGCCAGATGCTCTCGAGACTTCAAAACGACTCTGGCGATTCCGACTCGTTTCGATTGACCGAGAGCCTCGCGCATCAAGGCATATGCGCGCTCCCCGCCTTTTTGAGGCTCCAGGTAATATGGCTTGTCGAAATAGACGGGATCGATTTCGTCTTCTTTGACGAACTCGATGATTTGGATCGCCTTGGTGAACTCCACATCGGCTACTTCCAGATCTTCATCGGTAATCTCGACGTATTGGCCTTTTTCGTACTCGTATCCCCGCGTTATCTCGTCCCATGACACCTCGACGTCCTCTGTATCGCAAAACCGTTTATACGAAACGGGACTCATGTCTTTTTTATGGAGGTAGTGAAAGGACAACTCGTTTCTGCGGGTGGCGCTGAAAAGGGATATCGGAATGGATACCAGCGCGAAACTGATATTGCCCTTCCAAATGGCTCTCATGAACGCATCCTCCTTGGGAACGTCGGTAAACTTGATTCTAACATCGCGCTACAAGTTGGCGGCGGCGGCCCCCGAACGTCCAGATCAATCCGGCGGGTCTTTTCACGATTCCGGATTGGCCTATAATTCGAACTGTGGATCGGTACATCGTCATTCACTACAACGAACTGGGTCTGAAGAAGGGCAACCGGGACTACTTTGAAGGGAGGCTCTGCGGGAACATCAATCAAACGCTAGCCGATTGCGGAGCCGGGCAGGTTCGAAGAATTTGGGGACGCCTTCTTCTGCCTCTCACTTTACAAGCCGACGTGATGGAAATCAAAGCGCGCCTGAGGCACGTTTTTGGAATTGCCTACTTCGCGGAGGCTTGGACGTCTCCACTGTCGCTGGACGAAATGGAGAAGGACGCCTGGCGTCTCATCCAGGCGCTGAGCTTTGACTCCTTTCGGATTGACGCCCGCCGAGGGGACAAAACCTTTCCACATACTTCCGTTGAGATCAACACCCGGGTCGGCGCCTACGTCAAGGAACGCTCGCAAGCCCGCGTCGACCTCGAAAACCCGGAACTGACCTGTTCGATCGAGGTCGTGGAGAAATTCGCTCTGATGTACACCGAGCGACTCCCCGGTCCCGGCGGCCTGCCGGTTGGAACGAGTGGTAAAGTCGTCGTTCTCCTCTCGGGCGGCATCGATTCACCTGTTGCAGCATGGAAAATGATAAAGCGTGGATGCACCGCCGTTTTCGTTCACTTCCATAGTTTTCCGTATACGAACAAGGAGTCCCAGGAAAAAGCAAAACAAGCCGCCGCACTGTTGTCCCGCTATCAGCTTCAGTCCAAGGTC
>CAZIPZ010000106.1:0-8584 GCA_964541075.1 uncultured Solibacteraceae bacterium | reverse complement strand
GCAGCGACATATCATGGTGGAAACGCCGCCGGAAACCAGGGTGATTCTCTACAGACGATATATGCTGCGCCTGGCCGAGGCGATTGCAAAAAAAGAAAAGGCCCGAGTTCTTGTGACGGGCGATAGCGTCGGACAAGTTGCATCTCAGACAATCGAAAACATCGACGCGATTTCCCGTGCGGTTTCGATGCCGATTCTTCGCCCACTTATCGGGGACGACAAAATCGAAATCGTTGAAGTTGCTCGCAAAATCGGCACCTACGAAATCTCGATTCAGCCAGACCAAGACTGCTGTTCGCTTTTCGTACCGAAACATCCCGAGACGCGCGCCAGCCTTCCGGATATCGAAGCGTCAGAGGCCCGGCTGAACGTCGCCGAGGCGATTAAGCTGTCCGAAGAAGCCGCTGAGGTTTTGTTACAATACCCGACCTATGCCACAGCGGCGATTCGTCAGCTTTGAAGGCATCGAAGGATGCGGCAAAACAACACAGATCGGCCTTCTCTCGGAGCACCTCACCCGGTTTTCTGTTCCCCACACCATTACTCGGGAGCCTGGAGGAACTGCAGTCGGCGAAGGAATTCGCAAGATCCTTTTGAATTCCGAAACGATACATTTAACGGCCGCGGCGGAACTGCTCCTCTTCTATGCATCTCGCAGCCAAAACATTGCGGAAAAAATCACCCCAGCGCTCGATCGCGGAGACATGGTGATCTGTGACCGGTTTTATCATGCGTCAATGGCCTATCAGGGCTACGGGCGCGGCATTCCTGTTGATCTGATCGAGAGACTGACGGACCTGGTGTGCGACAAGTTCAGACCGGATATCACAATCTTGCTCGATATCGAGCCGCGTGTCGGACTCCATCGCGCCCGCTCACGCAATCACCAGCGCGTCGAAGACGAGGGGCGATTCGAAATGGAGGACCTCGAGTTCTATCACCGCGTTCGTGATGGTTACTTGAATCTGGCTTCGCACGATGCGCGGATCCGGATTATTCCGGCCGATCGTCCTGTCACTCAAGTTCATCGAGACATTCTTCAAGTGCTTGGCTTGGACCAGTGAAGTTCGATTCATTCATCGGTAACCGCAGAGTTGTCGAGCGACTCTGTGCAAAAATCCGTGACGACCGTTTTCCTCATGGCCTGATTTTTTCCGGTCCTGAAGGCGTCGGAAAGAAAACCTGCGCTCTCATGATTGCCAAAGCCTTGAATTGCACAGGCAGCCGCGCCCCCGCAGACTTCTGTGACGAATGTCCCAATTGCAGAAAGGTCGATGCGAATACTCATCCTGATGTTGTGATGGTTGGAGTCGATGACGATTCAACCCAGATCAAGATCGCCCAAATTCGGCAGATCCTTGCGACGCTGCAGTTTCGGCCTTTGGAAGGGGCGAACAAGATATTCATCATCGACCCTGCAAACATGATGAACGCCGAGGCGGCGAACGCGTTGCTAAAAGGCCTTGAGGAACCACCGGAAAATTCCTACTTTATTCTCATTACTTTGAACGTCCACGAATTGCTCCTCACCGTTCGATCCCGATGCCAGACTTATCACTTCACACCATTGACTCTGGATGAAATTAGACGCCACGGCGTCTCCGATGAATTGCTCGTCAGGTGGTCTCAGGGGAGCATTGGCCGCGCGCGAAATCTGGACCCTATCCGGCTGAAACGCGAACGCGAGGTGGTTCTCGACTTTATGGAGCTGGCGCTCACTGCAGACGAAGAGACGTTTCAGGACCTGTTGGGCGCGAGCTCCGAACTGGGGCGAGGTAAACAGGACTTCGATGAAAGAATGTCCATCATGGCGGTTCTTCTCAACGACCTCATCTATGTCAAAGAAAACTCTACGGACCGCATGGTCAATATCGACATACGGGATCGCATTACGAAGCTTGCGGGCAGAGCTGATGTAGATCGACTGCTCGCAATGTCGGAATTTCTTCGATTTATCGAGAGCAGCGTCAGGAGCAATGTCAATCGACAGATGCTCACCGACGTGCTTGCTCTCACGGCGAATGAAAGTATGTCCAAGTGGATCGACCCCAAGCTTTGACTTGCAGCACGGGAGACATTGCGGGAAAAATACTGCATGACATCTGTTGTGAAAGCCGATAAAATCCGACTTACTCTAAACGGCAAACCCGCTGCAAACCTATCCACAAGCCAGGTCCAGCTTGCGTCAGATGTAGTGAGGGAGGAAATGTCAAATCGAAAACTTATTCGGCCGAGCCTTGCCGAGATCAAAGAACAGTTGACGGTAAGGCCTGTTCGGAAGAAGCCTTCACCCAGCGAACAGACCAACGCCGAGAATTTTTATTACGTAAAACAGATTCAGAACAAAACCCCCATGGTGATTGTCCTGCAGGATGGTGAAACGATCCATGGCGTGATCGATTGGTACGACAAGAATTGCATTAGGCTTAATCGAACATCGGAACCCAATGTTCTCGTGCTGAAGCATTACATCAAGTACATGTACAAGGAAGACGAGGACAAGGATAACGAATAGCTCCGCCCGCTGCCATGCGAGCCAGAATTGGAATCACGACCGGCGATCCCGCCGGAATCGGTCTCGAAATATTTTTTAAAAGCATCCCTTCTCTACTATCTTCGGCCCGGTATGTGCTCTTTACCGACCGGTATGTCTTTCAACGGAATCTTGATCGATTCAAACCACCTCTGAACTACCGCTGGATCGACAGCGCGTCCGGAATAACAGACGAGGCCGTGCTGTTCGCCGTTGATGTCGGCGGCGGATCGTCGGACATCGAATGGGGCCGAATCAGCTCCCACGCAGGCGAGAGTTCGTTTCGTTATCTGGAAGCTGCAAGCGCCGCGGCGCTCCGCGGAGACATACAAGCAATCGTCACCGCACCGGTCAATAAGGAAGCGATTGGCCGAGACTTCAAAGGACAAACGGAATTTCTCGCCGGGCGTGCCGACTGTAAGAAATTCGCAATGGCATTTTTTTCCCCCACCCTCAAGGTTGTCCTTGCGACGATCCATATGCCGCTCAAGGACGCCATCTCATCCATTTCGACGCCCTCCTACGTTCAGCTGATTCGTTTCATTCATGCCGAATTTGGGCGGCTCAAATTTCCACCGCAGCGAATCGCCGTAGCGGCAATCAACCCGCACGCGGGAGAAAACGGGATGTTCGGCCATGAGGACGACGTCGTGCTCGCTCCCGCAGTCCAACAATGTGCGGCCGAGGGCATCCTTGTTTCAGGACCGCATTCCGCCGACAGCCTTTACTATAGGGCCCACTCCGGAGAGTTTGACGTTATCGTTGCACCGTATCACGACCAGGGTTTAATCCCGGTCAAGCTCATTGCGCACGGCGCCGCCGCCAACATAACTCTCGGATTGCCCTACATCCGTACTTCGCCTGACCATGGCCCTGCTTTTCCAATCGCAGGACAAGGCTGCGCGGACGCGTCCGGCATGGAAAACGCTATTCGTTGCGCTTTGGATTTGATCGAAAGAAACACTTAGCAGGGAGAAAGGGACATTATCCCCTTCCCTTTATGCCTTGCGACACTCGCGGCACAGGCCATAGATCTGTAGTCTGTGATCCAGGACCGTAAAACCCAAATGGTCGGAGGCCGCATCTTGGACGGCCTCAATCTCCGAATTGAAGAACTCGATTGAATTGCTGCACTCCATGCAGATCATGTGGTCGTGATGTTGATGATTGTATAAATGCTCGTAGCGGGTCACGCCGTCTGCCAGATCGATTTCGCGCGCCAGGCCGCAATCCAGAAGAATCTTCATCGTCCTATATACGGTTGTATATCCAATACGCGGATCGTGGTCGCGAACGACGCGATAGATATCTTCCACACTCCGGTGTCCTTCGTGATCGAGGAATGTTTCAAGAATAAGTTGGCGGTGAGGGGTGAATTTGAGCTTCCTCTGGTCGAGGTGCTCCATGAAAACTTGCATCTCCGCGGAAACAGTCTTCATGGAGCCGGCTGGCTCGGAGGAAGCATCTTCATGACATCGTTATAAAGCACGAAAACCGTCAGCATGAGCAAGAACACGAAACTGACCTGTACGATGCGCTCTTTGACTCGAAGGCTCAGATCCCTGCCCATCAAAGATTCGACGATCAGCAGAAGCATCACGCCGCCGTCAAGAATCGGAATGGGAAGGGCGTTCAACACGCCGAGGTTCAGGCTAATCAGCGCCATCAGCGTTATGAGAGTCGCGAAACCGGCGTCCATTGCCTGACCTGAAACCCTAACGATGCCGATAGGGCCATCGAGTTGCTTAAGGGAGGCCTCGCGTTTGAAGAGCTTTCCGATCACGTCGAAGATGAGGAGAGCATTCTCTTTGTTCACGTCGATGGATCTTTTGAAAGCGTCCACAAAACCAAGCTTGACCTGTACGGTCGGCAACGGGATTTCAATACCAATCATTTTCCGTCCGCTCTGCTGCGTCGGAGTAACGCTCAATTCCATTTCTTTTCCATCGCGGAGAACCACAATCGGATATGTGGGCTGCGAAATCGCTTGAATGGTGTCCTGAATGGTCTGGCCGCTCGTCTTCAGATCGATGCCGTTGACTCGAATGATTTCATCACCGGATTGAACTCCGGCCGCCTGAGCCGGAGACCCGTCCTGCACCCTGCGCACGACAGTTCGGATCATCGGTCCCATTCCCGAGTAGCCCACATCATTGGGAGGCTTTCGGGCAGGGGTGACCGTTTTCTCGATCCGCTCACCTTTGCGATCAATGACGATCGGCAGCGGCTTTTCCGGATTTGTTACGACGCGGGCTTCAACCTCCTGCCAGTTCGGGCTCTCTTTACCGAGGAACGATAGGATTCTATCTCCAGGCCGAATATCCGCCGCCGCGGCTGGAGAGTTAGGCTCGACAATACCGATGACGGCTTCGCCGCTGAGGAATTCCGGAACCTCGCTTCCATAAATGTACAAACCCGTCAGCAATCCGACCGCGAGGACGACATTCATCACGGGCCCGGCGGCGGCAACGAGAAATCGCTGCCACTTGGGCTTGGACATAAACTCCCGGGGGTCGCCCGTAATGGAGTCACTTGGAGTTTCGCCGGCCATTTTGACGTAGCCGCCGAGGGGGAACGCACTGATTCGGTAATCGGTCTCTCCGCGCTGAAAACCGATCACGCGCGGACCAAACCCCACTGAAAAGGTCTCTACTTTGATTTTGAAAAGTTTTGCGACCAGAAAGTGACCGAGCTCGTGTATCACGATGATGATACCAAGCACTATGATTGCGGCGACGATTGCGTTCATTAATTAACCCTGAGCTTACTTGGACTACGTCTATTCTAACACGTGCGCATCGGCCACACCGTTGATGGACAATGCCAGATTGTGAAAGTCTAGACCGGAATCTGAGAAACCTCTAACGAGGCCTGCTCCCTAGCCTGGCGATCCGCCTCCATAATTGATTCTAACGAATCGGCGTCCTTCAAAGCATGTGCATCCAGGACAGAGGTGACAATCCTTGGAATGTCTGTGAAACCGATCCTGCCTTCCAGGAATGCACGCACCGCAATTTCGTCGGCTGCATTCAGCGCTGATGGCGCCGTCCCACCCATTTCGATGGCGGAATAGGCCAGAGATAGGCATGGGAATTTCTTGTAATCGGGCGGTCTGAAATCCAGCCGCGGAACGATTGTCCAATCCAGCGGAGCCGCCAGAGATGGCAGCCGCTCCGGGTGCGTTAACGCGTACTGAATGGGTTGCCGCATATCGGCCGCCCCCAACTGCGCCACAATCGAACCATCACAAAACTCAACCATCGAGTGAACCACCGACTGGGGGTGAACCATGATGTCGATCTTGCCGGCGGGGATATCGAATAGCCATCGGGCCTCGATGACCTCCAAACCCTTGTTCATCAAAGTGGCCGAGTCTATCGTGATGCGTCTTCCCATTCTCCATGTGGGATGCTTCAAGGCTTCGTCCGGCGTGATCTTTTCGAAATCGTCTAATGGTCTGTCGCTAAACGGTCCACCGGACGCAGTCAGAATGAGCCGGCGCACTTCCCCGTGGGATCCGGATCGTAAGCATTGGTCCACCGCACTGTGTTCGCTGTCGATCGGAATGATTTTCGAACCGCTTTTCTCCGCCGTCCGCCGCAGAAGCTCACCCGCAACGACCATTGCTTCCTTGTTCGCCAAGGCGACGATTTTTCCGGTGGCAAGTGCAGTATACGTCGGCAACAACCCCGCAGCTCCGACCGCGGCCGAGACCACAAGGTCGACTTCTGCTGCAGACGCAATCTGACGCAGTCCGTTGGCGCCCGTCACCACTTCGGGGACTCTTGCGCCCATGCCCCGGCACCGTTGGACGAATTCATCGACACGAGAAGCATCCGTAATTGAAACTGCAGCCGGATGAAACGAAACAGTCTGTTCGGCGAGTCGTTCAATGTCGGAAAGAGCCGCAAGAGCGAATACCGAGAATCGCTCCGAGAGATGCTCCACGACCTGCAGGGTGCTACGGCCGATCGAACCCGTCGAGCCAATAATGGTGATGCGTTTCATACATTAAACAGCCAATAAAATACAGGCGCTGCGAAAAAGATGCTGTCCAGACGATCGAGTATGCCGCCATGACCAGGGAGAATTGAAGAGGAATCCTTAACTCCGGAACTCCTCTTGAGAACCGATTCGGCAAGGTCCCCGAGCTGGCCTGCGATAGCGGTGATCATCGAGATAACGGCCAGTCGGAGCCAGGGTTCTTCAAGAAGCCAAACGCCTATGAGGACGCCGGCCATAATGCTGCCGATCAGTCCTGCTATGCCTCCTTCGATCGTTTTCTTGGGGCTGATCCTCGGCGCCAGCGGATGGCGCCCAGTCGCGCGCCCACCATAGTAAGCAGCCGAATCACCGACCCATACGATGCCAAAGAGCGTGATGATGAAGTCTCGCGGAAGCCATACTAGAAAACCCAGCGTCACACTGCAATACAGGATGCCGCCCAGGGTGATGCTGGCTTTGCCAAAAGCAGATTCGATGGGTCCGCCAAAGATCATCGACAGCATCAATGCGGCTACTGTCAGCGCCAAAGCCGTTACAACCCACTCTGCTCCTCCAATGAACGCCGCCGTAACCATGCAGGCAGGCCCAAGAATCCAACGGCCTGGTCTTGCCATACCCTGCGCCGTTCCGAGTGTAAGGAACTCATCCACCGCCATGGCGGCGACTAATCCGGTGAAAAGGCCGAAAAGCCAAAGAGGAGCGTAGATCGTTACGAGAAGAACGAAGGGAATTCCTACTGCGGCAGTCAGAATCCTCTTCATCTTTAGTCGTCGGGTTCTCCGTTGGGCGTTGATTCGCCGTACTTGAGGCTTCGGACGAGTTGCGGCTCAAGCCCGCCGTAACGGCGCTCGCGTTTCTGGAAGTCAATTATCGCCTCGCAGAGACGGCGCTTATCAAAGTCCGGCCACAGCGTGTCCGTCACCCAAATCTCCGCGTAAGCAATTTGCCAAAGAAGGAAGTTGCTGATGCGAAGCTCGCCGCTGGTTCGAATGAGAAGATCCGGATCCGGCAAGCCCGCCGTATAGAGAACACCTGCAAACTCCTGCTCCGTCACCGGTCCATTGGAAATTCCCCGTCTGGCATCGAGAAGCCGGTTTACGGCATCGACGATTTCAGCCCGCCCTCCATAGTTAAGCGCAACATTGAAGATCATCCCCGTGTTGCCCTGAGTCCGGTGTATGGCTTTCTGAAGCTCTTTCTGAACGCTGGAGTCTAGAGCGTCCACTCGTCCGATGGTGCGAAATCGAATATTATTGGAATGAATGCTTTCCAGTTCTTTATGAAGGTATTCCTTCAGTAATCCCATTAGGGTGGCGACTTCAAGGGCAGGCCTTTTCCAGTTTTCAACCGAGAAGGCATACAACGTGAGAACCGATACTCCGAGTTCGGCGCATCCCTCAACAACTTCGCGGACTGCGTTGATGCCCGCACGATGTCCGGCCACGCGGGGAAGCCCTCGTTTTCTCGCCCATCGGCCATTCCCATCCATAATGATGGCTATGTGTGCTGGAAGCGCCGAGCGGTCGATTCGTGAGAGAAGGTCCTGCGCCTTCTGCGACATATGTCTGGATCTTATCATGCTTTATTTTGGGAAATTTCTACGTTCCACGGGATTCCTCCAGACGTGACGCGATGGCGGCGCATCCGTCAATACTCGACCTCGACCAGGTGGAGTCCATGAGCCGGGAGGGACGGGCCGGCAAGCCGCCGGTCGCGCGCTTCAAAAATTCGAGGGATGTCTGAAGGCCCAAGCCTCCCGTGTCCGATTTCAAGCAGGGTTCCGCATATCGTGCGGACCATATACTGAAGAAATCCGTTGCCCCGAACTCGAAAGACCCACTGCTCTTCCGTACGGCTCCACGAGGCTTCGTGGATTATTCGCACCCGATCCTCAACCTCGGTCGCGGTTGCACAAAACGAAGTGAAGTCATGGGAGCCCAGAAACTGTTCCGTGCCCTTGTCTATCGCGAAGTCATCGAGAGGCCGCCAGAACGCGAAAACGTAGCGAGCATAAAATGGACTCACGATAGGACTGCGCCAGATGTG
>CAZIPZ010000105.1:0-13511 GCA_964541075.1 uncultured Solibacteraceae bacterium | reverse complement strand
CCGTCGAGATCTGGACACCCAGCAGGTTCGCGGCGGGTTCTCCGGTGAAAGCACGGGATTTACGCTCGGGACCCCGTACACGTGGGATACAAAGCTCTACCATTACAATGTCACCCTCTCTGCTATTGCCGGAAATCACAGCGCCAAAGCCGGTTACACGTGGAAATATCTGGGATCGCCCAGAAAGCAGCGCGGCACCATCGGCCAGATCGTTCTGTACTATCGCGGCGGATTCCGGACGCCGGCGTTCATAGAGACTTTGGATACTCCGTTTTTCATCGATAGCAGGTTGCAGGAGCATTCCTATTTTGTTCAGGACGCCTGGAAAGTCACGCCCAGACTGACCCTGAACCTCGGGATTCGGTTTGATCACGCTGTTCCGTATTATCCGCGCCAGGAGAAGGACGGAAGCGGTCCCTACCAGGCGAAACAGATCGTGGAAGCTCGAACGTTGAACGCTCTGAATGGTCTGGTGCCTCGCCTCTCTCTCATCTATGACGTTTTTGGAAACGGCAGGACGGCGCTCAAGACCAGTTATGGACGATACAACCTGGAAGCGGGTGAAACTGAAACCAGCGACGTCTCCGCCTCGGTCAATCCCATGGTCTTGTTGCAAACCCGCTATACCTGGGATGGAACCAATCCCTCGGCCAATTGCTACCTGACCGGTTGCTCGTTCAATCCGGCGGGACGGACTCCGGTAGCGGTCGTCGGCGGCAAAGATCGCGACGCCGATCCAAACCTGAAATTCCCGTACACGGTTGAGTACACGCTGGGAATCGACCAGGAACTTGTCACGGATCTTTCTCTGCGCCTGGCGTTCGTTCGCAAGTTTGAACAAAACCGATGGCAAATTTACAACATTGCCATTCCGTATGAGGGCTACAACATTCCGGTCAATGGTCTTGACCCCGGTCGCGATGGACGGGCCGGCACCGGGGATGACAAAACCGTCACCGTGTTCAGTCTGGACCCGCAATATGTTGGCAGACGTAAGGACCTCATTAAGAATAATCCGTCGGCCGACAACGCGAGCACGGTGCTTGAAGCCACGCTCATCAAGCGTCTTTCGAACAAGTGGCAGATGGTGACCGGTTTCAACGTTCTGGGCCGCAAGACCTGGAGTTCATCGCAGATCGCGAGCGATACCCAGGGCTTCTCTCAGGATCCCAACACCCTGCGTTACAACAATGGCGAGCACTTCCGGTCCTGGACGTATAAGGTTTCAGGCACCTATGAGGCTCCTTACGGAATTTTGCTGTCTTCCGTGTTTAGAGCGGCCAAAGGCGGAGCGTATGGACGGCGCTGGAACACGCCCAGTTTGAATCAGGGCGTCTCCGCATTGTTCGTCGAACCGATCGGCACATTCTTCCTGGATAGCGTGAAGATTCTGGATTTCAGAGTGGAAAAGACTTTTCAGCTGTCCGAAGGACAACGCATAAGCGCGATGTTTGATCTGTTCAACTCGCTGAATGCATCCACTGTAACCGGTATCAACGACCTAACCGGTGCGAACTTCCAGCGTCCGACTCAGACCGTTGAACCCCGCGTTGCTCGTGTGGGAGTGCGATACAACTTCTGACACGGAGTAAGCTGCCAATCCTGCGATGACAATTCGGCCTTCCTCGAAAGGGGAAGGCCGAATTTTTTGAGTCAGCTAGAAGCGACTTTGGCGCGCAGTCGATTGCTGTTGTTGACCCCGGGGCCATGGGATGGTCGCTGCTCGGCGTATGTACTAAAATCTATTGGGCTCCAGTGCCTGTTGGTCCATAATAGGTCTCGCTCCAGGCCCAGAAGACACAGATCGAGGCCTCATCGAAGATCGGGTGACGCCGCTGTTGCTCGTTTTTCATTTGAGCTTCGCTAGCCGGGAATCGATGGATGCCGTTACCGGCTCTGTACTTCAAATTACACGGAGTATGACGGAAAATTCAGAGGGGGTATTTTTCACATGAAAAGAGCCGTTTATTTGGGATTTGTGCTGTTGGCGATGTTCGCGCTCGTTGTTTCAAGTTTTGCGCAGGCAACGCTATCGCCGAACGCTCTTTATAGAGCGTGGTACGACGAGAAGGACCCTGCTAAGAAGACTGCTTTAGGGGAACAGTTCATCACAAACCCTGATGCGGCTTTCAAAGCGTCCCAATACCTGGTTCCCCTCTATCAGCAGACCTTCGCGTCCTACCAGGCGGCCAAGAACTGGGCGAAGGTTATGGAGCTTGGCGAGAAACTGACGACGCTGATTCCGAATGCAGACGACAAGCTCAAGGCCTATACCTTGGGGCAATTGTTTATCGCGGCCAACCAGAGCAACAACCCGGCGAAAACAATTGAGTATGGCGACAAGGTCCTGGCTGCCGATCCCAACAATCTTCAGGCGTTGATGATTGTGCCTTCAGCAATCATTGAGAGCCTGCCCGCTGGAGAAGCCCAGCGGGTGGCAGCGCTCAACAAGGCTGCAGACTATGCCAAGAAGATGCTTGCCGTTCCGAAGCCGGCGGGAGCAAGTGACGCGGACTGGGCTCCGGTCCAGGGGCAAGCGCATTTCACTGTTGGACTTTCGCATCTGGGCAAGAAAGCCTACCCGGAAGCCATCACGGAATTTGAACAGGCCGTGAAACTCAACAAGAAGGATGATCAGAGCCAGTATCAACTGGGCCTCGCCATCAACAGCTTGTTGCCTGACGCGCAGAAACAGGTGCTCGCAGCCTACGAAGCGGAGAATGCGGCGAAGGCGGCGAAAGCGGATCAGGCCGCAATCGATCAGCTTGCAACCAAGCGAACGGAGTTGGAGACGGAGTTCAAGAACAAGCGCGATCTCGCGCTCGATGCCTTCGCTCGAGCAACTGCCTTGGCAGGCCCTGCTGCAGCTGCAGCGCGGCCCCAGTTCGAGAGACTCTTCAAGCAGAGGAACCCAGACGCTACAGCTGACGAGATGAACAAATACATTGCCGAGAAAAAGGCCCAACTGGGAGCTTAATTAGGTAGAGGATGGGGCGTTGACGCTCCATCCTCCTCATCACTGCCTGTCCTTCTAGCCTTCCACGGATTCCTCTGGAACTGCTTTCACGTTTAGCTGTCGACTATTCGGCCCCACACGGTAATCATGCTGATAAGCTATAACTATTCTGAGAGCCTGAGAGGCCATGTCAAATAAGGTCAACCGGGAATCTCCCTTAGTTAAATCCGTACTCGCTCTGGATGGTCATCTGTCCGAGCTCGAGCGCGTGGGCGAAAAAATCAACTCCACCGACATGACGTCGGATTTCGACATTGAACACATTCAGAAGCTCATGGCTCGATTTGCAGAATGTGGACAGGGCATCGCCGAAGAAGTATCTAATCTGTCCCGGCAACTCCAGGAAGCACAAACGCGGGCGGAAGGCGTGGCCCAGAGAGTTTCAGCTCAGGCGAATCTGTTCAACATTCGCCGGAATGAACAGAATGAAAAGCTCGAGAAATTCCAAATCCTCGGTGACCGTGTGCGCGAATTGAATGCCGTTATCGGGCGATTTCGACGTCCTAAAGGAGAGGGCTTCTCCAATGAGGATCGAGCGGAACTGGCATCCGATCTTCCGGTTTTAAAGAGCGAACTGACTGTTCTCATCGAGGAACTGCAAAATCTGCGGAAATCGGCGCGGGATTCACGGATGAAAGCGCTCGAGAAAAGCGCAGAATCGTTGATTCAATCGCTTCAGGCTGTTCAACACAAGTTGCGCGATTTGAAGCCCTAACAGTCCCTTTCAGTCGAAAACCAGCCTCCTCCAAACGAAAACTTCGATCCTGACTCTTTATCACGTAGAGAGAAACCTCCAGTTCTGACAGCGCAACCCCGGATAAAGGTTATTGCAGCTATTGCCGAATAGCTCCTTAGAGGGCCTCAAAAACGGTCCCTGGGAGCGCTTATGAGATCGAGAGTTTTTGTATTCGTATTTCTTTTCCTTCTACTCGCGCACGACGGCATGGCGGCGGACTTTGTTGTCAAGACGAAGCCGGGCGCGAATATCACGCCCATTGCGGCCTTTATCAATGCCAGGGTTGTGGAGTCGTTTCCGGAATCCGGAATCTATTTGCTTTCGGCCGCACGCGTGCCGAATCAGGCTATTGCCGGCGTAGAGTACATTGAGGCTTCCGGGAAAGCGTCGATACCGAAGCAGGTATTTTCAATTCTCGCCAAGCCGACGACGGTTGGGACCGCCCACTGGTATCAGGGACAGCCCGCACTGCAGCTGATCAATCTGCCGGCTGCCTCAGCGATCTCACAGGGAAGACGCATCGTCGTTGCCGATCTGAACTCGGCCGTGGACTACGGACATCCGTCATTAGTCGGCCACTTGATGGCTGGGTATGACTTCGTTCGAGCAGGCAATTCGGGAAGCGGATCGCTCGACCAGTCTACGGAAAGCTTTCTCGATCAATCGACGGAATCGTGGCTCGATCAATCAACAGAATCGTTCTTGGACCAGTCGACAGAGTCGTTCCTGGATCAGGCGACAGAATCGTTCCTGGATCAGGCCACTGCGTCTTACCTCGATCACTCCACCGCCAGTTACTTAGATTCAACGAGTCCCGCACACGGGCATGGAACACTCGTTGCTGGAATCATTGCAGCGATTGCGCCGCAGGCGATGATCATGCCTCTGCGAGTCTTCGACGATTCCGGTCATGCGGACACCAACACGATCGTTCGAGCCATCAGGTACGCGGTAAGGAACGGTGCTAGTGTCATTAATCTGAGTTTCGGTCTATCGGACCACTCGAAAGCCGTGCAGGGCGTAATTGAATATGCGGCGAGAAGTGGCGTTGTGGTGGTGGCGTCCGCGGGAAACAGTAACTGGAACATTCCACAATTTCCAGCAGCGCTTCCGAACGTCATCGCCGTCGCGGCGACAACAAACCAGGATCAAAAAGCGGCGTTCTCGAATTATGGATCCGCAGTTGATGTTTCAGCACCGGGATCCGGCATTATCTCAACCTATCCCGGTGGACATTTTGCAATCGCTTCAGGCACTTCGTTCGCGGCTCCGATGGTTGCCGCTGAAGCCGCATTGGTACTTTCTTACAAGAATGCAGTTGGCGACAGCATCAAATCGGGAACGCTTAACATCGACCGTCTGAATCAGGCCTACACGGGACAACTGGGCGCCGGTAGGATCGACCTGCTGAAGGCTCTTATGCGCAATATCTCGGACTCGGGACGGTAGGCTCCCATCCGGTTCTGAGATTCTCACCGGGTGCAACTGGGCTGGACTTGCGGTATAAGAGGCATGGTTGAACCGTGCGCAATTCAAGTGATTCAGAACTGATCAAGGCTTGTCTCGAAGGAGATGGCGACGCCTGGGAACAGCTTGTCCAACGTTACAAGCGACTGGTCTATTCGATCCCTTACAAATGGGGCCTTAAGACCGAAGATGCAATGGAGATCTTTCAGGCGGTTTGGTTGGACTGCTTCCAGGAACTGCATCTACTAAGGGATGTTGACCGGCTGCAGGCGTGGCTGGTTCGAATTGCGGTGCGGAAGTGTTACAGAATGACGCAGAAGCATTCTGGAAAAGGCGAAAGTGTCGAGATCGAAGTGGCAGATTCTTTGTCCAAGGATCCGAGCCCGGATTTGCTTCGCCAGTTGGACCACGAGCAACTTATACGGAATGGCATCGGCCAACTGAGCCCACGCTGCCAGCAGGTGATTCAGGCCCTTTTCTTTGAGGAACCGTTTCCGACGTACGCCGTTCTCGCCCAGCGTATCGGCTTATCTGTTAACTCGATTGGATTCACAAGGGATCGCTGTCTGGAACGACTTGGAGTCCTGCTAAAGGATCTTGGGTATGAACATTGATCCTCACCATACTTTTTCAGTGTCGGGTTGCCACTTCATGACAGAAGGACTGTATTGTTATGGCTATGATGGCTGGTGATAACAGTCACATCGCAATTGGGAAGTTATTTGAAAGCATCCGATTAAAGATAGGGTTAGATGCCGGATCTCAGGAGCACCTTGGGCGATGTGGGCATTGCAGTGGTCATTTGAAATGGATTCAGGCGGCAACTGAGCTTGGCGCCCTGGAAGCGGCGCAGGATCTTCCCGAATCAGCGATTGAGCGCGTCATCCGGATGGGCCGCAGTCCTTCTATTCTCAAAAAGATGGGAAACTGGGTGATCGCCTCCCTGACGTTTGACAGTTTCAGGGAGCTCGCCACAATGGGAGTCCGGGGTGGTGATAAGACGTCGCGCCAAATGACATATCAGGCGGATGATTTTGAGATTGCGCTCTGGCTGCGGCGATCCGAAAGTCACACGTTGACGCTCACTGGACAGGTGACGAACACCAATGCTGCCCCGGCGGATGAATCCGCTTTCGTCGATCTGGTTATCAGCGGTGACCACGTTCAGAGATCGCCGTTGACATCATGGGGAGAGTTTTCATTTTTGGATTTGCCGCCAAGCCAATATGCTGTTCACATCTCTTTGCTTGACCGAGTCCTTCGAATACCGATACTTCCTATGATGGATGACGAAGGAAGTACATAGAGATCCCCCAAGCTTCGACGATCTCGTCCAGCAACTCTGCCAAATCAAAACTTCCCAAGATCTTCTCCATTGGAAACAACATTCCGCCGTAACGCCTGAACTGATCAACGCAATGATGGCCGCCGTACGGCGTCTGTTCGAGAAGCCGGATCCCGATACCGCTGGACGTCTCGCCGATTGGTGCATCCTGCTCGTACCAGACCTGGACGATCAAATCATGACAGCGAAAGCAACAGCTACAAAAGGCATCGCTTTGGCTCGGCGGCATGATCATGCAAATTCACTTTCATACTTCGATGAGGCTCTCAGGCTCTACGAGCATGCCGGCGACGAGTTATTAGCGGCAAAGGTCCGCATGAATCGGATTTCTATCTACGGCCACCTTTCCCGCTACGACGAAGCGCTCCGCGATGCAGACATCAGCAATGAGGTGTTCACCAGGCTGGGCGAAAAATTTCTTCTGGCAATGAACCTTAACAATCTTGGAGAACTCCTGTTTCGTCTTGATCGCCTTCAGGAATGGCTTGTGACTATCGGGCGTGCCGAGCAACTGCTGAAAGAGATGGGCGAGCAAAAGGCGCTTGCCATGGTGTACATGAATCACGCAGTTCTCGTCACGAGCCTGAACATGGCTGCGGAAGCCTACAAGTACTACGAACTGGCAAGGGAGATGGCCGAGGCGACCAGCCAGACATATCTGGCTTCTTGCTGCAATTACAACCTGGGCTACCTGCACTATGTGCAGGGAGAATACACGAAGGCGCTGGATATCCTGACCGAGACTCGCGAAAAGTTGAAAGGCGATCAGTGGTACGTACCTCTTTGCGATCTGACGCAGAGTGAAATCTATCTTGAGATGAACATGAGCCGTGACGCCGTTCGCCTGGCCGAGCAGGCGTGCAAGGGCTTCGAATCCACTGGGAAGCCTTTTGAAACGGCGAAGGCGCTTACGATAATGGGGATTGCACGCAGCGAACTACATGAAGAACGGGATGCTGCGCACCTGCTGGATCAAGCCAGGAAAATGTTTCAAGATCAGGGCAATCATGTGCGGGCCGCAGCAATCGACCTCTATCAAGGGGTGCAGCGTCTTCAATCAGGCCGATATTTGGAAGCCCGGCTTGTCGCGCAAGAAGCGTACAGGACCTTTTCGAAGGAAGACGTCAAACCTCGAGCCGCATTCGCTCAAGTGGTTTCAGCTAGAGCCAGTCTTAAAGCGGCAGATTTGGAAGCGGCACGGCATGACGCTGCGATCGCTGTTTCGCTATATGGACAATCGCCGACTCCTTGGGTTGGTCACAAATTGCATGCAGTGCTCGGCGAGATTTGCCTGGCCGAGCACCGTTTGGTTGAAGCGCGCCTCGAGTTGCTCAGTGCAGTCGATGAATGCGAACGCGTTCGAGGGAATATCGCCCCTGATGAATTGCGTCTCAACTTCCTCAAGGACAAAATCCCGGTTTACGACTTGCTTCTGAATACCAACTTGCGATTGGGAGATTCGGCTGCGCTTCGCGAAGCGTTCGAGACCGCGGAAAGAGCAAAGTCGCGCACTCTGGTCGACTTGCTTGCGGGCAGCATTGATTCCTTGAGGGATATTGCCTCATGCTCCCTTCCAGAAATTCAGGAGATCCTTCCGCCACGCGCCGCGTTGGTCGAATACTTCATGACCGACGATCAAGTGATAGCCTTTTGCGTATCACAGGATCGATTCGAAGTGATTCGGGAGGTCTGTTCACGGCGCGCCCTGAAGCAGCGATTTGAATTCGTCAGGTTTCAGTTTGCACGACTGGGCGCGAACGCTGGCACATCAAAGGAACGCGAGGCGCTACAATTGGCGAACATTCAAGGCCACCTCGCAGAGTTGTACGAAATGTTGATGCGTCCGCTTGATGTCTTCCTCCGCGAACACGATTCGCTCGTGTTCGTCCCGTTTGACTTTCTGCACTATTTACCTTTCCACGCGCTTTTCGGTGAATCCTGTTATCTGATCGACCGGTTCAGAATCAGCTACGCTCCCTCTGCGTCCATTTACCGGCTCTTCAAAAAGAAGCAGACGACGCCCGACGGGCCGGCATTATTGGTGGGCGTGCCGGATGATCGGGCGCCTCATATTCCCGATGAAATCGAGAGCATCCGTTCGGTCTTGCCGAATGTTCGAACGTTTGTGGGCGGTGAGGCGACCAGGGATTGCGTCGCCCGAGAAATGACAGCGGCCAGAATCATTCACATCGCAAGCCACGCCACGTTTAGGCCGGACAATCCAATGTTCAGCTCGATTCAACTTTCAGACAAACCGCTGACTTTCTTCGATATCTATAATCTCCGAACGTCGGCAAGTCTTGTTACGCTGAGCGGTTGCGGAACAGGGTTAAGCAGCGTGGTTGCAGGCGATGAGTTGCTGGGCCTGATTCGGGGATTCCTCTACGCTGGAGCGACTTCAGTCCTGACCAGTCTTTGGGATGTGAACGACCGAACGACAGCCCAATTGATGAAGGACTTCTATAGATACTTGACAGATGGAGTGTCCAAGAGCGAGAGCTTAAAGTCGGCGATGTTGCGTCTCAGAGAGGAATATCCTCATCCTTATTATTGGGCGCCCTTCCTTTTGATGGACTAGACCAGCTAAGCCGCACTTCCACCTCCGAGCAAAAAAAATCTCGCCACCATACTTCTGGAGGCGAGATAGGTCACTTAATACAGTAAATCACGCTTAATGCGTTTCAACCACGAAAGGAAAAGACAATGAATACTGACAAAGTGATCAACAACGAGAACATGGACCTGGTTATTGAAATCGAAGAACTCGAAGCCAAACTCGCTCCTCAGTCTGAGGCCGCTTTCCTCGACTAAGTCGCAACTGGTTCCGGCTGGCAGTTCTGTTCTCTAGAGTGGCTTCCAGCCGTTTCCTTTTCTTGCTCGAAATCATCCATTCCCAAACTGGCAATCATATACGCGCCGGTTAAATCCTTGCCTTCTAGGATAAATTCCTTGCTGTCTGCGTCATATTGCACTCGGACAAACCGCATGCGTCCTCCACACTCCTTTATCGGCGGAATGAGCCACACCTTTAGCTCGAAATTGCTCCTGCCCCCAAAGGCTTAAATCACGCCTAAAGTTCTTTTATCGGCGGAAAGGGTGGGTGCTTTAGCGGACTTTATCGGGGATGACCCGGGTTCGCGCCGAAGGCGCCAGAGCCGGGAACTCTGTCCTTGCTGGAACCGGGGCTGGTCGCTTTTGCAGCCTTCCGGCGCCGTCGCAGGAGCTGACTAATTGGTCGACGGATCGATTGCGCCGATAACATGGCGTTCGACCAGCCGGTAGATGGCTTGAAGGTGGTCGCGCCGCTCCGTTCCGGGGTTGCTGACCGATGTCGTCACGACGACCAGATTTACATCGGGTACAACAAAAATAAACTGTCCGCCGTAGCCCCATGCATAGAAGGCTTGGTGTCCCGCCAGTTCCCGAATCCACCAACCATAACCGTAATAGCGATCGGTTTCGCGCCGCGATTGTGCTCGAGGAATGAACGAGGCCTCCACCCACCGCGCGGGTACGATCTGCTGATTATTGATGCGTCCTCTATTGAGATACATTTCGCCGAATAGGAGCATTTGCCGTGGGGTCATCAGCATGTCGTTTCCGCCGAAATAGATACCCTGCGGATCCTGAGGCCAGGGCGGAAGAGAAAAACCCATGGGTTTTGCGAGCACATCCTGGGCGAAACGCCATGTGTTCGTCTTTGTGGCTTGAGTCAGGATCGCGGAAAGCAAGTGCGTGTTTCCTGTGCTGTACTCCATCGTTTCGCCAGGCGAATCAATCAAAGGACGGTTCAGGACGTGACGCACCCAGTTCGAACTCAAGACCCATGCTCCATAGTTCCGATTGCTCGTCGTCTGCAGGCCCGAGCGCATGGTCAGAAGATCTTCGACGGTAATTGATCGTTTTCGCGAATCTCGTTCGGCTGCCAAGGTCTCGGAAAAGTATGGAGCAATCGGCTGCTTGATGTTCTTGATCTGGCCGCGCTCGATGGCGATCCCCACGAGAGCGGAAAGAATCGTTTTCGATGCAGACTTGATGTTGACGGGAACGGTGGATCGGGCGCCGTGATAGTACTTTTCCAGGACAACCTGTCCGCGCCAACTTATTAGCAGGCTGCGGAGCCGCGGAAGCTCCGAGCCGGCGGCGCCGGCGGAATCGAATGTGGTGGATAGCGTCCCGCCGCCGGTAGGCGTCGCTACTACGGTTGTCAGCCAGATCGCCAGAACGATGTTTACGGCCCTTGTCATGGATGGCGATTCTATCTGAAATACCTTGCAAGCGCCTGTTCTGTTGTGTGGAATAGTTGCGCAGCATTCTGCAAGTCACCCATAGGTCGTAAAGGAGGTCCCAATGCTCGGGATGAAAACCACATCATGGTATCGGACATTCGGTTTCTTGTTCCTAGTTGTCATATGTGCAGCACCGTCGGAGAGCCAGGCTCAGACGGGCGGCGTGACCGTTTATGAAGGCGCTCGGCTTATCATCGGTGACGGCGCGGCTCCGATCGAAAACTCCGCGTTTGTCGTCCAGAACGGCCGCTTCACTCAGGTTGGAAGAAAAGGTCAGGTCAATGTTCCGGCCGGTGCCGCTAGGGTCGATCTTACAGGCAAGACCGTGATGCCCGCAGTGGTGGACGCACACACGCACCAACCGGTAGCGCGCGAAGCATTGGTCGACTCGCTTCAGCGCAAGGCGTATTACGGCGTAGCGGGCGTCATCAGCCTCGGTCAGGATACTGGCGAGGTCGCCTATCAGGTCCGGCAGGAGGTTCTTCCGAATGCTGCGGTGTTACGCACGGCCGGGCGCGGCATCACCATGCCGGAGCCTGGACGGACAGAAGCTCCATACTGGGTGACAACCGAAGCCGAGGCCCGTAAAGCCGTTCAAGAACTGGCCGCGAAGAAGGTCGATATCGTTAAGATCTGGGTGGACGACCGGAATGGTCAGTACAAGAAACTGGGGCCGCAGTTGTTTGGTCCTATCATTGACGAGGCGCATAAGAACAACCTGCGCGTCACCGCGCACATTGTCACTCTCGAAGATGCCAAGGCGCTCCTACGCGCAGGCATCGATAGTTTTGCCCATACTGTGCGGGATAAAGACCTGGACGACGAATATATGTCGCTCGTGAAGGCTCGCCCGGGTTTCTTTCAGATTCCCAATCTTCCGGATCGGGGCGTCAAGACGGATGTGGCTTGGGTCGGGGACACGGTTCCTGCTGACGAACTAAAGAAATTACAGGAAGCGGCTGCTGCAGACCGCCCCGCCGTCCAGCCCACGTTTGCTATCTCGGCGCGAAACCTCGTTCGAATGCAGAAGGAAGGCGTCACCATCGCCCTCGGCACCGACGGCAATGTTCCGTATGCTCACCATCAGGAAATGGAAGATATGGTCGCGGCAGGTATGACCCCCGCTCAGGTGATTGTCGCCGCAACGCGCAATGCAGCCCAAGTGTTGAAGCTCGACAACCTGGGAACCGTGGCCTCGGGCAAGAGTGCGGATTTTATCGTCCTTGACGCTAGTCCGTTGGACAACATCTCCAACACTCGGCGGATTTCTGCCGTATATCTCCGCGGGACTGCCGTCGATCGCGCGGGGTTGCGCAATCGATGGAACCCATCAAGATCGCAATAACTCCTCATGTGCTGCCGGAAGGTTGGGTCCGCAACGACCTCCTTCCGGCTCCAACTTCACAAGTTTCTCAGGTAGTCGTCAATGACCGAATCCCATGAAAAGTTCGCCTTCACAAATTCACGTCCGCCTGCCGATATTCGGTTCCAGACGCTGCAGTCCTGCATGAGTTCAGCGACACGGTCCGCGAATGTTTCGGGATCATCGGCAATGAAAATTTCATTCCGATCCGTTGCCAGAATCCCTTCATTCGCAATTGTCGAAGAGACCACAGGCAGTCCGTAGCTCATCGCCTGAAGGATTTTTGAAATGATGCCTCCACCGATAAAGAGCGGGGCCACGAACACCCGAGAACTGCGGTAAACGGGCGCGAGGTCGTCGAGGTATCCGGTCACAACGATCTCAGGGGCTACCTTGTTTCTCAAATACTCCGAAGGCGAAGCCCCCACAATGTAGAAACGAAGTGCTCCGACTTTGCGCTTCAGAATCGGCATCACCTGTTCGATGAAGTACAGCGCAGCCTTTTCATTCACATCACGAAACATCGCCCCTACAAACAGCACCGCATTGGGTTCGCGCCTCTCAAACGGAATGAGCGTCCCGGTGGTCTCAACGCCCATCGAGAATAGTCGGACATCAAGATCTTCGTACTGGAGAATAAAGGTCCTATCGTATTCCGACTTCACCAATAATCTGTCGAATGAACGACAGAAGGACAGTTCCAGGTGCTTCACCACAAGAAAGAACAGAAACCGCATGAAGCGCGGCAATCGCCTCTGTTCTGCCAGATAAAGACGCCAATAGGGTTTGATCATCACATCGTGAAGATGCAGGATCCTCAGCCTCTTTCCTTTGATTCTGCCCAGATAGAGCAGCATGGTGGAGTATTCGACCTGAATAACGTCGGGTGAGTGCCGCTCGATCATCTCGCGAATGCGGGAGTTCAATCGCATTCGTATTACCAGGTGCTTTAGGTCTCCCTTCACCATCTTGAATGGAAAAGAAAGCGGATTGGATTCAAAGGAATTGAGGAAAGTATCGGTGAAGACGGGTTTTGAGATGAGAAAATAGGTGTCCTCACACAACTGCCGGGGATCTTCAAGAAGCGGAATTTCCTCCGGAAGCACCAGAGCAGCAAGGTATACCTTAAAGCCGCGTTTCTTTATTTGAAGAATGAAATCATAAACGGCCTTCCCGCCCGCATGACTGACGTTTCGGTAAGGAAGGTGCGGTGTGACGATGAGGATCTTCTGCGCGTTTTCCACTCCGGTCACAAACAAAGTCATAAACAGCGAGAGCCAAGAACCGCGCTTGCT
>CAZIPZ010000104.1:2215-13595 GCA_964541075.1 uncultured Solibacteraceae bacterium | reverse complement strand
CTGGCCAAACGATCTCGTTCGGTTACTTCATAATCGGTGAGAAATGCGGGCTAGAGACAGGTGCCTACCCTGCTGCATGAGATATGACCAACTCCTAAGCGCTCACGCGCTCGATGGGATAGAATTCGGACGGTGCTGCGACAATTCGAATCACGTTTTGGCCGCGCTCCGCCTCGACGGCGTCCTGGGAGATGTTGGATGGCAGATGGATGACCTTTAGAACCTGCGCCCCGTTCTGATCGGGATCAGATGCAATGACGAATTGTTCTAGCCCTACGTAAACGGACAAGGAGCCAATTTCTACTCGCGGCAAGATGACTTCGGTTATAACTCTTTCTGCATCGCAGTGAATGTCGCCCGAAACGTTGATGGTCAGTTCACGCTCTGCGCGAAGCCAATCCTCAATGTCAGAACCGTGAACGGATCCGCGATTCACGAAGTGATCGTACGCACGCCTGCTTATTCTTCCGTTCAGCGGATCGGTGACCTCGGACAACAAATCCAACTTGCGTATCTCGACTGGCGCAGTTGCAACAATGTCCATAAATCAACCTCCAGCGCGAGTGTCGCTCTCGGAGTTTTCACACCTGTGAATAGTGCATGAAGAATTGAGAACACCCGGCTGGACAGTCTTATTTTTCCACGGTGATGAACTAGCCATTGCTGCGACGTCGTCTGGAGTGCCAGGCCGTCCCTAGAGCAACTCATACCCCGGACCGCCTCCTCCCTCCGGAGTGACCCAATTGATGACTTGATACGGATCCATGATGTCGCAGGTCTTGCAGTGCACGCAGTTGGATGCATTGATTTGCAGGCGAAGCTGGCCGTGCCCGCCGTCTGTCATCTCATACACTGCAGCCGGACAGAAGTATTGACAGGGATTTCCGTATTCCTCGGTGCACCGGGTGTGACAAACATCCGGCTGCAGCACCACGAGGTGACACGGCTGATCTTCATCGTGCGCAGTGCCAGAGTTATACACGTCGGTCAATTTGTCGAAAGTGAGTCTGCGGTCGAATGTAGGTTGCGTTTTGGGAGGCGCCGCGCCGCCGTAGTATTCGCGGAGCCGTTTCATGGCGGCGTGCCCAGAAGTGTTCCGATATCGATTCTTAAGCCCGCGGCCGCCAGTGATCATTTGCAAACCTGTGTGAACGATGCCCGCCAGGAGCCCGTGATCGAAGCCTTGATGGAAGTTGCGCACCTTCCAAAGCTCCTCTTTCACCCAACTTTTTTCAACAAGGTCGTCAAAGCTTTTCAAACGAGTGGCTGAAAAGTCATTTGCAGCAAGCGCTTCCGATGCGGACTGGGCCGCCAGCATGCCTGTCTTGAAGGCAAGGTGAATCCCCTTCAGGCGCATAGAGTTGAGAAATCCGGCAGAGTCGCCAATGATAAGGCCGCCATTGAAATAACACTGAGGCCGCGCCCAGTAACCGCCTTCGGGAATACTCTTCGCTCCATACGAGTAGAGTGTTCCACCGTCGAGAATCCGGCGAATGTAAGGATGCGTTTTGAATTGCTGAAAGCGTTCGTGAGGATCGAGCCGCGGATCCGCGTAATGAAGGCCGATCACGAGTCCGATCGAGACGCGCCCTTCAGCCATGCTGTAAATGAAGCCGCCGCCGAATTCTTCCTTTCGGAGCGGCCAACCCAATGTGTGAATAACGCGCCCGACGGATGTCCTTTCCTTCGGTGAATCCCAAATTTCCTTAACACCGACTGCATACACCTGAGGATTGCGGCCATTATCCAGGTGAAACTTCCGGATGACTTGTTTGGTCAATGAGCCATGGGATCCCTCGGCAAGAATCGTAGCTTTGGCGCGTATGTCGATGCCCGGTTCGTAATTGCTCTTTCTCTCGCCAAACTTGTCGACTCCCTTGTCGCCGGTCCGAACACCGACCACGGAGTCGCCTTCATAAATGAGATCCGCTCCTGCGAAACCTGCAAAGAGATCGACGCCGCTTTCCTCCACCTGCTGCCCAAACCATCTCGTGAATTTATTGAGCGAAATGATGTAATTTCCGTGATTCCGGAGGGGGGGAGGGGTGATAGGAAGCTTGAACTTCCCGCTCTCTGTCATGAAGAGAACGAAATCGTTCTCGACGCGGCTCTCGATTGGAGCGCCTTTTTGCTTCCAGTCCGGCATCAGTTCATCGATGCCGCGCGGATCCATGACGGCGCCGGAAATGATGTGCGCACCGATCTCCTTGCCTTTTTCCAGAACTGCGATCGAAGCACCAGGATTGAGCTTTCGAAGATGGTAGGCGGCCGCCAGTCCGGCTGGACCAGCGCCGACGATAAGAACATCGACCTCAAGCGTGTCGCGTTCAGACATATCCTAAAAAGGATAACAATTTATGCTTCGAATTTCCTGAACAGGAGTGACGCATTGGTGCCGCCGAATCCGAAAGAATTCGAAAGGGCATAACGAACCTCGGCTTTTCGAGGCGTATTCGGCACGTAATCCAGATCGCAATCCGGGTCGGGGGTTTCGTAGTTGATGGTGGGAGGGAGGAAGCCGCGGTCAATGGAGAGCACGGTGATTCCTGCCTCGACGGCGCCCGCTGCGCCGAGCAGGTGTCCGATCATGGATTTGGTGGAACTGACGGCCAGCTTGCGGGCATGATCGCCAAACAATCGTTTGATTGCAATTGTTTCGATCCTGTCATTGGGCGGGGTTGAAGTTCCGTGGGCATTGATGTAATTGACCTGTTCCGGCTTGATACCCGCATCCGTTATCGCGTTGAGCATAACGCGATGCGCGCCGTTTCCGTCGTCCGGCGGCAAGGTGATATGAAAGGCGTCGCCGCTCATTCCATAACCGATCAATTCTGCGAGAATAGTGGCGCCGCGTCTTTGCGCCAGTCCTAGTTCTTCAAGCACGAGTACGCCCGCGCCTTCACCCACAACGAATCCATCCCGGTCTTTATCAAAAGGACGGGACGCCCGTGAAGGCTCTTCATTGCGGGTTGAAAGAGCACGCATCGCGGAAAAGCCGCCAACGCCCATAGGGGTGATCGCCGCCTCCGAGCCGCCGCAAATCATGACGTCCGCATCACCGCGCGAGATGACGCGAAATGCGTCTCCCACGGCATGCGCTCCGGACGAGCAAGCCGTGCATGGTGCGGAGTTTGGCCCTCTCGCTCCAAAACGAATGGAAACCTGACCTGCAGCAAGGTTGATAATGCTGGATGGAATAAAAAACGGCGATATCTTCCGGGGACCGCCCTCAAGCAATGCCTGGTGTTCACGCTCGATAACCGTGAATCCACCAATACCCGAACCGATAAACACTCCCGTTCGCTCGGCCAATTCCGAGGTTATCTGTATTCCCGACTGCTTCATGGCGAAATCCGCAGCCGCCACGGCGTAATGAATGAAAAAGTCCATCTTTTTGAGGTCTTTCTTCTCGAACCACCGAAGTGGATCGAAGCTTTTGACCTCAGCCGCGATCTTGGTCGGAAACTGGGTTGTGTCGAATCGGGATATGGTCGAGACGCCGCTTCGTCCTTCCAGCAGACCATTCCAAGTTTCTTCGGTTCCGGTTCCCAGCGCGGTCACAAGACCGACGCCGGTGACAACAACTCTTCTTTTTTGCAAACGCTACCTCACTAAGGCGCCCAGACTACGACTTGGGCAAGTGGGCCTCAATATAACTGATGGCGTCTTTGACGGTTGTGATCTTTTCGGCGTCTTCGTCGGGGATCTCCATTCCAAAGCCCTCTTCCAGCGCCATAACTAGTTCGACCGTGTCCAATGAATCCGCGCCGAGATCATCGATGAAGGATGCAGTCGGTGTAACTTCAGTTTCATCCACGCCAAGTTGTTCAACGATGATTTGTTTGACCTTGTCTTCTACTGAAGAAGCCATTCTAAAGCCCTCCTGTGTTCAGCATTCTCTCTTTAGCCCACTCGCTTGGAACAAACCTTAAATTATAGGATTGCGCTTAAAACATTTTCCATCGATTTTTCGTCTTCAGCGTTCAACATCGTAACCGACTTGTCGATTGCGCGGATTAGACCGATCAACACTTTACCCGGCCCGATTTCAACAACTGTCCGCACACCCTGGTCCAGAAGCGCCTGAATGCTTTCCTGCCACCGGACCGGACGCGACACCTGGCGTTTGAGCGCACTTCTAGCTTCGGCTCCAGTCTGAATGGCCCGTGCGTCCACGTTCGTAATCAACGGAAATCGCAAATCCGCAAACGCAGCGGCGTCCAGGTCGGTGGAAAGGCGCTGTTCGGCGGGAAGCATCAGCGAACAATGAAACGGGGCGCTGACTTGAAGCAACATCGCCCTTTTGGCGCCGGCTTCTTTCGCCAATGTCGCCGCGCGCTCGACAGCTTCTTTATTGCCCGCAATAACGATCTGTCCGGGTGAATTCAGGTTTGCGGGCGAAACGACCTGGCCTTCGGCAGCACGCTCGCAAATGGAAATGACCGTGTTGAACTCCAGTCCGAGTATCGCCGCCATGGCGCCGACCCCGACAGGAACCGCTGCCTGCATGTAACCTCCGCGTCGGCGGACAATCTTCGCGGCTTCGCCCAACTGAAGAGCTCCAGCAGCCACCAGCGCTGAGTACTCCCCAAGACTGTGGCCGGCGACGAAATCCGGACGGGCGCCCTTTTCTTCCAGGGTGCGGAATATTGCAATAGATGTGGTGAGAATTGCCGGTTGTGTATTTTCCGTAAGCTTTAACTGCTCTTCCGGCCCTTCGAAGCAAAGCCGTGATATTGGAAAACCGAGCGCAGCATCGGCTTCATCGAACGCAGACCGCGCTTCGACATGCTTTTGAGCAGCGTCCAAACCCATGCCTGCATACTGGGAGCCTTGCCCTGGGAATACAAACGCGATTTTCATACAGTGGTGTCGGCCACGCCGCGGCTTTTTATGTGACTCCCGCCGTTTTTGTCAGGCCCAGTTTGTTGAATTCCGTTTCAATGGCCTGATTCACCTTATGTTTGCAAAACTCGTTCGCAACGCGTATGGCGTTCTTGATCGCATTCGCGTTGGAGCGGCCGTGGCAAACGATGGTGATTCCTTTAATGCCAAGCAGTGGCGCTCCACCGTATTCGGAGTAATCCAGACGCCGTCTGAATTGATGGAATGCCTTCTGTGCGAAGATATATCCGACTTTCGCGGCCAACGTCTTCTGAAGCTCCTGTCCCAGCATCGACGTAAACGTTTCGATCAGGCCCTCGCTTAATTTCAGAGCGACATTGCCGGTGAATCCATCGCATACGATCACATCCACATCGCCTTTGAAAATGTCGCGCCCCTCAACATTGCCGATGAAAGTAATGGGTGCTCTCTTGAGATGTTTGAAGACTTCTTTGGTGAGTTCATTTCCTTTCGAGTCTTCTTCGCCGATGGACAGCAGACCTATCCGTGGGCGGCGAATGCCAAAAATCGCGCGGGAGTAAATGTCCCCCATAATCGCGAATTGCTCGAGATGGTGGGGTTTGCAATCCACGTTTGCTCCAACGTCCAGAAGGATGGCCGGCTTCCCTTTCTGAGTGGGGAGAACCGTGGACAAAGCAGGACGATCGACGACTGGCAGTGTCCCGATGACCATCTTGACAGTGGCCATGGTGGCTCCGGTATTTCCGGCGCTGACCACTCCGGAAACGCTTCCATCACGCATCAAACGAGCCGCTACGTGAACAGATGAATCTTTTTTTCGACGCGCCGCCGTGGCGGCGGAATCGTCCATTGTAATGACTTCGCTGGCATGAACGACTTCAATCGGAAGATTTGCGGCGTCTTCGTGCTTATGAAGGAATTCGCGAACGCGATCCTCCTGTCCAACCAGTACAATCGGAATTTGATACTGGGAGGCAGCCTGAACCGCACCCTCAACTTCAACCGCGGGAGCGTGATCGCTTCCCATGGCATCAACCGCAATTTTGATCATGAAAATCCCAACAACCTCGAATCGCAGAATTCGAATGGGCGAATTTTAAGTCAGGTAAATTCGAATTCGAAATCGAATTTTTCGAAACGTTCTATTCCTCAGCGGTCTCGATGACTTCGCGTTCCTTGTAGTAACCGCAATGAGGACACGCGCGGTGAGGCATGCGCATTTCGTGGCAGTTGGGGCACTCGGAGAATGACCGTGCGCTCAAGTGGTCGTGTGATCTTCGTCGATTTCGCCGCCCTTTGGAATGTCGTCTTTTTGGATTTGGCATTTATGTATCACTCCGATTTTCAAGACGCCGCTTCACTTCCAGCAGCGCATCCATATGAGGTCGAAACTTCTCACTGGGACAAGTACAGGTATTCGAATTCAGGTTCACACCACAAGTCGGGCAAAGCCCCTTGCAATCTGTCCTGCAAAGAGCCTTCATAGGCAGGCCCAGCAGCACCTGCTCACGCAAAATTTCTCCGATCGCGAGTTCGGTTCCCGCGAAAAACGCTGTTTGGGTGTCCCGTTCATCGAGCTCGATGTCTTGGTCCTCATCGAAGAGCAACTCATCGCGCTGACGGAAGTACAAATCGAACGGTCGCGTTATATCGACGGTGGCGGGATCGAGGCACCTGGAGCACATCAACTCCATTGCAACTTCAAGCGATCCGGCGATACGAACCTCGTCTCCCACCCTCTCGGCGGAAGCAGACCAATTGAGCGGCCCGACCTGACGCGCGTTATCTGAAGCAAAGTCCAGGATTCCAGGCTCGAAAGAGCCGGAAAATGAAACCTTCTCGTCGGTCAGATCCTTCAGATCTACGAAATATTGTTTCATTTATCCAGTGTACCAGCACTTATTCGCTGGCGGGCGGCGCTGCGGACGGAGTCGGAACGCCAAGTCGTTTCAGGCCTTCATCGGCGTCCTGTCGGAAGGGCGAGTCGGGAAATTCGGAAACGACCTTTTGATAATAGTCCTTGGCCTGATCATTCTGATTCGCGCTCTCGTGAACCCTTCCAAGCTCATAACCAACGGCGGCTTTGGAATATCCACCTTTGTCATAGAGTTGCTTCAAGACTTCAATCGCCTTCTGCGGCTCATTATGTTTCTTGTGAATGCCGGCCATGGCGAACATGGCGACGCCTTTAATACTGTCGTCCCCGCGCTCGATCACCTGCTGCAGTTCCTGGGTCGCTTTTGCGGTGTCTCCCAAACCCTCATGACTAAGAGCTAGATAATATTGCGCAATGGCGCCAATTGGGAGGGACCTGTAAGCGTCGTACGTCTTTTGAGCCTCAATGATCGTCTTTTCATAACGCTCTTTATCTTCTTTGATGTTTGTCGTGTCGTTGAAAGTGCTGATCGTTACAGACAATTGGCTCTGCGCATTTGCATTTCGATTCGCCGCATAGACGTTCCAACCAATTATGGCCAGAACGAGAACGACCACAGCCGAAACACCGATGATAATCTCCTTCTTCTTTTCGTAACCGAACTCCGTCATTCGCTGCAATGTCGTCGTAATTTCATCCTGCGACTTGAGTTCATGACGGCTCATTTTGGTACGCGCCACGCTGAAAACCTCCTCTTTAGCGCCAGCTTATGCCTTGAAAACCACTTAGTTTAGTCCACCAAGGCCCGTCTTTACAAGGGCGCGGTGTGCACAGGGCTGCGGGTTCAAACCGTTAGAAGCCCATGGGATTCTCGTCGGCCGAGGGACCGTAAAGCCCTGGGATGGCTACGTCGTTCATGCGCAGATAAACCGTAAGCTGGGCCCGGTGATGGATCAGATGGTTCATAACGAAACTGCGAAGAACGGCGATTCTGGGAAGAGTCAACAGGATCTTACCGTTGTTCAGCAGCGTCCAGGGTTGCAGGAACTGACTGTCACTCGCCGTAGAGATAGCTTGCCGTGCCGCGGACGCATTCTTATCAAAACCATCCAGCAACTGCGTGCGACTCGCCGGCGGCGCTGGCGGCTGAGGACGCTGCCCTTGGGGAGCAAGATCCAGGCTTTCCCGGTCCATCGTCATGGATGCCCACTGAGGAATGCCGGCGACGTGCGCAGCGAGCCAACCCATTGCCCCCGATTTTGGGTGGGGTTTCCATGCAAACTTATCTTCTGGAACGCGTTCCAGAATTTTTCTGGTGTTCGCCATTTCCTGATCGAATTCCGGCAAGAGCCCTTCGCCAATTGCCACGTTCTCCTCCTGTACCGAGCCAGGTTAATCTCTAAATACGCTGCCTCGGGTCTGACGCCATTGATTGTAGCGGTTTCGGCTTCTTATTTTGAAGAAGCAGCAATCAAGATAAGAGCCGCGATGGTGTGTTGCGAAGTTTGTGGCATCAAAGGAGCGCTGTCCACAAGCGGTCTACATCTTAAACAGAAGCCCGATCTTCGGCCGGCGAACACCAACGCATAAAATCGTTGAATGAAGGCAAGGTGGAACGTCTGGGAGCAGCTGATCCCCGTGCGATCCTGAGATTCTGTCAATAACGCAGTGGTGTGAGGTCCGGATTCGTGCGCAAACGGTTGGGAAGCATCCCAAAATCACTTGGCGTTACGGCATTTCGCCTTGGCGGCAGTGCATTCTCACTACGCAGCATGGCAAACACCTTTGGCGGCAGTGCAGTTCCGTTTAAAATCGGTGCGACTCGCCTTCGGCGCCGAAAAAGAGGAAGAAGGGAAAAAAAGGGAGGGACAGTGAGCAATTTCTGACGAAATTACTCCCGTTCCCCCTTTTTTCCCTTTTTCCCAACGAGAAGTCGCTGCGGCTATTGCGAATCGCGGTTGCGCCTTTGAAAAATCGTGTTCGCCCAAGCGAAATGCGCCGCCGCTTAACGGAAACAGGCTGCGGCGAACGTGATTCGCACCTCGGAGGACGGTTGTCCATGTCCTTCGACTCGTTACCGGAGGATTTGGCCGCGGTGTTCGAGGGCTGCATAGGGTTTCGGGGTGGCGGCACAGAACAATTTCCAGGCATTTCCGGCTCTCAGCCTTTACACATTTCTGTGAAATGAAAGGATTCTGGAAGCCGGATATCGCCAAATGAGCCGGACGGTGCAACGCTCGGCCATTGAACTGTGTGTAACGAGAGGCGCCCGTCACTTTCGCGTGCGATGTTTGCCCCATCACTCGCCCGTCCTTGCTTTCCCACTTCAGTGGCTCAGAACCTGAGACGGTTTTGCCGACTTTCGCTTGATTGCGATGACGATTGATCCAAGCCCTCCTCCGATAATCAACGACGCAAGCACCCACACGATCATCGCACCGAAAGGTATGAGAACAGCCAAGAGCGGTGTGATGTCGGGACCGACAACGCCGCCCTGCGCCTGGCTGAATCGAGGCTGCGTCCAGCCATACATATATGCAAGCCAATACGTGGGTGCAACCATCGCACGCGCCAGCGCGGCATAAAGGGCAGTCATCTTCAGGAGGGTTGCGTATGGGCGCGCGACATTGCTTCTGGCGATTCGAACCGCAAAATAGAGCGGGAAAACAAAAACGTAAAGGACGACAACGCTGACCAGGTTGTTGATGGAGTCCGGGGCGCCTGCCTGTTCCAGAACGATTCTCGCGATGATGAAAACCGCCGCCAAAATCAACGGCCACTTCAGCATTCCTTTCATGACGAACCTCCAAGAGACTCTGTTTACAGCCTAGCGGTATGCCTTTGCAGCCGCGAAATCGCCGCCCTTAACGATAGATATTTCGCCTGGTTTTACGTGGCGGCGGAATGCCGCGTTGATCTGATCCACCGTGAGCGCCTCCAGCCTGGCGTCGAGTTCCTGATCCCAGGCTAATGTTCGCGCGTATTGCTCGCGCAATGAAATGAGGTTTAAGATCTCATTATCGCTCGACCTCCCCCGAACACGCGTATCGCGAATGGCTTTCTTGGCGGATGCGACTTCAGCGGCCGTGAATCCGTCGCGAAGGGTTTTCATCAGTTCGTCAGAAAAGCTCGCTTCGACTTTTGGCATGTTCGCAGGATTTGCTATGGCGGACACTGAAAACGCAGCAGCGTCGCCTTCAACAGGCGCAGCGAAGCTGGAAAAAACCGTATAGCTCAATCCTTCTCTATTGCGAACGCGATCTGGCAACCGGGAAGTGATGCCGCCCCCGAACATGAAATTAGCCAGCAACATGGCAGGATAATCCGGATCGGCTTCCCTCATCCGAAAATGGAGTCCGGCCGAAAATTGCGCGTTTTCCTTATCCGGCGTTTCGATCTTTGTGTTGATGGGATCCGCCTTTTTGTACTTCGTTACGATGCCTTCATAAGGACTGGCGCTCTTCCATGAACTCAAAAGGTCGACAGCCGTTTTTTCGATGGAAACCGCATCGAAACTACCAACAACCACCAACTGGCCGTGTGAAGCGCCATAAAATCGACGATGGAAACTCTTGACGTCGTCAAGCGTCACGCGGCCCAGGTCCTCAATCTCCTCGTCGATGGTCCTGATATGGCGAACGTCAGTGCGTGGGAAAGGACTCAGGGCAGCCTGCTGCATCCGAGTAACAAGGACGCTAGGCTGGGTGCGTCCGCGGTCTGCTTGTGCAACCTGCTGCTTCTGAATTTGATCGAAGTCTGATTCCGGAAATGCCGGTTCCCTCAGAATCTCGACGGCGAGCCGCAGCGCAGAAGAGAGGTTCTCCGCTGTGGTCGAGATCGTTGCAGTTACGCTGGCAAGTCCTCCCCCTAGGTTGATGTTTGCGTTTAACTGCTGCATTGCATCCTGCAATTGCTGGCGGTCCTTTGTCCGAGTTCCGCGCATCAGCAAAGCTTGCGTTAGGCGCGACGCCGCATCTTGACCGATAAGCGACTGATCATCTCCGAAGCGAATAATCAGGGATGCCTGCACGCGAGCGCCTCGTGACGATTTCGGAAGCAGCGCCAGCCGAAATCCGCCGACTGTCGAGCGGCGAATTCTTTTCTCCAGAGCCGCAGGGGACGGGTCAAGGGCTTCGCCTGATTCGATGCTGATGTCCGGAGTGTAGGAAGTCAGGAGTTCGTCTATCCCGGGAGCTGAAGGCACGACGGTTCGATCGGGAACGGAATCCGGCACAAAAAAGCCCACGGTCCGGTTCGAATCCTTGAAGTACAGCTTTGCCACCCGTACAACATCCTCGGCTGTCACGCGCTTCAAAGCTTCATAGTTCGTGAAAAGAAGGCGCCAATCGCCACTGGCAATGACGCTCGTCATAAGCATTGCCAACTGCTGGGAGTTCGCCATCGTCCGGTCTGCAGCCTGGATCAGACGTGTTTTTGCGCGATCCAATTCTTCGTTCGCGGGACCCTCTCGCGCGAGCGTCGAAATGGTTTCGATGATGATTCTCTTGACCTCGTCCAGCGACTGATCGTCGGTGAGGGTCGCAGAAATCAGCGCGACTCCTGGATCGTGAAGTTCATAGAGGGACACGTCAACGGATAGAGCTTTCTTACCATCAACTAAGATTTTGTCCAGACGCC
>CAZIPZ010000104.1:0-2202 GCA_964541075.1 uncultured Solibacteraceae bacterium | reverse complement strand
TCCCTCCCGCCCCGCTCGCGCCGCGCGCAGCAAGAATTCCTCCCATCACTTCCAATGCGGCGGAATCCGGATGGGCCATAGCAGGGGTGTGGTACGCCATGACAAGATTCTTTCCTTTGCCTACGCGACGTAGTTCGACCACCCGCTCACCGTCCTGCGGCGGCTCCATTGTGTACGTGTGATCGAGCTTCCGATCCGGCTTTGGAATCGCTCCAAGCGTGGCGTCCACCATTGCGAGGGTAGCCGAAGGTTCGATCTGTCCTGCTATTGTGAGCACGGCGTTATCGGGTTGATAGTATTTCCTGTAGAACGCCGCCAAACGTTCGATCGGAACGCGTTCGATATCCGTTCGTGAACCGATTGTGGATTTCCCATAGTTGTGCCAAAGGTAGGCTGCGGACAAAACTCGCTCCTCCAAAACATCCGCGACCCGATTTTCGCCTCTCTCAAATTCGTTGCGAACCACGGTCATCTCGGGATCGAGAAATTCTTTCTCGATGCGCATGTTCACCATCCGCTCCGCTTCGAGTCCAAGCGCCCACCGAAGACTTTCATCCGAGGCATTGAACGTTTCGAAGTAGTTTGTACGGTCATACCAGGTGGTTCCATTCCAGCGGGCGCCGCGATCCACAAGTTCCTTCTTGATGTTGCGACCCTTCGTGCTCGCAATGAAATTCATATGCTCCAGCAAATGCGCCATTCCCGTTTCGCCGTAGCCTTCGTGACGCGAACCGACGAGATAAGTGATATTCACTGTTATGGTGTTGCTGCCGGAGTCGGGAAGCAGCAGAACCCTCAAGCCATTTGGGAATTTGTACTCCGTGATTCCTGCCATCCTTGGGCCGACTTGCACTCCTTCCGGCAGGACCTGCGCAGTGAGACCTGCCGAGCTCAGCAAGACTGCGGCAATAGCCATGGAGAGTTGCGGCAATAAAGAGAACGGGCGCCGATTCCGTCGCGGCGTGCTGGCGCTGAAGAGACGCATATGCCTGCTCCTTCGCTTTTCTATGCGGACACATTAAACCGCTGACCGGGCCTTCGCCAGCAATAAATATGCGGAAGGTCTTTCGAAACTTTTTCCGAGCCTGGCGTTATCTGTCGCCGAATCTCTCAAGAAGGACTACTCTACAAGGACCGAAGTCTCAATCCGCAAGGGGGGCAACGATTATGATCGAAAATGCAGAACTTCAGGCGATCCACTTACGTTTGATTCGAGTGGAGAAGCAAAATCGTCGGTTCCGGTGCATCATGGTGTTGGCTGCGATCGCCTTGGGCTTTGTGGCCACGATCCCGAAGGCGCAATCTGTAGATCGTGAAGTGGCGGCTGAAAAATTTGTAGTGAAGGACTCTAACGGTAGGACCCTCGCGGAAATGAGCGGAGGAGGAATCGTTTTCCACGACACGAAGGGAAACGCCCGCATCCGCATCGGTGAGCTGTCCAATTTCTCTTCGGGAATTGTTTCGAACACTCCAGGCATCGGCCTGTACGACGAAGGCGGGCAGCGCAAGATTGTTCTCATGTCCACCGGTAGAGCGATGGAATTGAAGTTTGAAACCGGCGAGACAGGAGCCGTCCTTTCGGTAAATCAGTCCGGACCGAGTCTTACATTGAGTGACAACGAAGGATTTCAAACGACGGCCGGCGCCGGCGCGGTCATGGACCGCAGAGTCGGTGAGATCGTGAAAACAAATGCCGCCTCACTGGTGCTTGCTCGAGATTCCAGAGTTTTGTGGCGCGCGCCGTAGCGTTCCGCTAGATGCAGCGTGTTATGATTGGACTCGCTATGAAACCCCTGGTCGTCCATATGGAAGAGGCGGGAATGAGCCTTGACCAGCTCGTTGAAACCTCAGGACTCGAAGCGAAAATTGTAAAGGCTATCGCTACCGGCAACTACACGCCGAGCCCCGTACAGCGGCAGCGCCTTGCAGCTGCACTGAATGTATCCGTCGATGATATCGCCTGGGGCCACACCGTGCCCGTTCAACACTTCTGGGGGCACGGTCCACAATTCGGGCGCACTCCATAGCTTCTAAAACGCAATAGCCCCGGGCAGATTCGAACTGCCGACCTCCGGTTTAGGAAACCGCTGCTCTATCCGTCTGAGCTACGGGGCCGTGGTTGAATTCTAACAAGTTACGATCAGTTTGGGCATCCGAAGAGGTCAAAACAGGCTCCACTTTGCCCAAACTTTGCCCGTCGCG
>CAZIPZ010000103.1:2230-13652 GCA_964541075.1 uncultured Solibacteraceae bacterium | reverse complement strand
GATGGCGCGAGCCGTCCCTACGTAGGTCTGGAGCTTCTCAATTTCCGTCCGAAGCTGCTGAAGGTCTGTTCCCACGCTCTCCACCAGGTAGCGGGCGATATCCGGCGCAAGCTGATACCGTTCAACGGCCCATCGAACCACATCAGCGGGCTTCAAAGAATCGATTTCAATGACAGGAAACGTGCGTGCAAGTCCTTCCACCGACTTTCGCGACCCAGAAACCAACACGATCTTCAGGGATGAATTCTGGACATTCTGTAGTTGCGAAAGGTCCGCAAGCCGCCCTTTGGTCACTTTCTCAGCATTGCTCACGATCAAAGCCTTGTTGAATGCAAAGAGTGAAGGAGTCATCGCGTTATCGAATAACCGATCCGACGGAATTTCTTCAAATTCTTTCACGACTAGCCGTTCGAAATGCCATTCACCTCCAAAAATCCGTTGCCAAACACCCTCGGATTCCGCGACAAGCAGCGGATCTTCACAGACAAAAGCGAAAACGTTCTGATCCGGTTTGGCCTGGTATTGACGGAAGTCTGCAAATTTCATGGTCTGACGTGCAACACCGAGGCAATCAATGACGAGGCGAACTGGCGGGACAAACGTTCCATCGCGGCGGTGTCTTCTGGAACGAACTCGTCCGAATTCTGGGAGAGTTCAAAAACTTCCCGAAACGTCCAGCGGTCATTTTGAAACACGACTTCGCCGCTGCGGCTGTCCGTCAATTTCACCTTCATGTCGACAAGGATGCTGTAGGAAGATCCGCGTCCCTGCTGGTTAAAGATAATCGGAATTGCCGAAAAGCTCAGCACTTCTCCTTCAACGACGACGTCAGCTGGAGCATCAGGCAAAACGTGATATCTGGTGTGTCGAATCAGTTCGCGGCGGACGGCTTCCGTCAGGCGCTGTTCCAGGCGATATATAGAGGTCTGGTTGACGAAGGTCGGAACAGCGATACTGCGGCCTGAACCCGCATTTCCGCCGGGTCCGGAAAGCCTGTAGCCGCAGGAAAGCAATGCGGCGGTCGATACAGCCATCAGAACGAATCGCGTTCGCAGCACGAGGCAGTATCATAGCGCAGTTATGGCCGATGATACTGAATGGGATTCCGGAAGATGAGCGAGATTCTTGCCTATGCCTTGAAACTTCTGGCTGGCCGCGAATATACGGTCGAAAGGCTTTCCAAGAAGCTTCGCGCGCGTTTTGGTGAAGCTTCAGACGAGATCATCAGCCAACTCGTTCATAAGCGGCTTGTGGACGATCGTCGCTTCGCGGAGAACTTCGTTGCGAGACGAACTCACCGCGGCATTGGACGCCTTCGCGAGGGTCTGCTTCAAAACGGAGTTTCTTTGGCGCTTGCGGAAGAAGTTTTGTCGAAAACAGACTGGCCTTCGCTTACGCAAGCCTTGAACGCTAAAATGAACGATTGGAATTTGCGCTATCCACTCCAACCGCGCGAGGCGGCCCGTCTTTTTAGGGCGCTCGCTCGTCTTGGATATGATGAAGACGCCATACGAGAGGAAATACAGCAACTCCATGACCAGCAATGAAGTCCGAAGACAATTCCTCAAATTCTTTGAAGAACGAGGCCACACCGCTGTGAAGAGTTCGTCCCTGATCCCAGCTGAAGATCCCACGTTGCTCTTCGTCAATGCCGGGATGGTTCAATTCAAAGATGTTTTCCTTGGAAAGGAACAGCGCTCCTATACCCAGGCCGTCTCAGCCCAAAAATGCGTCCGAGCCGGCGGAAAACACAACGACCTTGACAATGTGGGCCACACGAGGCGTCATCACACGTTGTTTGAGATGCTCGGGAATTTTTCATTCGGCGATTACTTCAAGACGGAAGCAATCGATTATGCCTGGACGCTGCTGACCAAAGAGTTTCAGGTTTCGACTGAAAAGCTGTGGGTTACCGTGTTTCGCGAAGACGATGAAGCTGCTGAAATCTGGGCGAAAGGGCCGGGCGTACCCCGAAGCCGCATCCTTCGAATGGATGAGAAGGACAATTTCTGGCAAATGGGCGACACAGGGCCTTGCGGTCCTTGCTCGGAAATTCATTATGACCTCGGCCCTGACGCCAGCGAACTCGGCCATCCCCATTGCGCTTTTCCTTGTGACTGTGGACGCTACGTCGAAATCTGGAATCTAGTGTTCATGCAGTTTAATCGGGATGACAAAGGGCGGCTCTCACCGCTGCCTAAACCGTCGATTGACACGGGCATGGGACTCGAGCGCATGTGTTCCGTTCTCCAAGGCAAGATCAGCAACTTCGAGACGGACCTGCTGCGGCCCATTATCGATCGGGCCAGCGAAATTGTCGGCGTTCAGTATGGTGATTCCGCAGCCGGCGACGTTTCTCTCAAGATCATTGCCGACCACATTCGAGCGGCAACCTTTCTGATAAGCGACGGCGTCATCCCTTCAAATGAAGGACGTGGCTACGTCCTTCGCAAAATCATGCGCCGCGGAATTCGTCAAGGAACCCTCCTCGGATACAAGCAGCCACTCATGTATCAACTTTCCGGTTATGTCGCCGAATTGATGAAGGAGCCCTATCCCGAACTGATCAACTCCCGTGATTACGTTGCCAGGGTCATAAAAACCGAAGAAGAACGTTTCTCCGCGATGGTCAGCGTGGGTTTGCAGAAACTCGAGGAAATCATCGCGGAGCGGTCCAAAGAGAACAAGGACGTCATTGCCGGCGCGGATATTTTCAAACTGTATGACACATTCGGTTTCCCGCTCGATTTCACTAAGGAGATAGCCGACGAGAAAAGCATGAAACTGGACATGGAGGGTTTTCAGGCTGAACTCGAAAAGCAACGCGAGCGAGCACGCCAGAGCTGGAAAGGCGTTGATGCGAATGCCAGCCCTGTATTCCAGAAATTTAGTGAATCCGGAGGCACTCCATTTCTTGGCTACGAGGCCGTGCGAGCCACAAGCCGGGTGACTGGAATTATCAAAGACGGGTCGCTGGTCCAGTCTCTCGAGGGCGCCGGCGCCGGCGGAGAGGTCATCCTGGATCGAACACCCTTCTATGCCGCGTCTGGCGGTCAGGTCGCCGACACAGGTTCTTTCATAACTTCAGGCAGCGTTGTCCGCGTATTGGACACGTATTCCCCTGTGCGTGGAGTCATCGTCCACAAGGTGCAAGTGGAATTTGGAAAACTGGAGGTAGGGGACGAAGTATCCGGCCAGGTTGACGAAGAGCGAAGACAGAGAATCGCCGCCAATCACACTGCAACTCACATCCTTCACGCAATTCTCCGCGAAACACTCGGCTCTCATGTGAAGCAGGCGGGCTCGCTGGTTGCACCCGAACGTCTCCGTTTCGATTACACGCATTTTGCACCGCTCACCGACCGGGAAATTCAGGAGATCGAGGAAAAAATAAATCGGATCGTATTCAGAAACATGCCTGTCCAAACCCGCTTGATGGACCTTAACGAGGCGGTGTCCGCCGGCGCGTTGGCTTTTTTCGGCGAAAAGTATCAGCAGCAGGTTCGCGTTGTTTCTATTCCGGATGTGAGCATGGAGCTTTGCGGCGGGACGCATACAAAGATGACGGGAGATGTCGGCCTCCTGAAAATAATATCGGAAGCTAGCGTAGCGTCCGGAATCCGGCGGATTGAAGCATTAACCGGCGTTGGCACGTACATGCGCCTTGAAGAAGACGAACAGCTTCTCAGTGAGCTGTCTCACACATTGCGCGCCCCTCGCACGGAACTGAACCGGGCCATCGGCAAAATCATCGACCAGCAGAAGCAGCTTGAGAATGAACTGGAAGTGTTGAAGAGGAAAGCCGCCAATTCCCAGATCAACCATATGATCGAATCGCCAACCATGGTTGGCGGCGTTCCGGTGATCTCCAAGAAAGTCGAAGGGGTGGACGCCTCAATGCTTCGCGATTTGGCCGAAAATACTGGCGCCAAAATCGGCGCCGGCGTGGTTGTCCTTGGGCTAGCATCCAATGGCAAGGCCTCGCTCGTAGCCGTTGTATCGCAAGATTTGCAGAAGCGGCTGCACGCAGGCAAGATCATCAAGCAGGTGGCGGAGTTAGTGGGCGGTAGCGGCGGAGGGAGGCCTGATTTCGCTCAGGCAGGCGGGAAAGACGTGGAAAAGCTGGAACAGGCGCTACAGGCTGTGTACAATATCGTGGCTGGGTTTCTGGTGTAAACCACTTTTGGTTGTGGATGGGGATGAAAAAACCAATTTCGATGATTGCTTGTGGAGTTGCCATGTTCCTTTTCAGCGGAGCGCCGGCAACAGCCCAGGGCAAAATCCAGGCTGTTTTGAATTCGAAAGGCCGATTGGTTTTTACCAATCTCGCCGACAATCCGCCGGTTCCCAACACTCCAGCACTTCAAGAGTCTGACCTGCTCGCTCAAGAAATGCCTCAACCCTTACGCACGCTTGTGGATGCCATCAGCGAAAATCACGGAGTTGATCCTGCGTTGGTGCGGGCGGTAATGAAAACCGAATCCAACTTCAACCGCTGGGCGGTTTCCAATAAAGGCGCTATGGGTCTCATGCAGTTGATCCCTGCAACGGGCAAGAGATTCGGCGTTAGAGACTTCTTTGATCCCGAGCAAAACATCCAGGGAGGAGTTCGGTACCTCAGGTTTCTGCTGCAAAAATTCAGTGGAAATATAGACCTGTCACTCGCGGCGTACAATGCCGGTGAAAATTTGGTTCAGCAACTGGGTCGAATTCCAGACATCCGAGAAACGACCAATTACGTTCGTAAGATTCGGGCGATCTATAAAAAGCCGAATCTAACGCTGGAATCTGCAGCTGCGCCGCAAGTGCTTGCAGCCAAAAACGATCGAGCTCAAGAAGAGCCGGCGCAGATTTTCAGAAGCGTTGACGATCGCGGGGTTGTCCGTTTCTCGAACATAGAGCCGCCGAATTGATGAACACAATCGCAGCTGCGGTTGGCGCGACACTATTCTTTGTCTCAACGTTTGCTCCGGGCGCTCTCGCCCAGAATCCCCTTCTGCAAAAAGCCCATGAAGCGTTTCTCGCGGCTCAATCGTTGGAGTCGGAGCTGAACGAAAAACCTGAAGAATCTCGATCACGAAATGAAGTCGTTCGCGTCATCAATGCGTATCAGCGGGTTTATTTGATTACGCCACGAACGGGTTACGCCGATAACGCTCTCGTAACCATGGCGCGCCTATACGAAGAAATAAAGGATTCGCGCGCAGCCATTCGAACGCTGAATTTCCTCTTGCGTGAGTATCCGAGCACTCCCTTTCGTAACACGGCGGAGGCCGACCTCGCCCGCCTTCAAGGTGTTCCTGAGCGAAAGACCCAGGTGGTGGAAAACATTCGATACTGGGAAGCTCCTAACGCCATTCGCATCGTCGTGGATGTCACCGGCGAGGTGAAATTCGATCAGGGCGAAGCAAAATCACCCGATAGAGTATTCATTGATATTTCTCCGGCTCGCTTGAATTCGTTGCTTCTCGGTAAACGATGGAACGTGAATGGTTCGCTGCTTTCACAGATTCGGGTTGGGCAGAACGATGGCGCCACAGTCCGTGTGGTGCTTGATGTCGGAGCGACCAAGACTGTTTCGGCTTTCACCCTGCGTGAGCCAGATCGTATTGTCATCGACATTTTGGGTGCAGACACTGCTGTGCCGGCCACTGCTGCGGTTGAGCCCGCGGCGGCCTCACCGTCGGCGGCTTCTGCTGCGCAGCAGCCCCTAAAGGCTGAAGTAGTTTCACAACCTGCACCCGCGGTCGCGATACCGCGAACAGCAGTTGCTCCGGCTGCTACGCCTGCTTTAGCAGAAACGAAGCCTGTCGATTCGGCGCCAAAGGCAGCGTCCGCAGCCAAGCCGGCGCGGAATGGAAGCGGTTCCCTGGTGCGAAGCCTTGGACTGAAGCTTTCGCGCGTCGTGATCGATCCGGGCCATGGCGGTCAGGATACCGGCAGCATTGGCCCAACGGGTTTCACTGAAAAGGAACTGGTGCTGGATGTGGCGCTCCAACTCAAGGAAATGATCGAAAGCGGCCTCGGCGCAGAGGTCATGATGACTCGCGGTGATGACAGTTTTGTGCCTCTGGAAACACGCACCTCCGTGGCGAACGAACAGGGCGCCGACCTTTTCATTTCGATACATGCAAATTCGAGCCGCACCCGATCGGTCCGCGGCGTCGAGACGTTTTTCTTGAATCTCACCACATCGCGAGACGCATTGGAAACCGCATCACGCGAGAACGCAGCTTCGGAGAGATCAATCCACGAACTCCAGGACCTGGTCAAAAAAATCATGCTTCGTGACAAAGTGGATGAATCCCGGGAGCTTGCGAAGCAGGTTCAGCGTGCGATGTCCGCTCGTAAAGGATCCGGCGTCGACCGCGGGGTCAAGCAGGCGCCCTTCGTCGTTCTAATCGGCGCCAGCATGCCATCCGTTCTTGTTGAGATCGGTTTTATCAGCAATCCTGAGGAAGAACGCCTAATTAGAACGCCTGCTTATCGGCGTCAGATTGCCGAGTCTCTCTTTGAAGGTGTAAGATCATACGCTGAGTCGTTAAGCGGCCTTAAGACCGCGAAAACACAAGACAAAAATTAGGAGATGGCGTTGAAAGAAAGTTGGTTCAGGGCCTTGCTGTGTCTGTTTGTTTTTGCAGCAGCCGTTGAAGCCCAATCGAGAGACTCCATTCTTAAAGCCATTAGCGGAACACCAGCCTGGACGCCTTCATCCGCTGTCGCGGAGTATGATGAGGGGACCATCAACACAATCGCAGGAAGGCGCGCAAATGCTATAAACCACTATGGATTAGCCGGGGCGTCTGTACAGGATTGGATGGGACCTGAAGGCAAGGTCAAGCTCACGCTCTACGAAATGATCGACACGAGTGCGGCTTACGGCTTGTTTACTTCGGAACGCGACTCCAATCAATCCGGGTTCGCACGGCTCGCATTTGGCTCCGAGAGCTTTCGGATCTCCAACCGCACCTTCATCTGGCAATCAAAATATCTTGTGAAGCTGGAAGGCAACGCGGATGCGACAGAAGCTCTAGGCCAAATTGTCTCTCAGAACATCTTTGGCCGCTCCCAAAAACCTCCGGTGTCGAATCTTCTGCCTCCAGAAAACCTCGTGCCGGACACGGACAAATATGTATTGGATCCCGAGGGCATCAGTCCCAAACTGGGATTGGATCCAGCAACTCTGGGTTTTGACGACAGCGTGGAAGTCGCGACCGCCGATTATCGAATTGATGGTAAGGCCGCCCAATTGGTGCTTCTGCTATATCCCACTCAGCAAGTCGCCAAGAAATATGCGGATCAATGGGACGCCGAAAAGCCGGATGAGTCGCCATTTCGCAAGAGAACCGGACCGCTTATCGCCTTGCTTCGCGGTTCGCGCGATGTTTCGGTTGCGGAGTCTATCTTGAAGACAACCAATTACGAATCTCAAGTGACATGGAACGAACCTCGTCCCGACATTTCTTTGCGAACAGTCATCCTGACGATCTTTTCTTTCACCGGAATAGCACTGTTATTCACCCTGGTCGCAGGGTTGAGTTTTGGCGGTCTGAGAGTCTATGTGAAGTCGCGTTTTCCGGATCGTGTGTTTGATCGATCCGCGGACATGGAAATCATACAACTTAAATTAACAGAAGGACTTACAAGGAAGGAACTCGGCGAATGAATTCGATTCATTTCATGCGCTGGAGGTAAAATCAATCCTTTTAAGGCTTTGAAAAAAGCGAAAAATAATTCGTTGACAAGCCCCACCCCCAAATTTAAATTAAGTGGCATTGGAGCTAAAAACCTCAACTCCGAGGTTTTGATCCTTTTTCTCTTTACCACTATTGCTCACCCGTTAGGGTGAGCATTTTTTTGCCGGCGTAGCTCAGTTGGTAGAGCAGCTGATTCGTAATCAGCAGGTCAGCGGTTCAAGTCCGCTCGCCGGCTTCCATTGAAAACAAAAGTACTTAGAGGTTGTTTCTTACCAAGTTCCTTTGTTTGCCTTCTCTGAATGAAGCTCGCTATGACGGCGCTGTGCGCCAGGCCACCCAGTCTCCCAACTCATTTCCATTCGGGCCGGGCCCTATCCTCAGTACAAAGATCGAGGGGCTCAACGCGCTGAGGACCTTTTTCAAATGAACCGTCTCGCCGGGCCGGATATTCTGTTCAAAGACGTTGATGAATGTTCCGTTCAGCACCCGATAGACCTGCACGCTTACACCGTCGGCGGACTCCTTTGATGCTGTCAGAATCGCATTAACTTTGATGCCTGTGCTGCCGCCCAAGAAAGCGGTTGTACGCGACCTCAGAAGGGCTTCGTCGCCACGCGCGAAAATCGGTTTTCCGTTTGGAGGTTCCCCGAGAGGCGTATCCCCTTCTTCTAATGGAACGCCCCTGAAGTAAATGGCGCAATCCCCTTCGGACCCCATGAGAGTGCGAATCGGTCCACATAGATCCGAATCGCGAATCCGCGGAAAGCGTCCATCCCCGAGGGGAACAACATCAATTCCCGCCCAGGTTGCACGGATGATATTGAACGAATTCGACAGGACCGGCTCCATTGGCAGAGGCGTGGAATCGGCAGCGAATCGAAAGGACACATTCTCAGTCATGAATTCGTTTAGCGGCACACCGCTGTCGATGTGCCACCGAAAATTCGGGTCGCCTTCGCTAAGGACATAAAAACTGGTGCGGCCGGTCCGAGCCGTTATAGCTTCGATTTCCCTGAAATACTTTTTTGTTTGACTGGAACCTTCGACAATCCATGACGTGTTTGCGTACATGGAAACGCTTGTGATTGTCACAAGGGCGAAGATGGCTGCAAGGCATGCCGCTACTCGAGTGTTCCGAACCACGGATACAAATAGAATTGCGACTCCGGGCAGCGCGAAGTAGTAGTGTCGCGGGAACGGAGGAAACCGAATAAAAGCAACTGGCAGCAGCGCTATCGGCGCCCAGAGCAGGCCCGAAAGAGCGATTTTGTGGCGTCGATACGCCGACCAGACGATCATACCAATCCAGGGATACACAAATGCGAGACGAATCAGCCGTCGATGATGGCCAAGATAGTCATTCAGGTAGGTGCTTTCGGGGAAATAAATCGCCGGTTTAATCCCTTTGATCAGCAACTCGAGTCGCGCCAGAGAAAATTCAAATTTGAGGTTGCTGCTTGCAGTTTCAGGCGCAAATACGGCCCCCTGTCGCATCACCAATTGGAAGATGGTGTAGGCCGCCAGAACCAACCAAACGTTTCTTGTCCTCGACAGCGTTTGTCGCATGGACAAACCGGTTGCCAGCAAGATCATCGATGCATGGGCCGGAAGAAGAACGCAGTGTTCTTTAGAAAGCAATGCTAATACTGTCAAAACTGGGGCGAGTATTGGCGCGTGCTTTACATCGGCAAGGATGAGAATCAGCGCAAGAAAGTAGAAGAAGGCGGCGAGAAACATATCCAGGTAAGCGAGACCATAAGACAGGAAAAAGTTTATGGGATTTAGGAGTAAGAAAACGGAGGCGATCAAGGCGGCTTTTAGGTCACGCGACAGCCAAAAATAGCAGCAACCGCAGACCAGCAGAATATTGATCAGGCTCATCACATAGCTGAATGCGTGATAAGGACTCGGCGCCGCCCCAAAAAGTGGATAAAGGACAAAAGAAAAGAAGACGTAAGGTAAAGGACGATATTGATAAAGCTCGTCGACGTGTATCAGTCTTGTCCACAGCTCCCTATAAGAGGTGATCTGCCGCGAAAAATAGAAGAGACAATCGCCTGAGAAGTAATAGGAACTGGAAGCCCACCAGTAGAAACAAATGAACTGTACTGCAAACACGGAAGCGAGTCCCACAGTTGTCCATGGTGAGGCCTTAATGAAATAAACGAGTTGCCGAACACGCTCGGTCATTTTGTTGCCGCGAGTATAGAGAACGGCGCCGCGTCGTGCAATCTTCTTGGAAAATTTCTCGATTTCTTGTAACGAAAAGAATGACCGCCACGTAAGTTGAGTTATGGCGTTATTGGAAGAACAATCTTAATGTCGATACGATTTAAAGCAATCCTGATCTCAGGTATCTGTCTCGCATACGCGTCAACACTTCGAGCACCCGCACAGCAGCTTCCAAATTCAACCTTAATTCCCAGGGTGGATGTGGTTCCCGCTCCCTCTGTGCAGCTTCCTGGAGCGGTTGATTCAAACAGCCCCGCATTTTGGCAGTATGAAGAGGGACGAAACCGCCTGTACGTGTTGACTTCGTGGGCGATCCCCAGTATCAGCCAGGGCATTTCATTCCGCCGACTCCGGTCGACGCAGCCAGTTCGTTTTTCGAACAGCGTCAACGGGGGCCGATGGATGGAGTCCGTTCTTCAAGATTCCAGCGGAACGCTGTACGGATACTACCATCACGAACCCCTGGGACTTTGCGGGAAAATAAACAAGACAGCGCCCCGAATCGGCGCAGCGCGTTCCTTTGACAACGGGCTTTCCTGGGAAGACCTCGGCATCATTCTGGAAGCGCCGATGAGTCGGGCAGATTGTGGCACGCCGAATGAGTTTTTTGTGGGAGGTTTCGGCGACTTCACTGTCATTCTGAATAACGATCAGACCGATGCTTACTTTTTTTTCAGCAGTTACGTCGGACCGGCATCCAGGCAAGGCGTCGTCGTGGCTCGAATGCTGTGGTCGCAGCGCGATACTCCTCGAGGCAATCTTGAAATCTGGAATCGCGGAGTCTGGGGTCGCCCGCAATCCCGATTTCAAACGCGGCCTTCCGTTGGTCCACAACCTATTTATCCAGCTGTAGTTTCGTGGCACGATGATTCCGGCCAGGTCGATTCCTTCTGGGGGCCATCGGTTCACTGGAACACATTTCTCAATCAATACGTGATGCTGCTCAATCGCGCTGTGGATTCAAGTTGGACGCAAGAGGGAATCTATATCGCCTTTTCACCAGTGCTGCACGATCCATCACAGTGGACAACACCACTGAAAATCTTGGAGGGCGGGCCTTGGTATCCTCAGGTCCTGGGGCTTGAAAAAGACACCGGAACGGACAAGGTTGCCGGCTCCGTTGCCCGGTTGTTTCTGCGAGGCCAATCCGATTACTACCTCGTGTTCAAACGTATCAGCTCGACACAGAGCAATAACGATCTCAATGGAACCGCAAGCACAGGAAACCCTCCAACCAATCGAGCAATTCAATCAATTCCAGAGACGAGACGTTAGATCCCTTTCCATTGATTTCCGTCGATCTCCAAGAGCCGCCAAATATTTTGCGTTTTTTGTCTGTTTCTTATAGGTTCACCGTGATTCTTTCTACGCCAAAAACAGGACCTATTTTGTGATGGCGTCGATATAGAGTCTGCGCGGCGCAGTGTGCAGCGCAAAAAGGCTCAGTAAGAAAGCCAAAAACATCTTCTTTTGGGGGAAATCATGAAACTTGT
>CAZIPZ010000103.1:0-2130 GCA_964541075.1 uncultured Solibacteraceae bacterium | reverse complement strand
TCTGTGAAGTTCGAACTACCCGGCTTCAGCACTCTTATCCGCGAAGGAATCCAAATTACAGGCGGATTTACGGCGACGATCAATGTCGCGTTGGAGGTTGCGAGCCAGTCTGAAACGATCACCGTCACCGGATCTTCGCCCGTGGTCGACGTGCAAAGCGCAACTCTCGCTGTAAATCTCACACCGGAGTTGCTCTCGGATCTTCCGACGGGCCGGGACATGATGGGCACCATGGGAATGGCGCCCGGCATCATGATGAGAAAGTATGACGTTGGCGGCAGTCAGATGGGCACCGATCCGGGTTTCAGAACCTATGGAACCGATGGAAACTCGTACCGCATGATCGATGGCGTTGTGACTGTCAACGTCTTCGGTGATTTCGGAGCAATGGAAGAGGTGCAGATTGTCGCGGCCAGTAAGAGCGCTGAGATCCCCGTAGCCGGAATGTATTCCAATTCCATCGTGAAGACAGGCAGCAACAGTTTTCATGGAGGAATCGAAGGCTATCTGCAAACCCCGAAGCTTCAAGGCTCGAACCTGAACGACAGATTGCGCGCTTTTGGTTTGACCAACACCAACCGCGTGAAGCGTTACGTCGATTTCAATCCTGACATCGGCGGTCCTATTAAGAAGGACAAGTTCTGGTGGTACTTCTCCGCCCGCAACAACACGCCGCAGATCTTTTCGCCAGGTTTCAAGAAGGGCGGATGTCCCGACGAGAAAGGCTGCAGGGACAAACCGATCGGGACGTACGTCGAGGATTTCGCTTCAAATGAAGATCAGGTCTTTGTTACGAAGCTTCCATCGGCGACAACAAAGTTGAACTATCAGCTGAATGCAAACAACCAGCTGAATATGATGCTGAACTGGACCGACAAACATCAGCCTTACCGCAGCGGTTTCGGACCAACTGCGCAATACTTCAACGCAGATTCGACGTACCGCCAAACGTATCCGACCTGGACGAACAAAGGACAATGGAATTCAACAATCAACAGCCGTATCGCCCTGGATGTGACTTACAGCACGTGGCGAAACAAGACGGTGTACACAACACGGGTGAACGAGTACTCGCGCCGCGATCTGGACACACAGCTGGTTCGAGGGGGAAATTCCGGTGGAACCTCTGAGAGTACGGGTTTGCTTGGTGGGTCAACAGCCGGTCTGAACACCAATCGCCGTCATCGCTGGCAGTACAGTTTCAAAGTCTCCATCCTGACCGATAACTTCATTACTGGATCCCATAACATCAAGACTGGATTCACGCGAGACGTTTATCACAATCCTTCCGAACAGTATGGAACTGTTGGCCAGATCGTTCTGTATTACCGCAACGGATTTAGAACGCCGGCGTTTATCGATACATACGATGGCCCGTTCACAATCGATAATCGGATGAGGACGAATGCGACGTTCATCAATGACACGTGGAAGGTTAATAACAAACTCACGCTGAATCTTGGCTGGCGCATCGATTTAACCACCCCGCACTATCCCGATCAGGAAAAAACGGGCATCGGTCCATTCCAGTCCAGACTTGCTGTCCCCGGCCGCGAACTCCAAACGCTCAGCGGGCCCGTGCCACGCTTATCAGTCATTTATGACTTGCTGGGCAACGGCAAAACTGCGTTGAAAGCGAGCTATGGCCGGTACACAATGAACCCTGAGTCTTCCATCGCTTCATCCGTGAACCCGATGACGATGACAAAGATTCGTTACAACTGGGATGGAATCAACCCGGGATTGAATTGCTATCGCACCAATTGCACATTTAATCCTGCCGGCCTCACGCCAGTAAGCGTCACAGGCGGAATCAACCGCGACGTCGGCGGAGACCTGAAGTTCCCACACACCGACGAATACACCGTCGGTCTTGATCGAGAGCTCTTTACGGACTTCTCGCTGCGAATCAATGTGGTTCGAAAGTTCGAAAAAGACCGGTTCCAGTTGAATAATGACGCAATTCCCTATTCCGCATACAGCATTCCCGTCAACGGAACCGATCCGGGACGAGACGGCGTTGCAGGCACCTCTGACGACCGCGCAATCACTCTGTACAGTTTGGACCAGGCGTTTGTTGGAAGAAGGCGAGATATTTTGAGGAATAACCCCGCCCTGAGCCAATCGAAT
>CAZIPZ010000102.1:0-13770 GCA_964541075.1 uncultured Solibacteraceae bacterium | reverse complement strand
CCCGACGAAGGGATTCGGTTTTGGAATGGGATTGGAACGCCTGATTCTAACCATTCCCGATACGACGAAGATTGCAGTTGACTATTCTCCAGAATACTTTTTAGCGCCACTGGGTGATGCTGCATTCGATTACTCGACACTGCTTGCAGGAAAGTTGAGATCTGCGGGGAAACGAGTGTATTTGGATTTCGATGGGCGCAGTCTGAAGAGTCAGATGCGCCTGGCCGACAAGTTGAAAGCGAAATTGGTGCTCATCATTGGAGACGAAGAGATGAAGTCGGGAACCCTCCTTCTTCGTGACATGGCGACCAAGGAACAACGAAATGTAACGGAGGCGCAGATATTAGCCGAGAGCTAAGTCCTGAACTGGAATAATGGAAAACAGCATGCATCGATATCGAACTCATACTTGCGGAGAACTAAGGACCAATCATTTGGCTGCGCAGGTCCGTCTATCCGGGTGGCTGCGAAATCGTCGAGATCATGGCGGCGTCCTGTTTATTGACTTGGCGGACCACTACGGCGTCACCCAATTAGTCGTTCAGCCTGGAACGCCTGCACATGATCTCTTGGAGGGTCTTCCGAAAGAGACCGTTATCCGTGTCGACGGCGCAGTGATCGCCAGGGAAGCAGGCCAAATGAATCCCAACATGCCGACGGGCGGTATTGAAGTCAAGGTTTCCGAGGCGGAATTGTTGGGAGCGACAGCTCCGCTGCCCTTCGCAGTATTTCCGGAGGTCCCCGTGCCGGAAGATCTTCGTCTCAGTTATCGCTTTCTGGACCTACGGCGCTCGAAGATGCATGCGAACATCTTGATGCGCTCGCAGGTCATTTCAAGCATCCGGAGGAGGATGAATGCTCTTGGGTTTGTTGAGTACCAGACCCCGACCCTGACCGCTTCCAGCCCTGAAGGCGCGAGAGATTTTCTTGTGCCGTCTCGACGGCATCCCGGCAAGTTCTACGCGTTGCCACAGGCGCCGCAAATGTTTAAGCAGTTGATTATGGTTTCGGGGTTTGATCGCTATTTTCAGATAGCGCCCTGCTATCGCGATGAAGATGCCCGCGCAGACAGATCGCCCGGGGAGTTCTATCAGCTTGATCTGGAAATGAGCTTTGTGACTCAGGATGATGTTTTTCGTGTTGTGGAGACAATGATTCATGGCCTCTTTCAAGAATTTGCCCCTCAGCGAACGATCACACCAGTTCCTTTTCCGCGAGTCACCTACAGAGACGCGCTCCTTCAGTACGGGACTGATAAACCAGACCTTCGTAATCCTCTTCGAATCGTAGACTTGACAGAGCTGTTTCCAGAATCAGGAACATTTCGCGCTTTTGCCGGCAAGCATGTTCGAGGTCTGCGCATTCCGAAAGGAGCAGCGCAGGCCCGTTCGTTTTTTGACAAGCTCGAAGAGCAGGCTAAAGCCGCTGGCGCCAAGGGCATGGCTTGGTTGATGGTGGAGGAAGGGCAGTCGTTGAAGGGGCCCATCGCGAAGTTCCTCGGCGCCAGTGAGGTCGTGGGGATATTAAAGGTGTGCCATGCGGAGCTTGGCGATGCGATAGTTTTCATGGCCGACGAGGATTGGGAACGCTCCAGCAAGCTCATGGGCCTTATCAGGGAAAGGTTAGGAAACCTTCTGGAGTTGAATGAGAAGGATGTCTACCGTTTCTGTTGGATTGTCGATTTTCCAATGTACGAGAAAAACCCGGATACGGGGCAAATTGAATTCAGCCACAATCCGTTTTCAATGCCTCAGGGTGGGCGCAAAGCGCTGGAGGAAATGAATCCGCTCGACATTAAGGCGTTTCAATACGACATCGTTTGCAACGGCTACGAACTTTCATCCGGGGCCATTCGAAACCATGACCCCGAAACGATGTACAAGGCTTTCCAAATCGCCGGCTACGGCCGGGACGAGGTGGATACTCGGTTCCGGGCGCTCATTAATGCATTGAAGTTCGGTGCGCCGCCTCACGGTGGAATTGCTCCCGGGATTGATCGAATCGTAATGTTGCTGGTCGATGAACCGAACATTCGGGAAGTGATCATGTTCCCGATGAATCAGAATGCAGAAGATTTGTTGATGAATGCGCCCAACAATGTGCGCCCGCAACAACTCAAGGAACTGCACATCCGGATTGAGATGCCTGCTGACCGCAAGAGTTAAATGGCGAAAATAAAAATCCTTCCTGACAACGTGGCCAACCGCATTGCGGCAGGCGAGGTTGTCGAAAGACCGGCATCGGTCGTGAAGGAACTGCTCGAAAACTCGCTCGATGCACGAGCAGGAAAGATCGCCATCGATGTTGAGGAAGGCGGGCGAAAACTAATCCGCGTCAGGGACGATGGCGAAGGAATGTCCGCCGAGGATGCCGAAGCTTGCTTCGGCCGGCATGCGACCAGCAAGCTTTATGGCCCGGACGATCTCTTTTGCATCAAGACGCTCGGGTTCAGGGGTGAAGCTCTTCCTTCGATCGCATCCGTATCCAGGCTGTCGCTTGAAACTCAGGCTGACGCGACCGTTGGAACCGCGATTGAGGTCGTGGGCGGCAAACAGGTGGCGAAGCGCGAGGGAGCCTTTCCGCGCGGTACTCAAATCAGTGTCGAAGATCTATTTTTCAATGTTCCAGCACGCCGGAAGTTCTTGAGGTCGGAGTCCTACGAACTGAGCCAAATCACGACGTATTGCACCCATTACGCTCTGGCGTTCCCTGAAATTCATTTCACTCTCAAAAGCGGCTCTTTTGAAATACTTGCCGCCCCTGCCGTCAGCGACCGCAGGGAGCGTATCTACCAGGTGTTCGGAAAAGACCTGCTGGACCAGATGGTGGAGTACGAGAAGGACTACAGACGATCCGGTGTAAGAATTCACCTGTTCACTTCCAGGCCTCATGTACAAAAGTACAATCGCAATTCGATGTTCTTCTTCATCAATCGGCGCTTAGTGAGAGACAAGATCATTCTTCACGCGATCAGCGAAGCGTACAGAAACATTCTCCCATCCGGCACATTCCCGGTAGCGATAATGTTCGTGACCATTCCCTTCGAGGATGTGGATGTCAATGTCCATCCCGCAAAGACGGAGGTTCGATTCAAACATCAGTCTTTCGTCCACGATGCCATTCGCGACTCAATACTTTCGGGTTTGACTCAGGATAAGACGATAGTGGCCGTGGAAGGCGCCGGCGTTACAGAATCGCCCTTCTTGCCGCCGATTCCTCAGGCTCGAGTCCCCGATTCGTGGGCCTCAGGGGAGGCAGTTGTCCATACCCCATTTTCCTTGCAAGCGCAACCGACTACAACGGCTGGGTATGAAATGCCACTTGGCTTAAACTTCAGGACAACGGATCCCTCCCGGCCATGTGATGAGCCCATCCCGGCTCCGGCATATCCAGAATTCGATAGGGTGAAAAGTGAAGTGCGTCCCATCGGGCAGCTTCGGGATAGTTTCATCGTTGCAACAGACACGAGCGGCCTTATCCTCATTGACCAGCATGTCGCCCATGAACGTGTGCTTTTCGAGGCGTACCTGCGGCAAAAACTTGCTGGAAAACTCGATGTTCAGCGATTACTGATGCCGGTTATAGTGGAGTTGTCTCCGCGTCAGATGGTCGTTCTCGATAGTATTGTTCCTGAATTGGCGAAAAACGGATTTGAGGTCGATCCATTCGGTCCGAAAACGATTGCTGTAAAGACCGCGCCCGCGATATTAAAACCGCTTGCCGTAGAGACACTCCTGATCGAGATTCTGGACGCACTCGACCGGGAGACCCAGGTAGTGAATATCGAGACGCTCAAGAAGAAGATCGCAGCCACCGTTTCATGTCACGCTGCGATTAAGATCAATACTCCACTCGATGAAACAAAAATGAGGTGGTTGGTAGGGGAGTTGATGAAGACTGACGTGCCGACTGTTTGTCCTCACGGACGACCCATCATTCTCAGATATGATTTGAAGGAAATTTTAAGGGGCTTCAAGAGAGCTTAGCTGTTGACAGAACCCTGCGCACACTCTAACGTCTTAGGATTGAATTTGGCCAGCACGCTCTCATTGAGATCGATTGATTCACGGAATGACAAATTGCTAAAGGAGGATTGTTGATGGCAAAGATGACCCAAACCCAGATCGTCAACGAAATGGCGACGAAAACGGGCATCAGTAAGAAGCAAGTTAAAGACTTTATGACAGCCCTCACAGACCTGGCGTATCGCGAGGCAAAAAAGGGTGAGTTTGCTTTTCCTGGCTTGGGGAAATTGGTGAAACAGAAGAGAAAAGCCCGAATGGGCCGTAATCCGGCAACCGGTGAAGAGATCAAGATTCCCGCGAAGACCGTTTTGAAATTTCGCGTCGCAAAAGCCGCCAAGGATGCAGTCCTTGGAGCTGCCAAGAAGTGACATCCATAAGCCAGGAACTGGAAAAAGGCGGAAATCGCCGGGGTCTGGATTCTGGCTTTGCTTCCCTCTAGGTTTCCCGCGCACTCCTAATATAGATCGACCAAAAAGTATTTCTGAGAATCAAAACCTACCGATGGAGCACTGCGGGTCTGCCCCCCGCGCTCTGTGTATCGAAGTGTGACCGAAGCGGAACTTCGCTACATATCGCGTAGACGGTTCTACCACAGTGGGTAATCCGTTTACGCGGTCTTCTTTTCGCGCTTACTCAGTTCCCAGTTCGTAAAATCACGTCCAAGAATGAAGAATTTTCGTCCTATCTGCACAATTGGAATGTTGTCTTCTTCAATGATTCTGCGGAAATGCCGAATCGAGAAGCCTGCCATTTCGGCGGCCGTCGGGATATCCAGAAACATTTTTGTGCGGGGCCCACTTGGTGTTGCCGTCTCCGTATACATCGCGTTTGCTTCCTCCCTAGGCGCTTTATTTAGCATTTGGCATTCCATTGAGATATGAATCGACAAAGCTTGGTAGAAGGCTTGCTCCAGACATCAACCATGGTCGTTCCGCGTCTGCAAAGTGCACTAAGTCGATCGGGAGAACCCAATGTCGAAGTAGACGGCGCTCCCTATCACAGTACCTACGATCCCAGGCGCGAGGCGCAGAAATTCTATGGACAGCTCGGAATAGAGAAAGCCGACATAATCTTCCACTTCGGCTGGGGTTTGGGTTATGCCGGCGATGTCCTTCGGGAGCGTATGAAACGTTCCGCCCGAGTCGTCATTTTTGAGCCATATGATGAGCTTTTCAGACACGCCCTCGCCCAGAAGAGCAACGATGACGTTCTCAAAGATGAGCGCTTTTGCTTCGTAACAGGAACTAGAGTGTGTCAATTTTTCGACGAATGGGTCCTGGATGGATGTCGGGAAACTGACGAATTTCTTTGGCTAGAGTGGCCTGCCGCAGTCCGGCATCATGCAGAATTGGCCGCTGGTTTGAGGGAAAACTTCAAAAAGCGACTGCGGGACAAAGCCGCGAATCTCTTCACTCATTTTCAGAATGGCAGCACGTATTTTAGGAATGTACTGGCGAACTTCAAGTATCAGTCTGATCCTGATGTAGGCGGGCTATTCGGAAAACTCAAGGGCCGGCCATTGGTCTTGGTTTCGGCAGGCCCTTCGCTGGATAGAAATATTTTTCAGATACGCTCCTTTACCGAACGATGTTTCGTTCTGGCAGTGGACACAGCCCTACGCCCCCTCCTGGCTTCAAACATAACACCCCATGCTGTGATTATTGCGGACCCCAGCGAGCTGAACGCAAAACATGTCGTCGGCTGCGTGCCGGACTCTACGTACCTTATCGCGGAACAGGCCGTTCATTCGAGTGCACTGAGCGCCGCTCACCGTCGATATTCCTTCGGAGTGGGGCTATTTCCGGATGCCTTGTTTGCAAAATTCGGCTTTGCAAAGAGCCGCTTGAATGTGTGGGGATCTGTAGCGACCGCCGCGTTGGATTTGGCTTGCCGCATGGAGGCCGATCCTATCATCTTCGTTGGACAGGATTTCGCCTATTCCTGGGGAAGGGATTATGCCAGTCATACAATGTTTGACGGCAACGCGTTTGATGCTGAAAGTCCGAAGCACACAGTCGCCACCGATATTTGGAATCGTCCCGTGCGCACCACCGAGAACCTTATCGCGTATCGTGATTACTTCATCCGAAAAATTCGCCAAACAAAAGGAGTGCGGTTTATTAACGCCACGGAGGGCGGCATACTGCGAGACCCTGCCGAAATTCTTTCTCTCGAAGATGCATTGACGACGTTCTGCACCCGTCCTGTAAACGCAGAAGGCATTCTGAAGAGCTATCATCACGCTTCAAAACCGTGCCCGCTAGCTCTGGAACACTTGCGGGATATTCTCCAAACCCGGAAAAAAGAGTGCGGCTGTCTTGATGGCTTCCTAGAACTCACGGCCAAGGAAGGCTTGCTGAGACTGAACTCGAAGGCAATCGACGATGCCATAGCCGAGGGATGTACGAGATTGGCTGCTGCAATCCCCGGCTCAACATCTTGCGGGGCGTAAGATATGTTGCTTGCGTTCCTCGTCCACCTCGGAACCTGAACACATCTCGGGAGGTTTGAGTGTTCTCAAATCCATCACGTCGCACATCGCGTACCGCTCCCGCGGACCGCTGAATCTCGCTGACAACGGAATGAAGGCCGGACTACGATACTGAGGCTCGTCCTCTCCCGCAGGGCCTCTAACCGTTTGTCTGATTCACAAACCCTAGTTCAGTGAGAGAATTGTTCGGGAACTGGAGGCATGCCAGGTTAAAGGCTAACCCCATGACGGACTCGATGACTCTCATTCTTGGTCTTGGCTTCATTTTGGGTCTCAAGCACGCGACAGAGGCCGATCACCTGGCAGCGGTTTCTACAATCGTTAGCGAGGAACGTTCTATCAGGAGTTCTGCAGCTGTTGGGGCCTTGTGGGGCTTGGGACATACGATTTCGTTGGTCGCCGCCGGTCTAGTCGTGATCGTTTTGGGCGTAGAAATTCCGGAAAGACTCGCAAAGCTGATGGAACTTGTCGTGGCCGCAATGATTGTGGTGCTCGGCGCTCGACTGGTGTATGCGACTTTGAGTGGTTCAACCATTCATATGCATTCGCATACCCATGGTGGGAAGCATCACAGGCACATCCATTTCCACGACCAGATAGGCGCGCATGCTGCGACGATATCTCACCAAGGGCCTCATAGCGGTTTGTCGGGCTTCAAGCCCCTCTTGATCGGGATCATTCACGGATTGGCTGGTTCGGCCGCCCTGATACTGCTCGTTCTTACGGAAGTAATGCGAAAAGGGGAGACCCTCTTGGGACTGACGTACCTTCTGGTTTTTGGTGCAGGTTCTATTTGCGGCATGCTAACTATGAGCTGCCTGATCGGATTGCCGTTCACTTTTGGCGCGCGCTTCTTGAATTGCGTCCTACCGCCTTTGCGCTTGTTCGCAGGTGTCGCAAGCGCTATCTTCGGCTTCATCTACGGATGGGACATTCTGCTCACTCTCTGATTCTCTCGGATAAGATCCGGTTCGTCTTAATCTCAGCCTTGCTGGTTCTGGCCTATCTGCCGGCGCTGAATAACGGGTTCATCGCTGACGACTGGGTTATTCTCGAACGCATTGAATTCATCAAGGCCGACATTCTCTACCTTCACCAGGCGCCACCGGAAAACTTTCGCAGTACAAGTTATGTGGTTTTCGGAGTCTTGAAGTATTTGGCGGGATACCAGCCCGCCGTCTACTATCTCTTCAACATCGGCCTTCATCTCGTTAATACCGCGTTATTGTTTTCTCTGGTGCGCATATTGATCCGTGATGAACAAACCGCCTGGCTGGCAGCTCTGTTGTTCGCGGTTTTTCAGGCGCCTCAGGAAGCTGTAATGTGGCTTGCCGCTATGAACGAAACGCTTCTCGCGTTTTTCCTTTTACTGACGCTGATTTCCTGGACTAGAGAGCGCTACGTGTTAGCGGCGTTTTGTTGTGCATTGGCATTGTTTTCGAAAGAATCCGCCGCGATATCTCTGCTGATGTTGCCGTTGCTCAATGTTTATCAAAAGCGGCCATTTTTTAAAGGCTGGGCTTTCCTCGCTCTCCCAGTTGCGGTTTTTGCAGCAGTCTTCGTCAGCACCTACTCCCAAAATTTCATGATTGGAAATCGTTCGTATGCGTTAGGGCCGCACGCAGTGCTCGTTCTGGCCAACAGCATGCACAGGCTTGCGTGGCCGTGGGTCTACATTCTAATCATTCTTGCTCGTATGCAGAGGAAGTCCTGGCCATCGCGTCGTTTACTGGCGGCATGTCTGCTTGCTGTGATTCCGATGCTGCCCTACATGTTCATTACCTATCAGAGTAATCTTCCCAGCCGTCAGGTTTACCTAGCGTCGGCGGTCCTTATGACCGTTTTAGCGTGTGTCCTACGAACCATGGAAACTTCAAAGCTGGTGGCGGCTTTCATCTCGATATTTGTGGTCTTTAACATCGCCTACATTTGGCTGCGCAAGGACGCGCAGTTCGAGGAACGCGCAGCTCCGACAAGCGAGCTTGTGAAGGTGCTCGAGCAACGAGCGCCTGAGAGAATTTATCTGCGAGGGTTTGCATATCCCTATCCGGAGATCGCTCGAGCCACGACTTTGAAAGTGTCTGGATGGTTGCCGCAATACATTGTTTTTGAAAGGGAGGACTGCAAAGGCTGCCCTGAATTACGTTGGAATGCGGAGGCTCGGCGCTATGAATAGGTGGGCTAGTCAAAGCATGGGCACGAGATCGGATCGCAATGGCCGGTGTGTAAGCCGCAGCGGGCGCCGGTCGCGAAGAGCGGAAACATTTATACGAGCATCGTAATAATCAGGTCGGAGTCGCATTGCATCCTCAAGGCTGGCCATCGCGGCTTTCCAGTCCCCCTTTGCTGCGCTTGCGACCGCAAAATTATTCATTGATGCTGCGTCGTTCGTGCTCAATTGACGGAAAAGATTGGCGGCTTCTTCGTAAAAGCCTCGTTCACACTTGAAAACTCCATAAGCGAAACGGATAGGTCTCGAGTCAGGATAGTTTTGAAGTGCTTTCTCGACTTCGAGGCCAAATCCTGGGTTGTCGCTCCGAAGGAGAAACCACAGCCATGATTCCTCTTGGCGTGCGGGATCATTCTTATACAGGCGTTGGATGGCTAGCCGAGCTTCTACGGGGCTGACCTTCTGGAGCGCACGGCGCTCGAAAGCGCGGTGGGCATCGATGTTCGTGCTCATATTGGCTGAGTGGCGTCTACAGCGTCCCAAAGGTGCGGGCACGTATCCCATCCGGTGCTGTCTGCTGATGCGAAGCCACAGATCATAATCTTCAGCGTGGGTGAAGTCTTCGTCGAATGTGCCACTAACCTCGAGTGCGGTGCGTCGAAGCATCACCGATGGTGTGCCTATCCAATTTCGCTCCAAAAGGGAGCCCCAAAAGTCATTTGAAGCCTGTGGCGGGCAACGCCACGCGCCTGGTAGCGGTCTTCCGCAATCGTCGACGAAACTGAGCTCGGAGGCCAAAATATCCAAGTTGTTGATGTCCATCTCCCCAACCTGGATCTTGAATCTCGATGGAGCGCTCAGGTCATCGGCGTCCATAAACGCGATGAATTCCGAATCGCAAGCCGCTAAAGCGACGTTGCGTGCCCGCGCCGGACCTGCGTGCAACGTGCGGTGGATTTCGATAAAGGCGGAGTATTGATCCAATACATTGAGGGAATCATCGGTAGAGCCATCATCAACGGCGACGATCTTGAAATCGGTATATTCCTGGGCAAGTAGCGATTCGATTGATGCTGCGACATATCGACCATGGTTATATACGGGCAAAACAACAGTTATTCGAGGCATCGATCCGCCGTTTCCAAACCTGCCAGTCTGGCTTTCGCTGCATTTCGATAAGGCTTCGTCTGTGGTCGTTCGAGCGTCGTCACCGCCTCAAGCATCGCTTTAGCCTGAATTGCAGATTCAGCTCGAAAGGCGCTTCGAATTCGGTTGTTGTCAAGCCGCCGAACCTTTCCGTACTCTCCGATATCCCACCTATCCTGATCTGTTTCGGTAGTCTCAAGGAGCACCGATGCGCGTCGCTTTTCTTCGTCACTCAACTGTTCAAAGCCGAAAATGCTGATACTGGTCAGACCTCGAAGTGCAAGAGCTGTCACCATCTCAGCGGTAAACTGGACATCGTGTTCTCTAAAGAACCGCCGAATCAGCATACGTTCCAGCGCGCTTCCCATGCTGCTGGAGTTATATTCTGCGTTTCCCGCATGTCTGCGCGAGCGGTGAAGGGGCGTTTGGATGCATTCGATTGGATGAAGACGGGCTATTTTCAGCCAATGGTAATACTCGGCGGCGCGCCAGAGGTCCGGGTAGAGGGGGTCCGTCTCAAGGAAAGGGCCAACCTGCTCCAGCACCGCACGTCGGATAAGAACGGTGTTCCCATTGATGAAATTTCCGTCGAGAAGACCCGTGAAAGCATCGGTTTCGAATTCGTTCGGAGGATAAAACGATCCGGTCTTTCGACCAGTTTTGTCTATGGTCGTGAAAGCAGAATGCACCATCGCGAGTTGGGGTCTGGTCCGGAATGCGTTCAGCTGCGCTTCAAGCTTGTTGGGTTCAAATATGTCGTCCGAGCTCAACCAGGCGAAATAATCCCCTGTCATTCGCCGGATGCCTATGTTGATTGGAGTCGGCGTTCCGGATGGGCCATTTTCGTTAACGCTTAACGTAATGTTCCGGTCCGGATGGCGTTCAATGTAATCCTCAACGATTTGATGGGAACCGTCCGTCGAGTTGTCATCCACGACGATCAGTTCCCAGTCAGTAAACGTTTGGCGGATTACATGATCAATTGCTTCTCCAATATATTGGCCGTAGTTGTAATTGGGAATGACAATGCTGACTCTCGGCACGGCACCGTATCCTTATAAACTTCTTTCATCCAATCGACTGTTTTCGGAATGCCTTCTTCCAGGTTGACCAAAGAGCGGTGATCCAGATCGCGCTCTGCTTTGGAGATATCGATCTTCTTGTCCTTCGTCGTGAAAGGCTCCGATTCCTTGTAGATAACGAGGTCATCCGACTTATTCAGATGATTCAGGATCAAGTCCGAGAGGTATTTGATGTCGTGATACTCGCGTCCGCCGATGTTGTATACCTCGCCCGGCTTGAAATTGTTAACGATATTCGCCAGCGTCCTCACGGTATCCGTCACAAAGGTCGATGTCCGGTGATGGTTGAGATAGACCTCGTATGGCTGATCGTGTAAAGCAGAATAAGCAAACCGGCACACCACGCTGCGGTAAGGGGAGTAGTACTCTCCCGGTCCATAGGTATTGAACAACCTTACACGGACGTTTTCCGTATTGGCCATACGCGAGTGGTTCAACACCTGAATCTCGGAGACCCACTTGGTAATGGCATAATCGTTAAGCTGCTTGACCTCGTTAGACTCCATAACGCTCTCCGACATTACGCCTTCCCAGTCGCCGTAAACTTCGGAGCTGCTGAAAAACACCATACGAAAGCGATAGGTTTCCTGGAGAGTCAGAAGATTTTTCGTGCCCACGACATTGCTGAGCCATAGGTTTTCGTAGTAGTCCTCTCCATTCCAGCGGCCGAATTCCGCGGCAAGGTGGTAAACGTAGTCGAATCGATGATTCGAAATGAGCTGCTGAACCTGACGAAATTTTGAGACGTCGCAGCGCACGTAAAGACGGTCATGATCATGGTAAAGATCGCACGCCCAGACTTCATGTCCCCGCCTGCGGAGTTCTTTTACCAGAATAGTGCCAACGGTTCCCAGACCGCCGGTTACCAGAATTCTCATATTGGTTCCTCCATGAACACCTCGGATTTCACATGCTCAATCACAACTTCGGGGCTCGTGTGTATGCCCCATTCCTGAATATCGTCCTTGTCCTGTTTCAATACTTCGGCAAAGCCGACTGCGAATTTTGCTTGTCGCAGTGGGTCCATAAACACTCCCATTGGTGTGTTCGTCGTTGTTGCAATCCAGGACACTCCTGAGTCCGGCCCCAGGAAGAAAACGCTCCATCTAATCAGCGCCGCCACGACTCGAAAGGGTTTTCCGAAACATGAAATTGTTCCAGGTATTTCGGGATCGGATGCGCTTCCGAAAACAATCATCGGCATACCGACTTCCTGAGCCACTTTGGCAAGGTTGGAGTGCGGCCAGTGCCGGCTGGAAATGCCGACGTGGGACGCCGTGATAAATGTTTTTCGCGTCAAACCGTGATCTGCCAGAAATTCTTCTGCTTCGAATAGCGCTTCGGGGCCTGGTTCGAGCCACGCCCTGCGACTCTCGAGTTCCACGCCACATTTGGAGGCCATAAAGTCGATCATATGAAGACCGCTCTGTTCCCATTCGTCGTGGTTGGCATTACCTTCCGGATAGAACACATGCGTGAATCCTTCCTCGTCAATCCAGTCCCACGGTATGACGCCTCTAGTGGTGCTTTCCTGGATGGAGTCGGCAAAGCTTGCGCAAGCTAGTGGAGCGTAGTCCGGCAGCGTCATCCAAAAGATTTCGGAAGAGTGAAACTTGTCGCGCAAAGCCGCCACGACAGGAAATGCATTAATAACATCGCCCAAAGCTCCAAACAGAATGAAGAGAACCTTCGTCTTCCCCTTTGTCCCGGTGCGTTCGAAGATATTGGGTCGTATTTCTTTGTAAACGGTAGGCCTGTTCAGCGCTTGACGCGCCTTCCGGTGGCCGGGATTCAAACGAACGCACTCGACAAAATGCTCGTAAGCGGCTTTGGCGTTCCCCATCCGGTCTTCAACGCAACCCAGGTGATATTCAGCGCCCGCCCAGTATTCCGTATCGCGCCGATGCAGCACCAATTGGAACAACCGCCGCGCCTCATCTAGTTCGCCCACGGATTCCAAATGCGACGCTTGGTTGTAGATCGCCAGCGTGCTTGAGCTTTGACTCGTATTCTTGAGGCTGCCGAGCTGGCGCTGTCCCTCCAGGATTCCTCGCAGAAAGTGATGCCGATACACTGTAAGGAAAAGATCTGCAGCGCCCAGAGGCAAACTCCTCGAATCCGATTGCTCCAAAAGAGCGATTTCCTCGGTTGCAGATTCCGCTTCCTTCGATTTGGTTTCGTTTCGAAGCAACGTCTCTACATCATCGACTTGAGGTAGATATTCAGGAAACTTCGAATGAAGATAGACCGCAGAAAGTCCTTCTTCGTATTCGCGGTGAACCAGATCGCGAATCTTCATCACCTTGTGATGAAATCCGACCGCTGACGCCAACAAGCGGACCTCGAGACCGTGCTTTTTCAAGCGCAAACCAAGCTCAACGTCTTCGAGCCCGTAATGTGTGAAGTTTTCATCGAACCCGCCGTGCGCGAGAATGAACGGCCGCCACATCAAGGTATTGCCGGTTGAAAGAGTCGGCAGGTCTGCGGATGCATCCCCGGAGATATTGCGAAAAGGACCGGCTTCTTCCAACCAGCGCATGGTGAGGGTCACTGGAACATCGGGGTCCCAGACAACTCGTCCAACCAAAGCCAGTTTCGTGTTTCTACGAATCATGTACTCATCGACGAGACGCGCGACCATGTCCGGAGCGGCGAAGATATCGTCGTCGATCATTAGAACGAGATCATGGGTCGCGGCCTTCAATCCGGTGTTCACCGCTGCTGCGCGGCCACGGTTGCGGTCGTGCCGGAGCACGCGCACGTTGTCCTGAGCGACAACGCGTTCGGCCGAGCCGTCATCAACGACAATGATTTCGGCGTGACTGTGTTCGAGTGCGGCCAGGCATTCAAGCACGC
>CAZIPZ010000101.1:8669-13929 GCA_964541075.1 uncultured Solibacteraceae bacterium | reverse complement strand
GAGGCAATCACGGCATACCGGTCGCCCGAGGGTGAAATGGCCACTTCGGTTTCAATCCCCTCAATATCCGCCAGACGCGTCAAGCGGGGAGCGTCCATGACCTTTCTGGGCGGATTGATCGACGTGAAGATGTACACCGCGCCGCCAAGCAGAACCACGGCAACGATAAAGGGCACAATAGGTATGCGCATCAGGATCTTCGAAAACGTGAAATCTTACTACACGCCCTCTTCAAACCACCGGCGCCATTTTCGCGTCACCTGAACGATGAGGTGAGATTCCAGGTGGTATGTGCGCCCTCGCCCGTCTTTTTCAACTCGGACGAGGCCCGCCGATTCCAGGACATGTAAGTGGCGAGTCGTTGTTGGCCAAGTGCACGAGAGACTTTCAGCAATCTCCCCCGCAGTCATTTTGCCTCTATTATGTCTAAGGACGAGAAGGATCCTTCTTCGTGAACGGTGGGCTAGCGCAGCGAAAACAGCGTCCAGAGTTGCTTCTTGTTCTTCAGTTTCACTCATTCGAGACAATCGCTGATTGAGGTCAGAATCTAAGGAACTCGGAAAAAGGCCGAAAACTCTGTGCTTAGACCTTAATTACTTAGCATTTGCACTAATTGAAGGCAATTTCTATTTAACATCGCAGCTAATTCTATTAGTTCGAGTATAATGTCCCGCGGGGCCTTCGAGATACCTCAGACGGCGCAAGGAAACACCGACCTTTTTAATACGTCAACTCACACGTTCGTACTCTTTAGCTGCGAGTTGCAGGACGCTTTCTAACTTTGGCACTTATAGCTATCTCTGTGTGACGAGTGCGTGCAGCCGTGTTCTGAGGAGAAGAGCCCTCGAATATCAATCAACAGGAGGTTTTATGGCAGTAGCGGCGAAAAGCGCGAAGGGAGACATGGTCTTCAGTCATCCGACAATGTGCCTTCATTGTCATTTGATTGTCGAAATGTTTCACGAGCGGGGAGCTGATCCGGTAAAGGGCTCGTGGCAGTGTCCCCGATGTGGGCATAAGTACCTCTTCTCGCACTGGAAGATTAAAAAACAAGTGCGAGGAAAGACAGAGGCTGCCTAAGAGATGAGACAGTTCGCTGGCTGGAACGTACAGCCGGCGGACTGTCCAGTTCGCAGATCATTCACGCAACTCCCTTTTTTGATTCCCTTCTATAGTTCGACTTATATCCGAAGCACAGGCATCATCGGTACTCACTCGGCGCAACGACGTTGAAGCTCGACCGGTCTTTTTATGCACGTTCAACACTGAGAGTCGCCTCGGATCTTATCGGAAAGGTTCTTGTACGCAAACTTGAAGGACGGAGACTTGCGGGAAAAATAGTAGAGACCGAAGCCTATGTTGGTTCACACGATCTGGCCTGCCATGCATCAAAGGGGCATACCTCTCGCACGGCAGTGATGTTCGGTCCGCCAGGACGCGCGTACGTGTACATGATCTATGGATTTTATTTCTGCTTGAACGTCGTAACCGAAGACGAAGGGTATCCCGCTGCTGTTTTGATTCGAGCTACGGAACCGCTGGAAGGGATTGACACCATGCGGTTGCTCCGCAAGAATCCGAAATTGGAAACTGCCATTTCAAGCGGCCCGGGCAAAGTTTGTATGGCTTTCTCGATCGACAAAGAATTGAACGGCGAGAGTCTTGCTGGCAGAACGATTTGGATTGAAGATAGAAATCTGAATCAAGGCCGGATTAAGACAAGTCCGAGGATCGGTGTTGATTATGCCGGCGAGTACAGAGACAAGCCATGGCGTTTTTTTGTGGATGGAAATCCTCATGTTTCGCGAGCGAGATTCAAATAGGTTTTCGAGTTTTGGCAGGGATGTCCAGTTGGATCAATTCGAAAATCGATTTTCTGGAGGTGGTATGAGATTTGTTTTTCGGATTTCTATATGGATGGCGCTAGTTTTTTGCACACGCATTTCTGCGTTCGCTTTTCCGGACTATCTTGATGCATTCCGAAACGATCCTTTTAGAAGTCCAACCGTTGACGGTTGCATCACTTGCCATCGAAGTCCCGAAGGCGGTGATGAGCGAAACGAGTTTGGTTCGGCATTTGAATCTCTAGGACAGGTTATTACGCCGGTTCTCCGTGCACGATTTCCCGATCGCTTCATCTATCCAAGTTCGAAGGTGACGGACACACTAATAATCCATTTCTCGGACCCGGCTAATAAGCGTGTCGTTGTTCAAACCGATTCCAGGTACACACTTGTCGATGTCGAGAAGAGAGCCATTGACGGCAGGGAAGTTGCGGGTGGAAGCGTTGCCAACACGCCGGGACCGGCAGCGCAACCCTCGGCTATCCCTCCGTCAGACCGGAGCGCACCGCTACAAGCTGAAACAAAGTCTTCGGACTCGCCCGACGTCAATTTGGGGCTTGACGCTTATTCGCACGAAGGAGCGTTCTTTGGTATGAGCGTAGTCAATTTGCCTAATGGCAAACCCCTCAACGCAGGGGAAGCGGATTTCTGGATAGGTCATCGCTTTTTGCAGCCCATTTGTCTCGGGGGCAAGGATAAATGCACAGGAGGCGGCCCCAGCGATTTCTTTGGTCTCGACAGTTCCGCGCTCGTAGCTTACGGCGTCAAGGTTGGCGTGAAGGATAGAATTTCCGTTTCCGCATTTCGAAGCAACCTCTTCAAGACTGTTGAGTTCAGCGGAGCCGCGCAGATCACGCGTCAATCCGAGTCTTTGCCGGTGACGATTCAGGTGCGAGGCGGGGTAGAGGGACGTAAGAATTTTCACGAACGGTATTCTTCATTTTTTCAGCTTGTGACTGTCCGCACGTTCATGGATCGTATTTCATTTGTGGTTGCGCCGACATTTGCATTTGATACGAGGAACGAAGCAACGTTTGTTCCTCCCGAGTTTGTTTTTGGGGCTGAGCACAATCACACGAGCGCTCTTGGTCTTGGAGTCGGTATTCGTTTTAGACCTTCAGTTTCGCTGGTAGGCGAGTTTATTCCCCGTTTGCACGGTTTCAGGGGGGAATTCAAGGATCGGCCAGGCGTGTCTATCGGCCTTCAAAAAGGTACATATCGCCACACTTTTGAGCTCGTCATTTCAAGGCAGGAGCCGATGACTACCGCTCAGTACGCAGTGCAGGGTACAGACGCTTTCCGGATCGGCTTTAATATCTTCAGAAGAGTCAGATAGACTGGCTCTCCATTCTTAGGCTCTTAGGCGCCCCCGGGACTGCTCAATGGCGCACTCGAACTCGCTGAAGGCGTATTCGGCCTTGCCAACGTTGGCACTGCCGCCGCTACTGTGGTTGCTGCGGTCGCCGCACTGACAGTCGCGACTGTGGACACGGTCGAAGCCGTTGCTGCGCCTGCACCTGCAGCGCCCCCAGCAGCTCCGCCGGCAGCCCCGCCTGCTGCACCGGGCGCCGCGCCGCCACCAGCCGCTCCACCCGCTCCGCCGCCGGCGCCGCCAACGGTTGGTTTTGGTATCGCCGCGAGAAGAGCGACGATCGGTGTAAACCCTATACCTCGAATCGCAGTCACCCGCTGCCCTGCGCGGATCGTTACACTTTGTTGTGTCACGACCTCGGTGATCTCTTCGATCCCGTCGTTCAGGGCGTGCGTGCTTTGAAATTCATTGGGGACATCCTGTGTTCCTTCCGTCCCTCGGATCGAAGCGACGGCCGTCGGAGTTTGAAGCGTAGTTTGCGAGCCAGTCACTCTTTGAATGTTGAACCACATGCTTCCGATAAACTGTGTGATCCTGCGTGTGACTCCGACCGGGGCCGGCTGCTGTTGAATCTGAATGCTCGATCCAGGCGTCAGAGTAATTAGACTTTGATCCGTAAACCGAATGTCTACATTTCCCGCGCGCAGGGTTGTGACTCGGTCGTTGGTTGCCAGCCCTAACCCGACTGCCGTGACCCTTGCCAGATTATTCGGTGTAGCAGCACGGGCAACGCGTACATCACCAGAAAAACTTTCGATCACTGCAATTTGCGCGCTTCCTAATGGACCCTGCAGCGGTGCGGGCGCGGCCAAAGAAACAGGCAATGCAGGAACGAGCGACGCAACTAGCGCTTCTCCTGAATCCAACTGATTCGTGGCCCCGTTGGCCTCTCTTTCCACAATTGAATAACTTCCGCTACGGCTTTCAACACGGTCTTCTTTGGATTGCACGGTCACACGTCCGGAAAGATTCGTGCGCCCTGCATTGGGGCGAACCTCCAGCTGTGGAGTGATGATTTCGAACGCCGCTCCTTCAGGAAAGTTGTAGGCGATCGATCCAGCCTTCAAAACGATTTTGAGGGGCTTCTCCCGAACGATTTCGAGTTCAGAAGATTCGTCGATTTCAAGCCTTCCTTGGGCGACCCGAATGACGCCGCCGCTTCCTTTTTGCGTCCGAATGGAATCTCCCTCAAAAAGAGAAGTGTCATTCGTTAAACGTTGACCAAATCGTTCGACTTGCCCGAGGAGGATGATGTCACCAACGGGAGATTTGGCTTCGACGGTGTGTCCGGCAAGCATCAGTAGAAGAAGGGTGAGTGCAATTTGTGTGATGCGTTTCATCTCATTAAATGGAATGGCAACATGTCCGGTTATTTTTCATCGAACTTATAAACGGGATCAAAGTGTGATTCAGCGCCCGCAACTTCGCAACGGTATTTTGCAATTCGCTCCTTCATCAGCCTAGACGGACCGTCGGTCGGATTGAGGGACAGCACATGATCGAAAGCCATTTCAGCGGCATCGAAGTCACCTTTCCTATACAGAAGCAACGCGTGCTCATACATTGTTGCGATCTCTTCCTGTTCCGGCTTCACGATCAGCCGATCCGATCCCATCCGGCGCTCTTCCCGGCGGCGTTCTCCGAACCGGGTCATGACGTATGCCTTGGCAACGTGCTTCTGAGGCGTCATCGGACCCCGCCGCGACGTAATCCTACGGTCGGGTTCCATGCGACGCGTGCCAAGCGGTTCGTAAATTGTGACGGCCTGCGATTTCCCTTTGACCTGGATGGTGTCCAATTGCCGGCAGAATACGAAATCTTTCACCGCTTCATACGTGGAGTCTGAAATAATAATCTTTGTGCCGTAGTATTTGTTCAACGACTCCAGGCGAGAACCTAGGTTTACATTGTCTCCCATGACGGTGTAGCTGAAGCGGCTTTGTGATCCCATGTTTCCCACGACCATCTGGCCTGTGTTTAAACCAATACCGATTTCGAACTTTGCTCCCCCGGGAAGAACTAGGGTTCCGCGAAGATCCTCGAC